>NZ_JBOZWW010000027.1:0-1661 GCF_050864855.1 Candidatus Cardinium hertigii
CAATATAGTTGATATTCAGTTTATTATATGAAAATTGATGGAAGAAAATGACATCAACTTTTATTCTTAATTAATTGATTAACAGACTTTTTAAACCAAAATCAGACAAACCGGGCTTTTAGTCAAAACACCCCTGTAATGGTAATGTTTGCAGCCTGGAAACTCTTAAACCCTAGCATGGGTTTTATCCGTTTTTTGATAAATCTATGGTCTTGTTCAACTCTATTATTCAAGTATTTGTTTTGAAATATTTCAATCTTATGGTCTTGATCTAGTTCTATATTTAAAGCATCAAGAGCAGATTTATTACTACCACTTTTGTCAACTACAACTTTGGATGGAGTATTATTTTCTTTGATAGCCTTATTAAAAAAAGAAAGAGCTGCAGATTTGTCTCTACGTTCACTTAGAAAAAATTCAACTGTATCTCCATAACGATCTACTGCTCTATATAAATAGATCCATTTCCCATTTAGTTTCACGTAAGTTTCATCCATTCTCCAACTACTACCGACTGGACGTTTTCTTTTTCTAACTTCTTGATCTATTAGTGGAACAAATTTTATAACCCATCTTTGTAAAGTAGAATGATCAATTTTTGCGCCTCTAATATGCATCATCTCTTCCAGATCTCTATAGCTTAATGAAAAACGGCATTTCATATACACAAATAAAAGAATTAACTCCGGGGATGAACAAAACCCTTTAAAATATGGCAATAATCTGGGCGTAATATTAAACATCTAAACAAAATTTTAAACTAAAATCTAAATTTAATCCTTTCTTTACACACATGCGACAGAACCGTTTATTGTCCCACTTTGGGAGAAAAACCCCGTACTTGCAGTGCGTCGTTTCAACATATTTGGCAATTAAAGGTTCAATTTTGTAAAAAAGTAATCTGTTTGTAAGAAATTCTAGTACTGTTACAGATCAAATGATCAAGGATTATGTTGATAGACATGGATAAATAAAAGATAAACTTGGAGACTTTCAAGTCGAAAACTAGCTGTGGCTAAGGCATTCATGCCGTAATCTTAAGCCCTGTATTTGCAATTCAGGGTGAATTAACTGGTTAACAAATAATTTATACCCTAAATCAGACAAACCGGTCTTTTAGTCAAAACACCCCAAATATAGAGACATCATAAAAAGATATGGTCTAATAAAACCTTATCTGCCTCATTCTGTACTATATAATTACTGCCAGTTTTCTTGTTGAAGAGCCGGATATGGGAAATCTGTAAGTCCGGTTCCGTGAGGGATTCAGGGAGTAATCCCTGAATCTACTCGATAATCTGTAAATAGCCAATTCCGCAGAGTTACTAAAAATAAAAGAGTGTTCCCTAACGATATAGCTGTTTTTAAAACCTTATATTTAACTATTAACTATATGACAAAAAAGTGGACCATGCCTATTCATAATTGGAGTGAGGCTATAGCACATTTTTTAATTAAATTTGAAAAGAGAATCCAATAATCCTAAAAATAATTTACACACTTAACTGGACAGAGCCGCCTATCCGGTAGAACCTATTTCTGTAATTTTTTATATTTATCAAAAAATTTATCCAAAAATTCTAAGAAATTTTCAGAAAATTTTACAGAATTAGCATGATCATCTATACGATATATACAACCTTTTAAATCTTCTTCAAGAG
>NZ_JBOZWW010000064.1:0-1570 GCF_050864855.1 Candidatus Cardinium hertigii
AATGACCAGTTAATCAGATTATTGATTTGATCAAAAAAGGTATGCTTGCATTTACGACGACTAGCTGATATATCTGATAAACTTAACTGACCGCTCACTTTGATTGACATAATAATATCATAAAATTTTTATTACAAAACCTAAACAATAATTACAAGTTAAACTTTTAATAAAATTAACAATTACTTTTTTATACTAAAATCTAAAAACCTATTGCAACGGTCTCGTATTGACTGTTCGGAAGCTTCTTTGATGTCTTTTTGGGCCTTTTTTATTATTTCTTCCCTTTGTTGATTCTTTCCCTTAGTACAAGATGCTGCGCCAGTATTTAAAATAGCCATACCCCAAAGGGCAGAAAAAATGATAGATTTTATAGTATATTTGTTCATATATATTTATATGTATGATGAAAATTTGTATTGAGAAGACCTAAAATAAGCTAAAATAGCCACATTAAAAAATGTTATCTGTTAAAAACTGATCCGTTGAAGATCATTTAAATAAGAAGTATTGTTTGATTGGAGCGTATGGTTTGAACCAATATGGTGGCCAATTAGATGGCAAGAGGATTAGCGGTTGGGATAGTAAATTATGAGCATTCAAGACGCATAAACCATTAGAAACCAGGGTAATAAAGTCACCATCTGTTTTAGAATGAACCCAATGGTTCTAAGACATTACGACCAGTGTACCTATATCTATTTTTATCGAAGGCGCAGACATAACACCTGTAAAACGGATCATATAAAAGGTAAGAATTGCTCACCACTGTGGTAAAAAAGCGTTTTTCTCATTTTGTAATGAAACCCATTACAAAACTCAAGTTTTTACGCTAAAAAACGCCTTGGAACGCTACCAAAAAACAAGTTTTTACCACAGTGCTGAACAGATATCCTTATTTTTCTTTCTCGCTCTCTTCTTCTGATGAGTTTTTTTGAGATGATTCTTCCCTACTCGCCAATTCGTCTTGACTTTCTTTGATGCGTTGATTCAATTGTGCCTCTGTTAGGTCTTTTAATTTCTTTTCTTTAGTACAAGATGTTGCACCAGTATTCAAAATAGCCATACCGTAAAAGGCAGCAAGAACGATAGATTTTATTTTATATTTGTTCATAATGTATTGCAATAATGTATGATGAAAATTTTTATTTAGAGGATACAAGATAGGCTAAAATAGCCAGATTAAAAAATTTTATCTGTTAAAAAACTGATGCCTTAATTGGATCATCCAAATAAAAGGTATTTTTTGATTGGAGCGTATGGTTTGAACCAATATGGTGGCCAATTGGATGGCAAGAGGGCTCTATGCTTTTAGAGCCATTTGTCTGCTAAGATGGCACTACTCTAGATAGTGTCGTCATGAAATATTTTGTATATTTGTTTTGTAGTTCATATTATATTTTTAGATCATAACATCAATTATATTTATAGATGTCTAAATGGATTCACCGTCATGATATTTCAGACAAAGTATGGTCTATTTTATCACCTCTACTTCCAGGTCAACAAGGAGGTTGGGGAGCTGTTGCCAAAGATAATAGACTGTTTATTAATGCAGTATTTTGGATTT
>NZ_JBOZWW010000073.1:0-1421 GCF_050864855.1 Candidatus Cardinium hertigii
GACTAAGTCACTTTTATTTTGTTTAAAGACTAAATAACCCAAAAAACAAGATAATCCTCCTAAGGATATAGCCAGAAAGATGACTAAAAAACGCAATAGGTTAATGATATTTCTTGCTGGAACAGCTACCACTATGGAAACAGTATTTTTGGGTTGAGTAGATTCTTTTATACTTTATTTATTTGTAGTAGGCAAGATTTAATCCTGCATACAGTAAGAAAATTAAATTATATAGTTGTCGTTTAAGTTTAGCGTGTCAGATGTTTTTTTAATATATGCGATTTGATTATTTTTTTCAAGGAATAGTTTTTTACTATCCTCCCAAGTTTGTACAGGTGTTTTACCATAACAATATTTTCCAGAATGTGGTCGCTCATAATTGTAATAATTTAACTATCTATCTAAATCCTCTTGCAAATCATCCAGCTTGGTATAGATTTTTTTTACGCATAGCTGTATCAAAGAATTCCTGTTTCATGGTCTTATCAAAACGCTCAGAAAATCCATTGGTTTGTAGTGAATAGGCTTCAGTAACCATATGTTCTATACCTTCTATACTTAAAAACAACTCAAAAGCATGATGTTCTATTTTGACTTTATACTCAGTTCCACGATTTGTTAGTATACGTAAGATAGGTATGCTTTGATCTTGATAAAAAGGTAGTATTCTATCATTTAGAAGATCGGCAGCTCTCTTACCAGTGTACAGTTTTACATTAGCTACTCTAGAATAGCTATCTGTAAATACTTGAGTATAAACTTTGCCTATGCCTTTAAAACTACCCACATTATAAGTATCTTGACAGCCTAAATAACCAGGATGTTCTGTATCTATTTCTTCACATGATTCTTGTTCATTTTTACGCTTTTCTAAGGCTTATAGCTGTGATTCAGTTAAATCAAGACCATCTTGAGCCATCTTTGCTTCCAAAGCTTTAAGACGTTTCTTTATATTGTTTAAGTCATTGCGTAACCAGATAGATCTTACGTCTCCGCGAGAGACAAGTATACCTTGCTGCTTTAACTCATTAGATACCCTAAGTTGACCGTAGACTGGATAGTCTATGGCGATATCTAATACTGCTTTTTCTATCTTAGAATTCACTCTATTAGCTAAAATAGGTTTCTTACGACTTATCTCGTATAACGCTGCTTGGCCTCCTATTTTATATAGTGATTTAAATCGGTAATAGCTATCTCTGCTATAACCCATACTTTTACACGCTGAGGATATGTTACCTAACGTTTTAGCTAACTCCAATAACCCTAATTTCGGTTTTATTATTTTTTGATGTAAGTTCATAGTAGTCATTATTTGTATCTATACAAGTTTAATCATTGTAAGAATAAATGTCAACTACAACAATTTATTTGTTTTGTTCCCACTAACAGCACGATATTTTAGTAAAACGTTAACTATT
>NZ_JBOZWW010000011.1:0-1292 GCF_050864855.1 Candidatus Cardinium hertigii
CCTTCTTGTCTACCTTCTTGTCTACCTTCTTGTCTACCTTCTTGTCTACCTTTATGTTCTCCTTGTTGTATTAATTTTTCAGCTACAGACATGGCTATTTGTTTTAATTGGGGATTAGATTTTTTTATTGTTTCTAGTAAATCTGGGTTATCGTCTACCTTTAACATGTACAAAAATGCTGTATCCGCATAGCTAATATAACCTTTTTCTAAAAGGTAAACAATTAGATGTATATGATCAGAAAACCACTTCTTAAAATCTCTATAAATTCCTTGTTTGAGAACCATAGCAGCAAAAGCAGCCTTTTTATAGCTAAGCAATTCATCTTCTGAAGTGCTGTACAAGTCTACTAAATGAAAGCTATCAAACATAGATGATTTTGCTAACTCAGGATCAGAAAACATAGACAATAAACTAGAAGAACCTTTATAGGGTTTATCTCCGTTGTATAGACATATATTTAATATAACTGGAAGGGGTACATTACCGTTTTCTTTTAAATGTTGGCGTAGTAATTGAACGTTGTACTCTAGAAACCTTAGAGGCATATATGGATCTTCAGTAGACTGATGTTCTGCCAATAGATACAGATACCCTTCCTTACCATTTATATTGGTTTTGAAGACTAAATCAGATTCTCCTCTTCTCCCAACTGGATCTACATAGCTTTTATTTGTTAACGCTAATTTCTCTTTATCTATTTTAGAAAGCAGATCACAAGGCAAGTTGGCAGATAGAAAATCCAGCATTGCCTCTTTATTGCAAAACGTATTTTTAAACACAAAATCATGGGGCTTATCTAGTCCATTTTCTTGATCCTTTTCTTTGCTTTCTTTCTTGCTCATCTGATCAATAGGTTAGAATGAATCAACAGCTTTAAAATTATAAATATTCTTACAATTTTATTGAATGATAGGAAACGGAATACCAATTTTTCCGTATTGTCTCAATAATATTAAAAATAATAAGTTTATGATATTTTGTTTTTTGAGATCGAAATATGATACATTTTATGAACTATTTTAGGGAGGTATTTTAGCTGTCTCAACAAACGACCGTTTGTTAAGACACAGGTATTAACTAAATATATCGTACATTTTCGAACGATTTTTATAACCCCATTTTTCCTTATCGTGCTTTATTTTCACTTTCCTGACGGGACCCCTACTATTTTATAGGCCTACCAGTTTTAAGTTCCTCACGTCTACTTGGAAATGGAGCTTCTCTTTCATTTTCCAATGTATCAATAGCTTTAGAAAAGGCTTCTTCTGCCAGAGAAGCTAATGTAAGAC
>NZ_JBOZWW010000074.1:0-1193 GCF_050864855.1 Candidatus Cardinium hertigii
AATCGAATCAGATAACTGGAATAAAGGATGTTTCGGGTTAAGAAAACTAGATAAGCGTTGCTCAAACAAACGCTCAAGGCTATTATTTATTTTCTTAGATTTCATCCTTATTTTGCAAGCTTTTTATACAAAACAACTCTAAAACTGGTTATTAACCAATACAAATTTAACCATTTATTTGCTGATTAACAAATAATTATACAGTATTTCAGGACCGACTAATTAAATAACTGACACCATAATATTCGATTTTAAATTGTTTTTTTTGTCTCATGTTCATTAATAATAAATGTAATTTAATAAGTAATTTTACTTTAAATTCCAATGCCATACAAAGCACAAACACCTTTCTTACCCTCTTCAATAGAGTTCTTCCCTATAGAAGCTTACCAACAGGAGACAGATAAGTGGATTAATCCATATCAAGATGGATATGAAAAGCCAATATTGGACAAAAATGTACAAGCATCTTATTTGAAAAATTTACACCAACGTCTTTTTGGTACTGCATCTCCTTGGGATCAATCCTATGTTAAACAGATTCTGCAAACAGACATCTGGGCTAGCGAAAAAAATCAGCTTACCATATTTTCTAATCAAGATGAACTATCGAAAGACAAATGGTATGGCATTAACTTTAGACTTTATCCCAAAAAAAAGATAGAAAATATAGCCGATACAATCCCGTTAGACGAACTAAAAAGATTATCCTTTCATAAAGAAAACAGAGCAATAACTACCAAGAATTTATTAGGAAGAAGCCTACCTACAACAGATATTTATGTGCGTAGCATTATGCCAGGCTATGGCTATCCACTTGACAAGCTACAAGCCTCTGCGCTCTTTATTGGAACACCTATTTATCTTATAAATCAAACGAAAGATAAAAGCTGGTCGCTTGTTATCACACCAGACTTTATTGTATGGGTTGAAAGTGACGGGATAGCCTATACCGATGATGGCTTTATTGAAAAATGGAAATCTGTTGCACAAGAAAATATTGCTGCAATTATACAAACAGATACACCTTTAGTCAATCAACAAGGAAATTTTTTAACAATAGCTTATATCGGAACATTATTTCCGGCACGTAGTGGTATAATGGACAAACTGATCTTGTCTGTACCTATAACTGATAAAGAAGGAAAAGCATTTTTATCAGATGTGGTAGTTAATCCAACACACGCAGCATA
>NZ_JBOZWW010000018.1:0-1158 GCF_050864855.1 Candidatus Cardinium hertigii
GGGCGTTAAGGTCCTAGTCCGAGAGGGAAAGAACCCAGACCATCAGCTAAGGTCCCCAAATATATACTAAGTTGAACTAAGAAGGTTTAGTTGCTTAGACAGTCAGGATGTTGGCTTGGAAGCAGCCATTCATTTGAAGAGTGCGTAACAGCTCACTGATCGAGCGACAAAGCGTCGATGATAAACGGGCATTAAGTATATTACCGAAGCTATGGCCTTGCTGCTTTAGGCAGTAAGGGGTAGGAGAGCATTCTAATAAAGCTGAAGCTAAGTAGTGATGCTTAGTGGATTAATTAGAAAAGAAAATGTAGGCATGAGTAACCAAAATAATGGTGAGAAACCATTGCACCGTAAGACTAAGGTTTCCATGGCGATGGTTGTCATCCATGGGTTAGTCGGTCCCTAAGCTGAAGCCAAAAGGCGTAAGTGATGGAAAATCGGTTAATATTCCGATACTAGCTAGCAATAGAGAAGGGGGGACGAAAGAGTGAAAGGTCTGCCTTCTGACGAATTTAGAAGGTTAAAGCCCGTAGATATAGGTGTGGCAGGCAAATCCACCATACCTGTCGAAAGCAATAGTACTACAATCCTTTGGGAGCGTAGATAATGACCCTAATCATATTTCCAAGAAAAGCCTCTAATTGTTAAGTGCTAGCTAACCGTACCGCAAACCAACACAGGTAGTTGAGGAGAATATCCTAAGGTGTTCGAGTGATTCGTGGCCAAGGAACTCGGCAAAATATCCCTGTAACTTCGGGAGAAAGGGTGCCTCATTGTTCCCTTTTTTAAAGGGCGCAATAGGCCGCAGTGAAAAGGCCCAGGCGACTGTTTACCAAAAACACAGGACTTTGCAAAATCGAAAGATGAAGTATAAGGTCTGATACCTGCCCGGTGCTGGAAGGTTAATAGGAGGAGTCAAGTTGCAAAATTGAAGCTCTAAATAGAAGCCCCAGTAAACGGCGGCCGTAACCTTGACGGTCCTAAGGTAGCGAAATTCCTTGTCGGGTAAGTTCCGACCTGCACGAATGGTGTAACGATCTGGGCACTGTCTCAGCCACGAGCTCGGTGAAATTGGAGTGGCGGTGAAGATACCGTCTACCCGCAATGGGACGAAAAGACCCCATGAACCTTTACTATAGCTTAACATTGATAATATGT
>NZ_JBOZWW010000015.1:0-1015 GCF_050864855.1 Candidatus Cardinium hertigii
ATATACATAGATCTACTTTCCATTTAGTTTGCCATTGGTCTGGGTAGTAGATATCTATTTGTTGTATCAGGCTATCACAGGGTAGTGATTTCATACTACTCCCTACTGTAGTAGTCCAGTCTATATAGTTTTGAGTGGTATACTGTTCTTGACCGATAGTATGAAACGAGAGTACCATCTGCCAATATAGCTATATTTTCATGAAAATCTACAAAAGGAAGGCCTCTATCTGATCCTTCTTTCTTAGCTTTCTTTCAGAAAAGTATCAAAGTTAAATTTAAGGTTCTGTTGCGTTTGTTTTAAAGAACCATTAATTATATTTTTCGTTTGGAAACTTAATGGATATGTTCCGTATTACCACTCGATTATTGAGATATTTTGAAGGATTTTGTTCATCACCGGAGTTAATCCTTCTATTTGTGTACATGAAATGCCGCTTTTGCTTAAGCTACAGAGATCTAGAAGAGATGATGCATTCAAGAGGCGCAAAAATAGATCACTCTACGTTACAAAGATAGGTTATGAAGTTTGTTTCTCTTATAGATAAAGAAGTAAGAAAAAAAAAACGCCCGGTTGGTAGTAGTTGAAGAATAGATGAAACTTACGTCAAACTAAATGGAAAGTAGATCTATTTATATAGATCAGTAGATCGTTATAGATATACAGTTGACTTTTTTCTAAGTAAAAGTAGAGACGAATCTGCAGCTTTTTCTTTTTTTAATAAGGCTATCAGAGAGAATAATACTCCATCTAAAGTGGTAGTTGATTAAAGCGATAGTTATAAGGCTGCTCTTGATGCTTTAAATACAGAATTGGATCAGGGTAATATGAATCAAATATTTCAATATAAATACCTGAATAATACACGCTCAACACGAAACAAGAAAATCTGCACGAAAAACCGGGATTAGCGCAGATTCCGGATTTGAAAACCAGAATCTGCGCAAATCCCGGTTTAGTCGAGTTCGTCGTTTTTTCAAAACCAGAATCTCCGCAGATTCTGAATTTGAAAACC
>NZ_JBOZWW010000025.1:0-885 GCF_050864855.1 Candidatus Cardinium hertigii
AATATAGGTAATATCTCCACTCCAAACCTTATTTGATTCATTTACACGTACTTTCTTGGTTTTACCTGTATCCACCCAGTAGGGGGCTAGTAAATAGTTGTAAACTTTATTTTGAGCAGATTTAGAAGAAGTAGACAGCTTTTTACGTGGATAAACAGCTGATAAACCTAGCATACCCATATATTTAAGAACTCGATCTCTTCCTATATTAAAACCATCTTCTAATAATTGATTGTATATATAACGATAACCATATTCCGGATGTGCACTATAAATAGAATCTATTTTATTTAAAATATCTGACTTACAATCCTTTTTTAAGACAGATTTATAATATATCAAAGAGCGATTTATTGATAATAATGCACATTGTCTTGCCTTGGATAAGTTATTAAGCTTGGAATCAACAAGACCTTTTTTATTTAATAAGTCCAAGCTCTTTAGCTTTCCCACTGCCCAATCTCTTTCAACTGTGGTCTTACCTAACGCTTTAGCAAGTGAATCGTTTTGATCCTTAAGTGTCTCTATTTCATCTTTATATACGCTTACAACTTTGGATGGATCAAAAACTAGAGACATGTTCTCTAAAAATTTATGATGCCAATTTTGAATCGTTTTACCACTTACTCCATACTTTGAAGATAATTGAGACAACGTCAATTCTTCTTTAAGTAAAGCTAACACTATTTTACTCTTTTCTGATGAACTAAACTTTCTAATCTTATTTCTTCCCATTTGAGCTATTCATTTTAAATTAATGAAAACATAACACCGAGAAACAAAGCTAGTCTTTTTCTGTCCGATTTTTTCAGTCCACTATACTATAGATCACCAGAAGAAGAAGTGGTATCAGTAAGATTAATTTGATCGATAGTTTCCTCCAAT
>NZ_JBOZWW010000075.1:0-879 GCF_050864855.1 Candidatus Cardinium hertigii
CTGATCTTGTCTGTACCTATAACTGATAAAGAAGGAAAAGCATTTTTATCAGATGTGGTAGTTAATCCAACACACGCAGCATATATACCTATAAAGTCATCACCAAGAAATTTTGCTCAATTAATAAATAGCTTGAAAGGGAGACCTTATGGTTGGGGAGGGCTATCATACTATAACGACTGTTCTGCAGAACTTAAAGGGATGTTTCTTCCTTTTGGTATTTGGTTACCCCGTCAATCACGTGACCAGATAAAGACAACAGAAATGGTTGACTTGAGTACTCATACACCAACACAGCGTCTTACTTATCTAATTGATAATGGAAATCCCTTCTTTACCATAATGTATATTAAAGGCCATATATTTTTGTACATAGGGAATTTTTCACAAGTTGATCAAAAGTCACCTATGGTAATGAGTTACCAAAATATATGGGGGTTAGGTAATGTAGCAAGAGATAAAATATCTATAATTGGCGCTTCGGTATTTTTTCCGCTATTACTTAGCTACCCAGAAGATCCCAATCTTAACTCACTGTTAAGTAGAGATACGTTTCAAGTAAGTCATTTGAATAACCTACCACCAGGCTATCCTAATCTTATTCTACCTTATGTACTATAAACGTACGACTGACGTTATAAGTCTAGAACTATAAGTAGTCGGTCCTGAAATACTGTATAATTATTTGTTAATCAGCAAATAAATGGTTAAATTTGTATTGGTTAATAACCAGTTTTAGAGTTGTTTTGTATAAAAAGCTTGCAAAATAAGGATGAAATCTAAGAAAATAAATAATAGCCTTGAGCGTTTGTTTGAGCAACGCTTATCTAGTTTTCTTAACCCGAAACATCCTTTATTCCAGTTATCTGATTCGATTAC
>NZ_JBOZWW010000046.1:0-846 GCF_050864855.1 Candidatus Cardinium hertigii
AAATATAGGTGTCAAGTTAAAGATATGATAAGGATTTTGTTCTTCCCCAGAGTTAATCCTTCTATTTGTGTATATGAAATGTCGTTTTTCATTAAGCTATAGAGAGTTGGAAGAGATGATGCGTATGAGAGGCGCAAAGATTGACCATTCTACTTTACAAAGGTGGGTCATTAAGTTCATTCCACTGATAGATCAAGAAGTTAGAAAAAGAAAACGTCCAGTTGGTAGTAGTTGGAGAATGGATGAAACTTACGTCAAACTAAATGGTAAGTGGATTTATTTATATAGAGCAGTAGATCGTTATGGAGATACAGTTGATTTTTTTCTAAGTGCACGTAGAGACAAGTCTTCAGCTCTTTCTTTTTTTCGTAAGGCTATCAAAGATAATAACACTCCATCCAAAGTGGTAATTGACAAAAGCGGTAGTAACAAATTGGCTCTGTCGCATCTGTATTTAATTTTGTATAGTCCTCTCCCTTGTCTTTAATTTTGAATATTATGCGGCCATTAGTTTAGCGAAGTTCTCAAAAGTAGATACCTGTTTTTTAGCTCCGATTAGTTGTTCTTTTTGAATGATTCTAATATTTTCTATTCCTGTAATGGTAATGTTAGCCGAATAGAAACTCTTAAACCCTAGCATGGGTTTTATCCGTTTTTTGATAAACCTATGATCTTGTTCGACTCTATTATTTAAGTATTTGTTTTGAAATATTTGAATTTTGTGATCTTGATCTAGTTCTGAATTTAATGCATCAAGTGCAGATTTGTTACTACCGCTTTTGTCAATTACCACTTTGGATGGAGTGTTATTATCTTTGATAGCCTTACGAAAAAAAGAAAGAGCTG
>NZ_JBOZWW010000022.1:0-626 GCF_050864855.1 Candidatus Cardinium hertigii
GGTCAGTTAAGTTTATCAGATATATCAGCTAGTCGGCGTAAATGCAAGCATACGTTTTTTGATCAAATAAATAATTTGATTAACTGGTCATTAGTAGAAAAAGAACTGCGTATGTATTATCCTAAAGGTTTACGTTTATCAGGCAAGCCTGCTTATAGCCCGCTTCTTTTGTTTAAAATGCTATTGCTTGAGCAGTGGTATGGACTGAGCGATTACCAAGTCGAAGAGGAAGTAAATGATCGTATTACTTTTAGCAGGTTTTGTGGTATATCGATGGATAATTCTGTTCCAGATCATAGTGTATTAAGCAGATTTAGGACTGCGCTTACAGAAAAAAAAGCTTTAGATAGATTGTTAAAAATTATAAATGATCAACTATCTAACCATGGTGTATTGGTTCAGCATGGTGCAGTTATTGACGCCTCTATCACCCCTACTCCTAGATGTCCCAAAGGTAAAAAGAGCTATGATTTGCGTGAGGATGGTACTATATCGGTATCTCATAGTTATCAAAAAGGGGTAGATCCAGAAGCTAGTTGGACCAAAAAAGGTCATAATCTTTACTATGGGTATAAACGACATGTCCTTGTAGAAAGTAAAGAAGGTTTAGTTCTGGCAGTCACTAC
>NZ_JBOZWW010000047.1:0-42741 GCF_050864855.1 Candidatus Cardinium hertigii
TTTCTATCTATTGCGGGCGTTAGAAGTTTGAGAGGGGCTGACCTTAGTACGAGAGGACCGGGTTGGGTAAACCTCTGGTGTATCAGTTGTGACGTCAGTTGCACTGCTGAGTAGCTACGTTTATAAGAGATAAGTGCTGAAAGCATCTAAGCACGAAACTCGCCTCAAGATGAGACTTCAATAAGGGTGGTTAAAGATGATGACCTTGATAGGTTGCAGGTGTAAAGCCAGAAATGGCAAAGCTGAGCAATACTAATTACCCGAATGTTTCTTGTTTTTCTTCTTGATTTTGCTTTTACAGTAGTCAATTACTTTTTCAAAGTATTAGATAACTAATAAATAATATAATGCTTTATTAGAAATTAAAAATAAAGGTGACGAAAGCGCTGGTGTGCACCTCTTCCCATTCCGAACAGAGCAGTTAAGCCCAGCAGCGCCGATGGTACTTCGGTAATACGCGGGAGAGTAGGTAGTTGCCATCTTTTATTTTTTTGTGCTGTGCAGTATTTATTAGCTGCATAGCACTTTTTTTATATATACACTTGGAAATTAATTGATAAAATGTTTATCTCCAGGATGTTTTACCGCTGCTGTATAACCCCCATAATAGCTAAGACTTTTATAGCATCATAGTTTTTTTCTTATTACACGTGCATCCCTTTTTTGCTTGTATCCGTCGGTATATTCAAGCGCTTTGTTTATTCACAAAAGTTTTATACTATAAATTATAGATATCGTGGTTACTACTAATACTTACTATAATAGCGCACTATTTGTTGTGCTCGAAAAGATTCATTAAAGCGGTAAATCAATGCGTTGGTAGGAAAACCAATCAAAGAGTAATGTTTATATAAATTAACAATCATATAATTATGTATAAAAAACATATACAACGCATTTTATTTTCCAAATTAATCACCCGATTACATTTGCTCTTATTTTTAGTATGTATCATTAGTTGTGCCAAATTGACCAGTAGATATAGTATGAATGGGCATCAAATAAATGAAACAGTAAGTTTTGAAGATCTTGTCGCATTAATACTAAATCCAAACGGTACAGCGCTTTCTTTTAAGGAAAATCCATTATTAATAGAAAGTGATCAAGGGCGTACTATGCTTCATTACGCTGCAAAAAATGGCCACCTAGGAGTAGTTGAACTTTTACTAGGGGTTCCAGGTATTGAGGTTAATGTAAAAGCTAATAACGCAATTACACCCCTTCATTGGGCTGCACAAAAGGGGCATATAAAAATAGTTGAATCATTACTAGGGGTTCCAGGTATTGAGGTTAATACAGAAAATAAGCACCATTATAGCCCTCTCGATTGGGCACTATTATTCGATCATGTAGACGTAGTTAAAAAGTTACTAAATCAGCCTGGTATTTTAGTCAATGGACGAGGTCATTATCATAATACCCCATTTTATTTGGCAGTACAAAAGCGTAATATGGAATTAATTAATCTTTTATGTAACCATCCAGATTTTGATGTAAATCGACAAGATGAAAACGGGTTTACGCCATCTCGTTGGGCAGCAAAAGAAGGTTATATAGAGGTAGTTAACCTCTTGCTCGGCATTAGAGGTTGACATACATAATAAAGAGTAGTGGTGGCGGTACTTTGCTTCATATGGTAGCACATAAAGGTTATATAAAGCTCCTTAACACCTTACTGACGATTCAAGGTATTCGTCTCAATGAAAAAGATGATTATGGCCGTACCCCGTTTCACTCGGCAGTAATGAGCGGGAAAATAGATGTAGTTAAAGTCTTACAGAACACTAAAGGTACGGGTCTCAATGATCAAGATGATAAAGGTCGTACAGCGCTTCATTGGGCAGCAATAGATGGTGATATAGAAATAGTTAAAGCCTTAGTGGATATTAGAGGCATTCGTGTTAATGAACAAGATCACAATGGTCTTACTCCGCTTGATTGGGCAAAAAACAGGGCCATACAGAAGTGATTAATATGTTGCGTATTTAAAGTACTCGTGCCTTTGTAAAAAATTATAATCCCTTGACTCCGTTTCATTAGGCAAAGTACATAATTTTATAGCAATCTTTACCTTTTTGCTGTAGTATTTTGGTATATGGCTCAATGTAAAAAATAGATATAGCAAGATAGGTATTCGTTCAGGGACTTGTTAATGTTGTCTCTCAAGAAGCTTGATGTTTTATCACTCAAACAAAAAATACTCTTTTATTACTTTTATTATTAGTTGTTCTACATATACGCACAAACAGGTTTATCTAAATGGGTCGCTCTAAATGGGTCGCTAAACCTAAAAGTAGATATAATTGTCTCAACCCTTATGTGGACTTGAAGGGATTCGAACCCCTAACCGCTGCATCCGTAGTGCAGTGCTCTATCCAGTTGAGCTACAAGTCCATCTTGCTAGCTGCTATGCAAATTTAATAAACAAAAATTTATTTCAAAGTAATGTTTTGACATATTTAAAAAAAAAAGTACCTTTGTTAGGTAATATTTATACACTATAATGTCATTAATTTACATGAAAAAAAAATTTCTTCCTTGGTTATTTCTTCTTGTTGCTTTACATTTTCCCTATGCAGCTTCTGCAGGTAATGCAGCCCTTACGCCTATAGATACTGAAAATTGTCAGCCAGAGGCCTCTGTGAGTGATGCAACCTCTACTGCTATAAATACTGAAGTCTCTCAACCAAATACTTCTGAAAGTGATTCAATTTTTACGCCTATAGATAGTGAAATCTCTCAACCAGCTACCTCTTCAGGTGACCCAGCTGTTGCTTCTATAGATACTGAGGTCGATCAATCAGATACCTATCTGTCACTAGTAGAAAATTATTTTAGCTTTCTATACGAACCCTTAAAAATGGATTACTTATATGATGTGAACTCCAAAAATTCGTTAAAATTTCCCTCTGTGAAAAAGATAGACTGGTCTGCTTTTTTCCGTAACAATGGCGCGTTTCTCTATGGTATTCGTATCAACCAATCTCGTTTTGCTTTGTGTGTAGGGCTTGGTTGGAGTAGTTTGTATTATTCTTTTATTGGTGAAAAACATGGCGGTGATACAATCTATAAAGAGCTGAAAAGAGTTTCAGATTCTGATGCAAGCTTTCAGGATCTACCTAATATTCCAGGTAGAAAAGTCTTCTGTTCTACTCTTAATATCCCCTTCTTTGATGTTTTGCTTAGGCTTCGATTCAATAGTGTCTTGGAAGCGCCTAAAGAAGGGTTTCATGGTTGGTTGGGTCTTAAGTTTGGTCTGCGTCAGCGTGCTGCTATGAAGTATTATTATGAAGAATATAATGATTCAGGTGCTTCTTTGGTTACAAATGGTAATTTTAACCTTCTGCCATATGCTTGTGTTCTCCAAGCTGGAATGGGATATCATCGCTTTGGTTTCACAGGAGGAATTCATTTGACTCCTCTCTTCCAGAAGAATAAAGGTCCTGATGGTTCTGATTCGCGTAGGCTTTTTTCTCTTGGTATTTATGTAGATCTAATGTAACGTATAGATCCGTACTGTATACCTACTTGCTTTTACTGTTAAAAAATTTATAGATTCTTTTATCTCTTTTTTTTGTAACGAAAAAATATTTTTTGTAGATTTGGTTGATCTATTTATTTGGTATACTATATACTGATTTTGTGCTTATTTGTTTGGGGGAGATGCCAGAGCGGCCAATTGGGGCGGACTGTAAATCCGTTGCGTAAGCTTCGAAGGTTCGAATCCTTCTCTCCCCACTAGTTGGCAGTAACCGTATGTAAAGCGGGAGTAGCTCAGTTGGTAGAGCGGCAGCCTTCCAAGCTTCAGGTCGCGAGTTCGATCCTCGTCTCCCGCTCTTTTTACTATAGGGCCGGTGTAGCTCAGTGGTAGAGTGCTTCCTTGGTAAGGAAGAGGTCACGGGTTCAAATCCCGTCATTGGCTCCATGTTAGAATAGATCTGAGGAAGTTGATTGTAGCGTAGATCCAAAAAATTGTATTGGATAAGTTATTTATTTTATTGAAAATCTTAAAAAGTTATAAGCTATGGCAAAAGAAACATTTAAACGATCAAAGCCACATGTCAATATTGGTACAATTGGCCACGTTGACCATGGCAAAACGACATTAACAGCTGCTATTACTACTGTTTTGGCTAAAGCCGGGTTGGCAGAAAAAAAAGAGTTTTCAGCTATTGATGCTGCTCCAGAAGAAAAAGAACGGGGTATTACCATTAATACTGCGCACGTCGAATACCAAACGCAAAACAGGCATTATGCCCATGTAGATTGTCCAGGTCACCGGGATTATGTTAAAAATATGATTACCGGTGCGGCTCAGATGGATGGTGCAATTCTTCTCGTGGCGGCCACGGATGGTGCCATGCCTCAAACTAGGGAGCATATCCTTTTGGCTAGCCAGATTGGCGTGCCTGGTATCGTGGTTTTTTTAAATAAAGTAGATCTAGTAGATGATCCTGAAATGATCGAGTTAGTAGAACTTGAAATTAGGGAGCTTTTGAATGCCTATAATTTTGATGGAGACAATGCACCTATTATTCGTGGTTCTGCTTTAGGTGCTTTGAATGGCGAGTCAGTGTGGGAAACAAAAGTTGAAGAGCTGATGGCTGCAGTAGACAGTTATATTCCACTCCCTGTACGGTTAGTAGATAAAGATTTTTTAATGCCTGTAGAAGGGGTATGTACAATTACAGGTCGCGGAACAGTTGTAACTGGTAGAATTGAAAAAGGTGTGATTACCACCGGTAGTACGGTTGATATTATTGGTATGGGGGCTGAAAAATTGACTTCTACGGTTACAGGTGTTGAAATGTTTCGAAAAAACTTAGATAGAGGCGAGGCAGGTGATAATGTAGGTCTCTTGTTGCGTGGTATTGATAAAACCTCTATTCAACGTGGTATGGTCGTCTGTAAACCGGGGAGTGTTAAACCGCATAGTAAGTTTAAAGCTGAAGTTTATGTTTTAACCAAACAAGAAGGGGGGCGTCATACTCCATTCTTTAACAAATATAGACCACAGTGCTACTTTAGAACAACAGATGTGACAGGTGAAGTAAAACTTCCCGAGGGTGTGGAAATGGTTATGCCAGGTGATAATGTCAATTTAGAAATTACGCTTATCCATAGTATTGCTATGGAAGTAGGATTGCGTTTTGCCATTCGTGAAGGAGGAAGAACAGTTGGTGCTGGAAGGGTTACTGAAATTCTTGATTGTTAGTTTCGTAGAGTTGGCTTGCATGGTATAGTTAAGGGGCTAGTTAAATAAATAAAGCAGCTACTAGACTATTGAACTATCTTATTTAAGATAAAAAACTTTCTATGCAAGTTCATAACTCTCTATTTTTCAATGGTTTGTAAAACATGCGTTTCGGTTCGATCAGTTTGCTTATAAAATAGAGCTTATGCTAAGCAGTATAATCTTTACCTAATTGTTAAGTGTTAATACAATAAATACGGGTGTAGCTCAACTGGTAGAGTGGTGGTCTCCAAAACCATAGGCTGGGAGTTCGAGTCTCTCCACCCGTGCATAAAATAATATGTCAAAAGCAAAGCTATTTATATACAATCTAGTACAAGAAGTAAGGTATAAAATTACTTGGCCTTCTTACCATGGGCTGCAAAGTAGTTCCCTGCTTGTACTGCTGGTTTCTTATATGTTTGCGCTTCTTATTGGGCTTATGGATTGGTCTTTGAAAAAAGCTTTTGTTTGGTTTTATAATGCTTTTTAAAAAATGGACGAGTTGAATGAATGCATTACATTGGTATGTGCTTAAAGTAGTCACTAAGCAAGAAGAAAAAATAAAAGCCAATCTACAAGTAGAGCTTGTAAAAAGTAATTTACAGCATATTGTTGGCGAAATGTTAATACCTTACGAAAAAGTATATGAAGTTCGTTCGGGGAAAAAGCATGTAAAAAACAGGAACTTATTTCCTGGTTATATATTTTTACAGGCAGATCTTACAAATGGCTTGTTGGTACAGTTATTAAAAAGTATAACAGGTGCTTTGGGGTTTTTAGGTGTGAAAGGGTGGCGTGGTGCTCCTGTTCCATTGAGTCAAACAGAGGTAAATAGAATTATAGGTAAAACCAATAGTTTTGAATCTAGTGATTTAAAATTAAATGCTATTTTTGCTTTAGGGGAAGTTGTTGAAATTATAGATGGACCTTTTGCAAGTTTTTCTGGAAAAGTTCAAGAGATTTTTGAAGAAAAGAAAACACTTAATGTAGTGGTTAAAATTTTTGATGAGCGCAGTACACCTGTAGAGTTAAGTTATACGCAGGTTAAAAAGCTTTTCTAATGCTTTGTAAATATGCCTGTAAAGCATTTGTAAAATTTATATAATATGTCTAAGCCAGTTTTAGGTTATGTAAAGTTAAGGGTTAAGGGAGGTTCCGCCAATCCTTCTCCACCAGTAGGTCCTGCATTAGGTAGTAAGGGCATCAATATTATGGAATTTTGTAAGCAGTTTAATGCTAGAACAAAAGATCAGCAAGGAGAAATTGTACCTGTAATCATTACAGTTTATCAAGATAAATCTTTTGACTTCATCATTAAAACATCCCCTACTGTTGTTGCCATTATGAAGCTTGTAGAAATTGCAAAAGGTTCTCCTGAGTCGAATAGGCGTAAAGTGGCCAGTATTAGTTGGGAGCAGATTCAACAAATTGCAGTAGAAAAGCTTCGCGATTTAAACACCTTAGATATACATGCAGCGATGCGTATGGTAGCTGGAACAGCGAGAAGTATGGGTGTTACGGTACAAGGTATTGCCCCTTGGGTTAAATAAAAGAGATAAAAATGGCGATTCAAAAAAAGAATAAGCATAGTGCAACAGATAATGCTAAGGAAGCCTATACTCTAACCGAGGCTGTTCAGTTTGTGCAAAAAAGTACTTCTACAAAGTTTGACGCTTCCATGGATGTTGCAGTTCGTTTGGGTGTAGATCCTAAAAAGTCTGACCAAATGGTAAGGGGAACAGTCTCTTTACCACATGGAACAGGTAAGTCTTGTAGAATCTTAGTACTCTGTACAGCTGATAAAGAACAAGAAGCCAAGCAAGCTGGTGCAGATTACGTAGGGTTAGACGACTTTATTGAAAAAATAGCAGCTGGGTGGACAGATATAGATGTCATTATCACGATGCCAACCGTTATGGTTAAATTGGGTAGATTGGGTAAAGTGTTAGGGCCTCGTGGCCTTATGCCTAATCCTAAGGTAGGTACTGTCACCATGGATGTGGCTAAAATGGTTAAAGAGGTAAAGGGTGGAAAGTTAAGCTTTAAGGTAGATAAATATGGTATTGTACATAGTAGTGTAGGTCGTGTATCTTTTCCCCAGGAAAAAATAGTAGAAAATGTGATGGAGCTGTTAAAAGCGATTGTTAAATTAAAGCCTGCCTCTTCAAAAGGGCTTTACGTAAATAGTATTAGTCTTTCTAGCACGATGAGTAGAGGCGTTTTTGTAGATAGGAGCATTGCCCTTGGGCTTTAGAAAAATGAAACGAGAAGAAAAATTACAAGTTATAGAAGGTCTAGTAGAAAAGTTTTCTGCTTTCGACTGCTTTTATGTAGTAGACGCTATGGGGCTTACTGTAGAGCAAGTAAATAAATTTAGAAAAAGTTGTGCAGAACAAAATATAGTCTATCAGGTAGCTAAAAATACCCTAATACAAAAAGCCCTAGAGCAATCCGAAAAATGTATCCCTCATGCGGCTGCTTTTTCAAGCGTATTAAAAGGATTTTCAGGTATTTTATTTAGCCGTGACAGTGGCCGTGCGCCTGGAAAAATATTAAAAGATTTTTTGGAAACGGAAAAGTTAAACTTACCTGTTTTGAAAGCTGCTTCTATTTATGGTGATGTATTTATTGGGGCAGAACACTTGGATAGGTTAACAACCTTAAAATCAAAAGAAGAGATTTTGGGAGATATTATCACGCTTTTGAAAGCCCCTATTTTAAATGTCCTGGCTGCAATGCAATCTGGCGAAAAACGTTTGATGGGAATGATGGAAACTTTTTTGAAAGCATCAACTTAATAAAAAAGTCTCTTTTTTATATTTATCTAAATTTTATAAACCTTTACAAATTATGATCGACTTAAACGATTTAGCAAAAACGCTTGTTAACTTAACGGTTAAGCAGGTAAGTGATTTGGCTGATATTTTGAAGCATGAACATGGCATTGAACCAGTTGCTGCAGCTCCTATGATGATGGCTGCTGCAGCTCCAGTTTCTGTTGAAAACGTACCAGAAAAAACTACATTTGATGTTATTTTAAAATCAGGTGGTGCAGCTAAGTTAGCAGTTGTAAAACTGGTAAAAGAAATAACAGGTTTAACATTGAAAGAAGCCAAAGAGTTTGTAGATGGTGTACCGGATACGATGAAACAAGGTCTTCCTAAGGAAGAAGCAGAGACTATTAAAAGGAAATTAGAAGAAGCTGGTGCAGAGGTTGAGTTGAAATAGTCAATGGGCGCTTATATGATTATATAATATAATTTTTGCTGCGTTAAAGGTTACCTATTTAGGTCTGAGTGCATATCTATTTGTAATGTACTCCCCTTTAGCGCTTGCTTTGCTTCATGTTAATGTAGCTAAAACCGCATTCTAGTTTTGCTTTCTATAAGTTATAAACATGTAGCACCTTCGTAAAGAAAACACAATCTAGTAAACAAAATTGCCATATGCCTTCTGTTGATGCTCCCGCAAACTACACTGATTTGCTTGAAATCCAGTTGCAATCTTTTAGAGACTTTTTTCAACTCGGTATTAGTCCAGAAAATAGAATAAGTGAAGGCCTTTATAAGGTTTTTATGGAGCATTTTCCCATTGAAGATTCTAAGCGAAACTATATTCTAGAGTTTATTGACTACAATTTAGAACTTCCCCAATATACGCCTCGGGAGTGTATTGAACGGGGTTTGACCTATGATGTACCTTTGAAAGCAAAATTACGCTTGTTGCAAAATGACGAACATACTGGGAAATATGAAGGCGTTGAACAAGAGGTTTTTTTAGGTAATATACCTTATATGACCGATCAAGGTTCTTTTATTTTAAGTGGTGTAGAGCGTGTGGTGGTTTCTCAAGTGCATAAGTCTTCTGGTATTTTCTTTTTTCAAAATAAACACATTAGTGGTTCGAATGTTTACGCTGCTAAGGTAGTTCCTGCTAAGGGTGTTTGGATTGAATTTTCTGTTGATATTAATTCAGTCATGTATATCTATTTAGATAGGAAAAAGAAAATACCAATTACTACTATGTTGCGTGCTATTGGATATAGTAGTGATAAAGATATTTTAGCCATATTTGGTCTTGCCGATGAAGTAGAAGCAAGTGGTGCAGTATTGGAAAAATATATAGGCTGTAAATTAGCGGCTCGGGTTTTAAAAAGTACGGTAGAGCATTTTGTAGATGAAGAAACTGGCGAAGAATATGTTTCTACCAAACATGAAGTTCTTGTAGAGCGCAATACAGTATTAGATGAAGCAGCTATAGAAGTTATTTTATCTTCTGGTGTTCCCTCTGTTATTTTGCATCATTCAGAAGGAGCTCCTGCAGACTACCATCTTATATACAACACCTTTGGAAAAGATAGTACCAATGATACTAAGGAAGCAATAGAGCAAATTTACCGCCAGTTGCGTAATGCAGAGGCGCCTGATGAGCAGACGGCCCGTGAAACGGTAGAAAGCCTTTTTTTCAGTAGTAAGCGCTATACATTGGGTGAAGTAGGTCGTTATCGAATCAATAAAAAATTAAATCTGGATGTTCCAGTAGAGTCTTCTGTTTTGACCCAAGAAGATATTATACAAATTATTCATTATCTCATCAAGGTAGTCAATGGTAAAGCAGAAGTAGATGATATTGATCATTTAAGTAATCGCCGGGTACGTTCTGTTGGGGAGCAACTTTTTACCCAATTTGGTGTAGGGCTTTCTCGTTTGGCTAGAACCATTCGTGAACGCATTAACATTAGAGACAATGAGCTATTTAAACCTGCAGACTTAATTAATGCACGTACCCTTTCTTCAGTTATTAGTTCTTTCTTTGGCATCAATCCACTTTCTCAGTTAATTGATCAAGTCAACCCATTGGCAGAAATTACCCATAAGCGTCGCGTATCCGCATTAGGACCTGGCGGGCTTTCTAGAGATCGTGCTGGTTTTGAGGTTCGTGACGTCCATTATTCTCATTATGGTAGGTTGTGTACCATTGAGACACCGGAAGGTATGAATATTGGTTTGATTTCTTCACTTTGCATGTATGCACGTGTCAATAATATGGGCTTTATCGAAACACCTTATAGGCGGGTAGAGCATGGTAAAGTTGACCTTAGTGGTGCCATTTGTTACCTTAGTGCTGCAGAAGAAGAGCATGCTAATTTTGCTCCAGCTAATGTACAGTTAGATGCAAATGGTCTCATCTTAGATAACCGAGTCAAAGTCCGAAATGGAGATGAGTATCCTTTGGTAAAACCAGAACAGGTTAATTATATGGATATTTCCAGCAGTCAGATTGCTTCGGTTGCTGCTTCTTTGATTCCCTTTTTGGAGCACAATGATGCCAGTCGTGCCTTGATGGGATCTAACATGCAGCGTCAGGCTGTTCCTTTGGTAAGGCCAGATGTGCCTATTGTTTGTACAGGTGTAGAAAAAAGAGTTGCTAAAGAGTTTAGGGGGTTACCTACTGCAGAAGGTAGTGGTTTGGTTACTTATGTAGATGGTAGGAAAGTTGTGGTTCGGTATGATCGTTCTGAAGAAGAAGCACTTGTTGCCTTTGATGAAGCCTCTGTAACCTATTCCATGGATAAATTTAGAGGTACCAATCGCAGTACTTGTATTAACCTATCGCCTATTGTTTCTAAAGGCAGTCGTGTAGAAAAAGGCCAGGTGCTTTGTGAAGGGTATGCTACTAAAAATGCAGAGTTGGCCTTAGGTAAAAATTTAAAAGTAGCTTTCTTATCTTGGAAAGGATATACCTTTGAAGATGGTATTGTAATTTCTGAACGTATTGTACGGGATGGTGTTTTTACTTCTATTCATATCAAGGAATTTATTCTGGAAGTCAAGGATACAAAATTTGGTGCAGAAGAGTTGACCAATGAAATTCCAAATGTTAGTGAAGAAGCCATTGCCAAGTTAGGTATTGATGGTATTGTTAAAGTAGGTACAGAAGTTAAAGAAGGTGATATTTTAATTGGTAAAATTACCCCAAAGGGAGAGATAGATGTTACACCAGAAGCAAGGCTTTTGAAGGCTATTTTTGGTGATAAAGCAGGCGATGTAAAGAATACTTCTTTAAAGGTGCCATCTGGTATGGAAGGTATTGTAATCGATACTAAAATATTTTCTAGTCCTGAAAGAAATAAAGAAAGTAAGCAAAAAGTTAAAAAAGAGCTAGAATTATTAAAAAAAGCACATGCTAAGAATTTATTAAAATTGCGTGATATAGCTATTCAAAAGTTATCTTTGGTTTTAGATGGAGTGGTTACCAATGGTATTTATCACCAATTTGGTGATGAAATTATTCCAGAAGGTACGAAGCTTACAACTCCACTCATTGCTGAAAAGCTCTTTCCTCCTAAAAATATTTACCGTGATGAATCGCTTTATAACATTCCAGCAGAAGCCAATTTAGTTGGAGACCTTGTACTTAGTAATTGGACCCCTGATCCATCTAAAAATAATCTAGTGCAGCGTATTTTAGGCAACTATATTAAAAAATGTACCACTTCTATTGTACGTTTTAAGCGTGAAAGGTTTACACTAGAAGCAGGAGATGGGTTACCCAAAGGGGTTGTAAAAGTAGCTAAAGTCTATATTGCGGAAAAAAGAAAGCTTAAGGTGGGTGATAAAATGTCTGGAAGGCATGGTAATAAAGGTATTGTTTGTAAGATTGTACCCCAAGAAGATATGCCATTCTTAGCAGATGGTACACCAGTAGATGTTGTATTGAGTCCACTCGGATTGCCTTCTCGTATGAATTTAGGCCAGTTATATGAAACTGTCCTAGGATGGGCTGGTGAGCAATTGGGTAAACGGTATCTCAATCCTATTTTTGAGGGTATGACTTTAGATCAGATTTCCAATGAGTTGCACCAAGCTGGCTTACCTGCTTTTGGTAAAACAACCGTTTATGATGGAGGAACGGGTATGCCATTTAATCAAAGCGTTACAGTTGGCGTAGTTTATTTGCTCAAGCTTGCTCATTTGGTAGATGATAAAATGCATGCCCGTTCTACCGGTCCTTATTCTTTAATTACGCAGCAACCATTAGGTGGTAAAGCCCAATTTGGTGGACAACGATTTGGTGAAATGGAAGTATGGGCATTGGAAGCCTATGGAGCTGCTTATACATTACAAGAAATGCTCAATACCAAATCAGATGATGTGGTTGGTAGATCTAAAGCTTATGAAGCAATCGTTAAAGGTAATAATATTCCAAAGCCTAATTTATCAGAATCCTTTAATGTGTTGATGCATGAATTAAGGGGACTAGGTCTTGAAATTACGCTTGTATAGCAAATAGTCAGTTTGACATTCCATATTTCACGTCGCTTACCAAGTTTAACCGTATGAAGTTTAAAAGAAATAGGGCACAATCCACTCAATTTTCTGGTATCATTGCCAGTCTTTCTTCTCCAGAAGTGATTTTATCTCGTTCTTCAGGAGAAGTCACTCTGCCAGAAACCATTAATTATAGAACCCATAAGCCTGAAACCAAAGGATTGTTTTGTGAGCGTATATTTGGTCCTGTAAAAGATTGGGAATGTCATTGTGGTAAGTACAAAGGCATTCGTTATAAAGGTATTGTATGTGATAGATGTGGTGTTGAGATTACAGAAAAAAAACAACGTAGAGAACGCGTTGGCCATATCGAGTTGGTTGTTCCAGTGACCCATATTTGGTACTTTAGGGTGCTCCCTAGTAAAATTAGTTATTTGCTCGGTATACCTACTAAAAAAGTTGAGCAAATTGTATACTATGAGCGTTATGTGGTCATTCAACCTGGTATTAAGAAAGAAGATGGCATAGCCCCTATGGATCTGCTATCTGAAGATGAGTATTTAGCTATTTTAGATGAATTGCCTCCAGATAATCCATTATTGAGCCATTCAGATCCTAATAAATTTATCGCCCTTATTGGTTCAGAAGCTATTGAGTCTATTCTAAAAAATATTGATTTAGAAAAACTTTCAATTGATTTACGTGAGCAGTTGCTGACTGATGCTTCTCAACAACGCCGTTTGGAGATTGTCAAAAGACTAAAAATTGTAGAAGGATTTAGAGATGTCCATAAAAAAGTAGAAAACCGGCCAGAATGGATGGTGATGCGTATATTGCCTGTTATTCCCCCTGAGTTACGTCCTCTTTTCTCACTTGGTGGTGGTAAATTTGCTACTTCTGATTTAAATGACCTTTATAGAAGAGTTATTATTAGAAACAATAGACTCAAGAGATTATTAGATATTAAGGCACCACAGATCATCATACGCAATGAAATGCGTATGCTGCAAGAAGCTGTAGATTCTTTATTTGATAATTCTCGTAAAGTAAATTCTGTTGCTTCAGAGGGCATTCGACCATTAAAATCCCTTTCAGATATGTTGAAAGGAAAGCAGGGCCGTTTTAGGCAGAATTTGCTTGGCAAGCGTGTAGATTATTCTGGTCGGTCTGTTATTGTGGTAGGGCCTGAGTTACAGTTGCATGAGTGCGGGTTACCTAAAGAAATGGCAGTGGAACTATTTATGCCTTTTATCATACGTAGGCTGATAGAGCGTGGTGTAGCAGAAACTGTAAAAGTAGCTAAAAGATTAATAGAAGAAAAAGCCCCTGTTATCTGGGATGTATTAGAGAATGTATTGAAAGGTCATCCTGTACTACTCAACCGAGCACCAACCTTGCACCGATTGGGTATACAAGCCTTTCAGCCTAAATTGATTGAAGGCAAAGCCATTCAATTGCATCCTTTGGTATGTACTGCCTTCAATGCTGACTTTGATGGGGATCAAATGGCCGTTCATATTCCCCTTGGTCAAGAAGCCATTGCAGAAGCTTCATTGCTTATGTTGGCATCCTATAATGTGTTGAATCCCTCAAACGGTATTCCTATTACTATTCCATCGCGTGATATGATTTTGGGATTGCATTATCTAACCAAAGGAAGGCGTAGTACTCCAGAAAATCTAGTATTAGGAGAGGGAATGTCTTTTTATGCACCTGAGGAAGTATTGATTGCATTGGCCCATGAAAAAGTCTCTAAGCATGCTTATATCAAGCTTCGTTTGCCTGTCATCCAGTCAGATGGAGTTTATACATCAATAGAGACTACGGTTGGTAGGGTAGTATTCAATGAGTATTGTCCAGATGGGATGGAATTTGTTAATGAAACGTTGAATGTAAGAAACATGCAGCGTATTGTAACAGATATGTACAGTAAGTTTGGTACAGTCGTTACTGTTGAGTTCTTAGATAATATTAAAGCTTTAGGATTTAATAGTGCATTTCACGCAGGAATGACCATTGGGTTAGATGATGTAAAGATACCAGCTAACAAGCATGAATTAATTGACCAAGCTACTGCAGAGGTGGAGTCAATTTGGGGTAATTATATGTTGGGTTTGATAACCGATAATGAAAGATACAATCAGGTTATTGATGTTTGGACTAGAACCAATACCCGTATTACCAATCAACTCATGGAACAGCTGGAGCGTGATCAGGAGACCTTTAACTCTGTTTACATGATGATGATTTCTGGTGCAAGGGGATCTCGTGAACAGGTGCGTCAGTTGGGTGGTATGAAAGGATTAATTGGCAGACCTCAAAAAAGTACACAAGGATCGGTAGGAGAAATTATTGAACATCCTATTATTTCTAATTTCCAAGAAGGATTGAATGTGATTGAGTATTTTATTGCTACCCATGGTGCTAGAAAAGGGTTGGCTGATACAGCTTTAAAAACAGCAGATGCTGGATATCTCACTAGAAGGTTGGTAGATGTAGCGCAAGATTTAACCGTTATTGAAGAAGATTGTGGCTCTCTTAAGGGTATTACTGTAACTGCTGTAAAAGTTGAAAATAAAGTAGTTGAATCCCTTGCAGAACGTATTCTAGGGCGTGTGGTGGTAGAAGATGTGTTGGATCCACAAACAGGTGTCTTGTTAATTGCACGTGGCAATGGAATTGATGAGCAAATTGCTGCCAGCATAGAGAAAGCGGGCTTAGAAGAGGTGTTTGTACGTTCTGTTTTAACCTGTGATTTATCACAAGGTGTTTGTGTAAAATGTTATGGACGAAACTTAGCCACCGGTAATATGGTATCTGTTGGTGAAGCAGTTGGGGTGATTGCTGCCCAATCTATTGGACAGCCTGGTACACAGCTTACTATGAGAACCTTCCATGTTGGAGGTACTGCCTCTAATGTTACCGTTGATGCTAAAGTTAAAGCAAAATATGCAGGTATAGTAAATTTTGAAGACTTGATGGTTACAAGTTATGTAGATGCAAATGGACAGGCAGTAGAAGTTGTTATGAGCCGTTCTGCTGAATTACAAATTTTAGATGCAGATACAAGAAAAGTATTAACCAGTACCCATTTGCCATATGGTGCCCATCTTAAGGTAGCAAGTGATCAAATGGTAAGTTACGATCAAGAACTCTACCATTGGGATCCTTACAATGTTGTATTGTTGGCTACTCAGAATGGGGTAGTCAGTTTCCTAGGTCTTAAAGAAGGCGTTACCTATCAAGAAGAATTTGATGAGCAAACTGGTCGTAAAGCAAAGGTAATGATTGAGTCCAGGGATAAGACCAAACATCCAAGTATCATCTTATCTGATGATGCTGGTGTAACGATTGCCTCCTACACCCTTCCTGTTAAAGCACAGCTGGTGGTAGAAGCAGGTGATAAGATACGTAAAGGAGCAATATTGGCTAGGGTCCCTCGTATTATTAATCAATCTAGAGATATTACAGGTGGGTTGCCTCGTGTGGTAGAGCTTTTTGAAGCTAGAAAACCTGCCAATACTGCTTTTATCACTGAATTAAGTGGTGTCGTAACCTATGGAGGCATTAAAAGAGGCAATAGAGAAGTTTTTATTGAATCCAAAGAAGGTATCCAGGTTAAGTATATGATACCGTTGTCTAAGCATATCTTGGTTCAAGATAACGATTATGTTAAAGTAGGAGAGGTAATCACAGATGGTGCCGTAGCTGCTGCTGACCTTTTGGTTACAAAAGGTCCATTGGTTACCCAAGAATATATCATGAATGAGTTGCAAAGCGTATACCGTTTACAGGGTGAAAAAATTAACAATAAGCATATTGAAATTATTATTAAGCAGATGATGCGTAAGGTAGAAGTATTGGATCCAGGAGATACTATGCTGTTGCATGGACAAATTATTGATAAAGTTAAATTTTTTGAAGAGAATGATAGAATCCGTGATAAAGTTATTGTGCTCACACTTGGTGATTCTAAATTATTCAAGCAGGGACAATTTGTTTCCGCTAGCAGATTGTTACAAGAGAATGATAAACTTACTCAGCAAGGGCTGGTTCCTGTTGAAGCTAGGCCAGCAGAATTGGCTGTTGCCCAGCCAAAGTTGCAGGGTATTACACAAATTTCCTTGGCTACTGAAAGTTTCTTATCTGCAGCTTCTTTCCAAGAAACAGCTAAAGTATTGAGCGATGCGGGTATTAGTGCCAAGTATGATAAATTAAAAGGATTGAAAGAGAATATTATTGTAGGTCATCTGATTCCTGCTGGAACAGGTATGCGTACTTATGAACGATTGGTTGTAAATGCTAAAAGTGAGTATGATGCTTTGGTCTCTGCTAAATCTAGTGTAACGGCAGGTTAGATCTCAAGTAATCTATAAGACGTTCTTATACATCAATGGTTATTCCCCACATCAAAAACGCATATCGGTATACTGAGCCAGTAACTCGACACTTGACTAAAATTACCAGGTAATAAGGTAGTGGCAATGCCAGTTGCTAGTCATCAATTCATATGAACTTGTGACCAAAGGTACTAAGCAATTTATATATAAGTTCATAGTAGTGAGACCGTTGCAATAGAAAACTATAATTTACTAAAAATAAGAAAATAGCTATATAATTGTTTTTTTGTATCCTATACAAGACATAAAAATCCAGCATTTTACTGAAAGTATATGCAATAATGGCTAAAATATTATTTGTGGTTTTCTATTGCAAGGGCCTTGTAGTGGTTATGTGTATCTATAGAATTGTATAAATTCTAAGATTAACTCTAAACCATTATAAATTATTTTTATATTGATTAACAAATAATTATATATTATTTCAGAGCTAATTCATTAAAGATTGTAATACTTCTTGATTAAATTTTTAAGAATTGCAACTGTTTCTATATCAGGTTCACCTGAATAGTTACTAGGTCTAAAGTGCATTTGAAATGATGTTAATGCATTGCGTGTATCATTATCTAATGTACCCGTAATGTTAATGAAGTAACCATAAGTGTTTAAGTCCTTTTGAAGTTGTTCGATATCTATATTAGTTTGTTGTGTTAAATCAAGTTCCGATGCATCATAAAAAGCACCTACACCATTTTCATAAAGTTTTTTCCAAGGAAACAAAGGGCCTGGGTCTTGCTTTCTTCCAGGAGCTATATCAGCATGACCTACTACATTAGTAGGGTTAATAGTATAGTCTTTCACAATTTGTTTGGCCAACAATATAATAGTTTCTATTTGATAATCAGGAAACGGTTCCCAAATACGTTTACCGTTTTCGTCTTTATAACCTAAGTTTACTATTTCTATACCTATAGCAGTATCATTTAGATTAGTACGTTTTCTCCATTCACTAACACCTGCATGCCAAGATCGTTTGTGATCAGGTACTAAATTAAAAACTTTCCTTTGGCCATCTAGAGCTGTTTTTGGAACTAAGTAATGGGCACTAACACGTCTAGACTGTGATGCATCTGTTAAGACGCTTAAGGACTCTTCCAAATCTAATGCGGTATAATGCATCACTAAAGTTGATATACGCTGATTACAATTCGGAGAAGGATGGCTATAATCGATTGTTATAGATTCATTTGAAGACGTAGGGCTATTATATTCTATATTCATATTCGTATTCATATTTTAGGGTTAGGCATAATTGTCAAAATAATATAGAGTTCTTTTAGTTCCAACAATATAGTAAGCCTAAAAGTTAGGAAATTTTTTCTTTTCTTTTCTTTTTTCTCCATATAGTCGACTGAAAAATTAGGACTGAAAAATTAGGACTGAAAAAAGTAGATTTGTTTCTCTATGGTATGTTTTCATTAATATCATATGAATCAATCAAATGGGAAGCAATAAGATTAGAAGTTGTTTAGTGCTGTTAGTCAGTACTACAAAAGCATCTAGTCAGGATGGTGCCCATTTACCTATATTATTGGATAAAGTATTTCTAAAAGCAGGCAGCAGGCTCTATGGAGATAAAGGCTATAGCGAGTTGCCTAACGAGGCTTTATTAAAGAAAAAAACTTAAAATCAGCTATTCAAAAAAATAGCTACTAAAAATCATCTGTTATCACCTACTGCTAAACGTTTCAATAAATTAGTATCTAAGACACGATATAAAGTAGAACGTCTCTTTGGTAGTGTTAAAAATTGGTTCCGTAGGTCACGATCTATATCTAGGACTGGATGAAACCCATACGCAACATGTTATCGAAGCTATAGCCTATAATTATATAGGGTCCAAATATCATATTAAAAGCTGTTTAGAGGGGACGGTCTATCTAAAATAGAAAATTAAATTAATAATCAATAAATAATGAAATTTGTGCATCTTTAACCTAAAAACTAAAAAAATAAAACTAAAAACTTAATACAAATCATAGTAATCATCTATAGAAACGGTCTTGTAATGTTATTTATTTTTATTAGATTGGATGCTTAGTGCTGCAGGATTTTTTATATAAATTTGGTTTTTTTATGCTAATTAAGAAATTATTATATATTATTTTAGAGTTGACTATTTAGAGTCATTATCTTTACGAATCAGACATTAAAAATAAATGCGATAGGATCTAAAAAATTCGTACATTTGATTGTAGTTTTGAAAAACCATTGCACTATTTCCTATTTCAGTCAATAAACGTAATGCAATTATTTTCAAAATTTTTACCAGCTAACATAAATAAAAACAAATCTCAACATGCTTAATCTAAAAAAATTTTTTAAAAAAGAGGTCAAAAAAGAGGTAAAAGCCCCAGAATACAAAGCTTGTTTCTATAGATTATCTGAACAAAGTGGCAAACATAGTTATGATTATCACAAAGAATTGGATCATTACCTAGATAGGTTCAGAGAGCGAAACAATCGAGCAGCTACTTTGTATATCGCACCTCAAGGTAAAGGTTATGACTTACTTGAACCAGGATTAACTGTGGGTGAGGCCCTTGATAAAGGTATACTTTCTCAAAAAAAGGTTTTAGATAAAGCTATCTATGGATCAAATCTATCAATAAGCCTTGAGCAAATGTTTGATACTGGAGGCAGTAGCTATGTAGGTACTAGTGCTATACAACAAACATTGGCGCAATCCATGTCAAGTATGTCAACCCAAGATGCACTTGTTCGGTATTTGCCATCTAAAGCCAAAGGTAATGAAGATACTATATACCTTATGTCTTCCCAAAATAGTATATGCGCTGAAGATATGCATAGAAGGGCCAATAGTTTGTAATACCAACACTAGAAGTCACGATTTGACCTTACAGACCATATCCATTAGCTTCTAATTTAAACCAAGGAAATCGTGTGCATCGCGCAAAGCATTATGTTTAATGGCAGTTTTACCATTATGAACGCCTTGCTAAGATGTAATAATTACAATATAATCGTCTCCTTATTAAGGATCTTTTTGGGCTATACAAGCCACCCAATGGTTCACGTATCCAATATTGAATGCGTTGCGCATTATATGGGCCGATTAAAAAAACAAAGCACTATTTACAGATTATATGTATGATTTTGGGAAATATATGAAAAAGAACAAAGCTATTTCCTTCTGTTACTACCCCCTTTCTCGTCTAGTCGATCAATATCCTGTACCAGATATTTAATGATCAAGGTAGTCGATATACAATACATCATCACACCACATTATTAAACCAATCCATTCCATAAAATGCCTATCCATGAAGTAGGCAGGAGTATGTCTAACCTTGTAGCGCAAAATTAGCAGATAAAATATAATATTACTTTAATGAATGATTTTAAGCATAGTGCACCACTAAAAGAATGGGTGGATTGCTACATTGTTGTGTATAACCATCAAATATTTTATGGTAACCTTAACGATCAAAAAACCGATAAGGGACCCTCTGTTAAATATATAAAAAATATAAACTAGTACATAGGGAAAATATAAAAGTTAATAAAATTTATTTGAATCAATTCGTTCACTATAAAAATATGGCATTAGATAGATTAGTAAATAGAGAAAATTGTAAAAAATTTTTTCAAGCAATCGTTGAGAAAAATATAGAAGATTTACACTCCTGGCTCCAGTCTGGAGTTGATGTAAATTGTAGATCTACAAGTTTTGAAATTTTTCACCAAACCGCTATAGATTTAGCTTGGGAGAATGGATGGTATGACGGTATGCTGGAGTTGTTAAAATTCGGTTCACGATTTCCTGAAAATTTTGCATTAAACGATCTAACGGATGAGTCTGAAAGCTTTAAGATGTTAAAAAACATTGTAAACGGTAGAGAGTCCTTACATAAAGCTATTAGACAAGGAAATTTGGAAAAAGTAAATAGCTGTTTGACCAGCCTAAACGAGCTTGGGGAAAATACAACTTGCTCAAAATTTATAAGCCCTTCAAATCAATCTGCGTTAGAGACTGCAGTGCAACATCCAAATCTAGCTATTATAGCTGATTTACTTGGTTTTCCATCATCGTTACCGGAGGGTAATGTTACCTTGACCCCTGAACAGCATATGTTATTGCAGCCAGTTAATATAGAAAACAATAGTTTGTTGGCACTGGCTGCTCAGTGTGGTCAGCAGGAGGTAGTGAATTTTTTACTTCGATGTGGTGTTGATGTAAACGATGAAAACAAGAACGGTAAAAAAGTAATAGATTTAGCGTGGGAAAATAATTATTACAACATAGTCTTATCACTATTGAAAGCAGATTCAGGTTTTCCTGTTGACTTTGAAGAAGAAAGACTTTCTGATACTGAATCAGATGAAAAAAATCTAAAATCCTTTGTTAAAAACAGAGATGATTTTCATAAATGCATTGCAAGGGGTCAAATTAGTGATGTTGAAGAATATGTTAAGCAACATCCCTCTCGTCTCTATTTAAATAGTAAAAATCAATCAGCTCTTAAGACAGCTATTATAAATAACAAATATGATACCTATGGATTGCTCCATTCAATCGAGGCTAGATTTATAAATAAAGAAGAGGCAGAATGTATTAGTAGCTTAAATGAAGGACAAAAGGATGATTTAAAAAAAGCAATGGTTGCTTATTATCCTTTGGATAAAGACGCACATATAAATTTTTTAATTTCAAAATCAAGATCCAAAACACCCATTAAGGAATTTGAAACAACAGTTAAGGGTTTGTATACTCAGCTAAGTGAAATTCAAGAAGTTGCAGCTATGCTCAAGGTTCTTTTCTATGCAGACTATCTAGTCGGCCCTGAAATATTATTTTTGAATAAATTTATTGAATGGATATTTCTTTATAATATATATGGTTTATCAGGCGCTCTATTTTTCTTACCCAAGATATAGGTATAACTGGTTTTGGATTAAGAATTTTAATTATATAGGTTTTAATTTATTTGACTGTGAGGGTATTAAGAATAATTTTCTTGTAATCAGTCGTAGGTTATGAGCAATAGCACATAAAATAACGTTAAGTTTATCTCCTAAAATACCTTTCAAATAGTTAACGGATAATTTACCATCGGCTTTCATATGACCGATATGCGGTTCAATAGAAGATCTTCTTTTTATAGCTTTTTTTAGAGCAGGGGTTATACCCCTTTTAGAACCACTTATAAATATATCACATTCATTAACAGGAATATTATGACCTCTATAGGCTTTATCTACGAAAGCATATTTTACCTTGGTACCAGATAATTGCTCGGCTTGTAATAAACTCTTCTCTAAAGTATGGCCATCATAAGCATTAGGATGTATCGCTTCTGTAGAAACAATTAAACCTTTTTTATGGGTCAATGTAAATTGTACTTTACAACCATACTCATAAGGATTTCTAGACTTACCTTTACTCACACAGTAGACCGAGGGTTCATGGATACTATAAACTTTATCTTTACTATTTTTTGATTGATTTATAAGTTTTTTACTTATAGATAGTAGGCGCGTAAATTGGTTGCGTATTAGATCATCACAGGATGCTATAGAACGTTCTACATCTCTTATTACCCGACCAAGATAGGTTTTTAATGTTTTAACGCCCTTGGATAAACGTTTATACTGTTTGGCATGAGCATACCTATCAACTTTACGTTTAATAGATAGACCTAACCGCTGATAAGTTTGACGCAGTTTAATACCTGTTTTCTTGGCTATACTGACCAGTTTTTCTCTGGCTTTATTAAGCAAAGAAGAGTCAGTTGGGTAACGGATATTTTTCTCCATTACAGTAGTATCAGCTATAACTTTTTCAAGTTCTTTTCGGGTCACTACTTTTTTTTTTAGCGATAAGTCTATAGTCATAGATAAGATTTTATTGAGACCTTCTTGACCTAATCTATGGCGCCAACGGGTCAATGAACTGGGGTTACAAGGCACCTTAAACTGAAAATAATCATATCCACAAAAGTATTGCCAATAAGGGTTTTCTACCCATCTAACCACTACTTGTTCATCAGAAATATTATACATATGACTGATAATGAGAAGACCTATAATTAAACGAATAGGCAAAGGAGGTTGACCAGGTCCATAGCTAAAACCGCGGTCTAAATCTGATGCTAAGGAGTGCCAAGGAATCGAATCAGATAACTGGAATAAAGGATGTTTCGGGTTAAGAAAACTAGATAAGCGTTGCTCAAACAAACGCTCAAGGCTATTATTTATTTTCTTAGATTTCATCCTTATTTTGCAAGCTTTTTATACAAAACAACTCTAAAACTGGTTATTAACCAATACAAATTTAACCATTTATTTGCTGATTAACAAATAATTATACAGTATTTCAGGACCGACTAATTAGGTCAGTGCTTTGTAAGTTGGATGTTACGAATTATTCCGAGTAAATCTTCTTAACCTCAATTCTGGATTATAGTTATTGTAAACCAGTTGTATATATATTAGCTATAGCCGGTTTTTTCTCTTTTAGTGCATAAGCTGTAATACCAGCTATTAAATTGACAATAAAATTAGGTATACTTCTATGTCTGGAATGTTCTATCTGGCTAATATTTTTAAGCTGATCGATAGTGGTTTCAATGATGGATCGCTTTCTTAGCATTAATTTATCCCATAGAGGCATAAAAGCGTTTTTTATGTTTTTTCTGATTTGTGTAATCAGTTCTATTCCTTTTTCCATCAGATTATCAAATAATTCTTTGATCAGGTGAGTAGGCCAAGGCATTTCAGCCTTAGCCTCTCGCAGAACCGTACATGAACCTCTCAGCTCATACGGCTCCCATTATCTAAACCGTGAAAACATGTCCTAATTGCCAATGAAAGAATAAATCACGTTTTGCTATCACTATCCTAGCTAAGTATCGCTTTGCTATGCCAATTCTCTAAAAATTTATGATGCCAATTTTGAATCGTTTTACCACTTACTCCATACTTTGAAGATAATTGAACGTCAATTCTTCTTTAAGTAAAGCTAACACTATTTTACTCTTTTCTGATGAACTAAACTTTCTAATCTTATTTCTTCCCATTTGATCTATTCATTTTAAATTAATGAAAAAATACCACTGGGAAACAAAGCTGGTTTTTTTCAGTCCACTATATTTTTTTAGACAGACGCGATACAACCATAGTTTCTATAGTTTAAGGTGGGGGATACTGGCTAGATAGGCCTCGTTGGGAAGCATAGACGGTCGGATTATTGCAGAAGGGATTTTTTTTACTAAAGTAAGATAGACAAAATAGGCCTCTAACCTATCGCCAAAAAAGCCTAACTGAACGGTATAATGGGGTTGTCTGTAGTGAAGCTTAGGAGGGTAAGCAAAAGTAGCCACTGATTCTTGTGCCTTTAACGCTGCTATTCTACTACTACCTGTATAGAGCTGTATGGTATAACCCTTTAACCAATTAAGTTGCGCATAAGCTAGCTTTCGCTCTGTCAAACGCTGCATCAAACAACTGGTTTGGTCCAATGGACATATCAATGGAAGAGCAGGCTCTTTTTTTATTGCTTTAGGGCTTTTAAGGTATTCTATTCTGTATGGAGCAAGATTCTCGTCATAGATTCCCTTTTTTAATTGTTTCCAGTTAGATGAAGAGGCAGCTTTTGATTCCATATACCCTATGAGGCCACTTAAAAGAATCGATACGAAGCACTTTATAGTCATATTAGTTGAAACGTGGTTACATCAGTCGAAAAATAAAAATAAAGTAGCAACAGACCAAATGCGCCAGATACATCCCTTTGCATTACAGTAGCAAATTCAATCCTTTTTTATAAATTTAGGAAACGATGTAGATCCTGCATGGCTATATACAAAATAATTATACACCATGTAAAATAGTTTCAAGCATTAGACATCTGTTTATAACTTTACTTCCAGTTTGTAATATTATTATATATGGCTCTGTTGCTTAGAACTATTCGTGTTCTTTCCAAGTTTGTGCATAAACCTGCAGGTATTTAATTTTTTTGTAAGATCTTTTTGAAGATCTAGTAAACCCAATAGGCAAAAGATGCTTGCATTATATCTTTAAATTTTGATTAAAAAGCAATGTCCCATACTGGAAAAGTTATTCAAATCATAGGTCCTGTAATAGACGTCCGCTTTAGTGAAGAAGCTCAGTTGCCTAGCATATTAAATGCATTGTATGTTAAAACCCTTTCTGGAAAATTAGTTGTCCTAGAATGTCAACAACACTTGGGTGAGCATTGTGTACGCGCCATTGCTATGCAAGAAACAGAAGGATTAACGCGAGGGCTAGAGGTAATGGATACAGGAGCTCCTATTCAAGTACCCGTAGGGAATGGGGTACGTGGCCGTCTTTTTAATGTTATAGGAAACGCTATAGATGGTATGTCGCAACCCGTAACCGATCAAAAATTGCCGATTCATAGACCAGTCCCACCTTTTGACCAACTTTCTTCCACAACAGAAATGCTCTATACCGGTATCAAGGTAATTGATTTGCTTGCACCTTATGTGAAGGGGGGTAAGATTGGGTTGTTTGGTGGTGCAGGTGTAGGTAAAACAGTTTTGATTATGGAGCTGATTGACAACATTGCTAAATCTTATAATGGACTTTCCGTATTTGCTGGTGTAGGTGAACGAACCCGTGAAGGCAATGATCTTTTACGGGAAATGATTGAAGCAGGTGTGATCAATTATGGAAAAGCATTTACGGAAGCCATGGCACAAGGCGATTGGGATTTAAGTAAGGTAGATCATGAAGCATTGAAAACATCTCAGGCTGCACTGGTATTTGGACAGATGAATGAATCTCCCGGTGCAAGGGCCCGCGTAGCACTGACTGGACTTTCTATTGCAGAGTATTTTCGTGATCATGGTGAGGCAGGGAAAGATATTCTCTTTTTTATTGACAATATTTTTCGTTTCACACAAGCCGGTGCAGAAATTTCTGCATTACTAGGGCGTATACCTTCTGCTGTAGGGTATCAACCTACCTTGGCCACAGAAATGGGTGCCATGCAAGAGCGCATTACTTCTGTTAAGCATGGCTCTATTACATCTGTTCAAGCAGTCTATGTTCCAGCTGATGATTTAACAGATCCTGCTCCTGCTACTACTTTCACCCATCTGGATACCACTACGGTCCTTTCCAGAAGAATAGCAGCACTGGGTATTTATCCGGCTGTAGATCCTTTGGCCTCTTCTTCTAGGGCATTAAACCCTGAAGTATTAGGCGATTTGCATTACGATACGGCTCAAAAAGTAAAAAGAACGCTCCAACGTTATAAAGAACTACAAGATATTATAGCCATTTTAGGTATGGACGAGCTTTCAGAAGAAGATATATGCACGGTTTACCGTGCTAGAAAAGTAGAACGATTTTTATCTCAGCCTTTTCATGTAGCAGAGCGATTTACAGGGATCCAAGGAGAACGTGTACCTATAGAAGATACCATTAAAGGATTTAATATGATTATTGATGGAGCCGTAGACCATCTACCAGAAATGGCTTTTAACTTAGTCGGGAATATTGAACAAGCCATTGCCAAAGGAGAAAAGCTGCTAAGTAGCGCACGTAAAGGGACACAATAGTGCCATTTAGTTGAAAGCAGATCCAGAAACGATCTATATCTTTAATCAATAATAAGGGTATGTCGTATAGCTAATGGCCAAAAATATTTAAAAGTCTATTTTTTTAGTTAAATTTACCAACCAAAAGTATTTTACTTGAATAAATAGAACTACTGCCACCTAGTTGGTAGTAGTGTGTAGAAGTAGGGAATATGTAATATTTCTTTTGTATGGATATCATTAAACCTTAAAATTATACTGTGATGAATTATAGATTTTTATTTGCATGGGTACTAATGGCCTCCATGTATACCAGCGTAAAGGCAAATCCACCTAAAGAGGGTGACCAATCCAAAGTCGTACCATCTGGTTTAAAGATTGGGTATGTAGATGTGGCTTATATATTCGGCCAACTACCAGAGGCTATAAAAAATGGTGAAGAATTTCAAACTTTCCAGGAGCAATTGAAAAATCAGATTCAGTTGAAAGGGAGCGAGTTAGAAAGAAAGATTTCCGATTACCAAAAGCAGGTAGATACGTTTACGGAAGTTCAGCAAAAACAGAAACAGGCAGAGCTCAATGCATTGCACCAAAGTTTTCGTGCTCTTGAGCAGCAAATGCCTGCTGAAATAGAAAAAAAATATAAGGCAGTTATACAACCTATCCATCACAAAATAAAACAGGTCATTGATAAAATTGCAAAAGAACAGAGTTATGCTTTTGTATTGGCTAAAGATACAGAGGCAGGTCCTATAGTACTTTTTGCGCAGCCTGCACTTGATCTTTCTGGGCTTGTATTGGAACAACTTAAAGCAATGGCGCCTAAAGAGATGGAGCCACCTGTAGTAGGTCCGAAGGCACAAACGCCTGCTCAGCCATCTACCCGTTCGGCTAAAACAGTCAAGAAAAAATAAGCAGAAGCCCCCTTCTTGTCTGTTCTATGTAGTCAGTAAAGAGGGGGGGCTATACAGCTTTAATGGTTGTGATTAGTCTGTAACCTAGGTTACTATCATTTTTTATAGATTCATTTTGAGGCTATCGTATCTGATTAGATTTTTTGCTTATGGCTTACTGTTGATCCTGGTTTATTGGATACTGCGCAGTTGTAGTGCTGAAAAAAACACAAAAAGTTCCCCAAAAGATTCTTTTGTTGCTTGTGTGGGTAAGCAATATTTGTATCCATCGGATCTTGCATCCATTGATCTTTTGCATACTGATGTGGCAGATGGAGATTTTTTTATCAAAAAATATGTAGAAGAATGGGCATGTAAGCAGCTCCTTATTGCGCAAGCAGATTACGCATCTATGCAGCCTTCTATAGATGTGAAGTTAAATGACTATAAAAATGACCTATTGGCTTACCATTTTTTAGAAATACTTATTCAACCTGAATGGAATCCATATGTATCATTAGAAGAAGTGGCAGATTACTATCAAAAATACAAACAACGTGACTTTATGCTGCCTCATGATATCGTAAAAGGTCTTTTTTTAGTGCTTCCCTCAAAAGCTGCTTCTATTAATGCTGTAAGATCACTCATATTATCAAATAAAGCAGCAGATCAAGCAAAATTGCAAGCTTATTGCAAATCTTATGGCCATACCGCTATCTTAGAAACAAATAAATGGTTGCCTTGGGAAGCAGTCTTGGCTAAAACTGGCTATCGTCCAGTTGGAGATGCAACTAGATTGTTAAAAACCAATAAATTTATTCATGTGGCTGGCCGAAAGCATACCTATTTTTTAAAAATAGATCAGTATAAACTAGCACAAGACATTGCGCCGTTAGAAGCAGTTGAAGATCGCATTAGGGCCATTATATTACACAAAAGGAAATTAGATCTGATAAATAAAATTAAATGTAAACTCCTAGAAGATGCTAAAAAAAATAATACCTGTGTTATTCAGATTAACTAAAATTGTAGTATGCTCCCTTGCCATAAGTATTTGTGTTGGATTACCTATTACTAGTGCAAGCGATAAATTGTTGTTGGATAAAATAATTGCTACTGTAAATCAAGAGATAATTTTGTATTCTGATTTAGAAACAATATGTAAGGAATACTATCCAGAAATAGAAGTAGTAGATGAATCTAAAAAAATAAAGCTATTACGGGAGCTGGTTGTAGGAAAAATGCTTTTATCAAAAGCTATATCAGACGATCGGAAAATTCCCGAAGCATACCTTGAAGGAGAATGTAATGCTAGAATAGCCAGTTTGATACAGCAGTTTGGCTCTGAAGAAAAGCTTCTGCAGGTTATGGGTAAATCTAAATCTATCTACCATTTTAGGAAATGGCTAAAAAAGCAATTAAAGGAACAATATTTGATTATGGTAGCCTCTCGCCATCTTACCGATGATGTAGTGGCTACACCAGCAGAAGTAAAAGCTTATTTTAATGCATTGCCTCCAGATAATCTTCCTTACTATCCTACTTCTGGTGAGGTATATGAGCTCGTTGTCTATCCTAAAGCAGTTAAGCCAACCGAGCAAGAAGTTAAATTAGCTGAGATTGAATTAAATAAAATTAGAGCACAAATAGTTTCAGGTACATTAAAATTTGAAGCAGCTGTACAACAATATGCAGAAGACAAGAAAATAGCCGTTCAGGCAAATTTGATTACGCATAACCAACAAGGTGAGCCATTAACAGGCATACGCATTCCTTTTAAGTCTTTGCATCCAGACGTCTATTTTGTAATTGAGCACCTTAGTGTAGGGGAAGTTAGCCAACCTCAGAAGTATATTGATACATCAGGTAGATCAGCGTGGCGGTTATACTATCTCAAGCAAAAGGTAGAAGCACATCCCATCAATCTTATTCAGGATTATGAACAGATCCATGATCACTTACTTGAACAGAAAAAAAAAGCAGTGTTTGACAAATGGATGCAAAGGGCTAAATCAGAATTTATTATAAGCTTTGCTCCAGAATATCGTGCAGTAGAGCAATTGCTTTAATAGGCTATGAAATATTAGAAAGGCTTATTAATTAGATATTTTTGTACAAAAATAATGCTTCAGGTCTGACTAATTATCAAAAACCGATGTAGGTCTATACTTGCTCATTTAAAAAATGCAAGCTAGAAAATAAAAAAATAGGAACCAAAATTTATAAAGGTTTGTTCTAATTTTGCAGTCCACTATCCCGTTTTTATCGCTAGTTAGGATTCTACTATTGCTATGGTTGCAATACTTACTTGTTCGGCACCTGCTGCTAAAAGTGTATGCGTGCAAGAGGCTAATGTAGCTCCTGTAGTGAGAATGTCATCTACCAATAGAATATGTTTGTCTATGAGTAGATCCGGTTGCTTTGCTTTAAACGCACCTTGAAGATTGATGATCCGTTCACTTTTGTTTTTGGTTGTTTGGGATAGCGTATAGCGTGTTCGTTCTATACATCCTTCATATAAAGGTATGTGTAATCCATCAGACAGCCCTTTGGCAAAAAAATCACTTTGGTTGTAGCCTCGTTCCTTAAATCTTTTGGGATGTAATGGAACGGCTACAATAGCATTGATACTATTGATCATAGGCGTTTCATCTAAGATATTACCATAGTGTTGTCCTAATATATAGCCAATTTTTGGTTGGTTTTTATACTTCATTGCAAAGAGTGCCTGCTCGAGATGACTTTTCTTTCTTAGTCTATAGAGTGTAAATCCATAGGTTATCGAGGCTTTACCTATAAAATGATGGGTAATAACATTGTCTATTAATTTATGGGAATCTGTTTCTGGAAATCCGTTAAAACAAACCGTACAGATCAAAGTTTCTCCCTGTACCAGTCTATCATTGCATCCTACACATATGGGAGGAAAAAGTAAATCTAATAATCCGGCTATAAATGCTTGCATAGTATAGAAAGTATAAGCTTATATCACTTCATCGCATTCATTTTGTACTTTTGTTTGTAGTCCAATAAGTGGCGTAGAAAAGAACTACCCTTTATGGACATTGCCCATTCTGAATGTAATAAATTTTAAGTCTATTTTTTATGCTCGATAGAACCATTCCACCACCGTTTAAAGAAATTGATCCTATCTGTTTTCCATGGCCAGAAAGCCATTTACTTCAAAATAAAGTTCCCCTCTATGTCTTAAACATGGGCACTCAACCCATTGTAGAGTTAGAGCTGATTTTTAAATCTGGTAGTTGCTATGCATTAAAACCCGGTGCTGCCTATTTTACAACTGCCATGTTGTTAGAGGGAACCACAACGAAAAGCAGCCAAGAGATTGCCCATATCATTGACTATTATGGTGCAACCATTGGTACGCGTGTACAGAAAGATTTTTGTATCCTCTCGCTTTCCACACTTCTTAAGCATCTTAATCCCCTGCTAGACTTATTGGTAGAGATGCTATTAACCCCTAGTTTCCCTGAAAAATCACTTCAACGGTTAAAGCATCTTAAAGTACAAGCCATTCAAATAGCGGATAAAAAGAACCATCAAGTAGCCTATAAGCGATTTTGTACGGCGCTCTTCACAGCAGCACATCCCTATGGTAGACAGCTAACCTTACAAGATGTAGATCAAATTCAACGGACAGATTTACACCACCATTATAAAGAGCTCTTTTTTTCGGATTGTACTGCTTTTGTCAGTGGACAAGTTACGCCATCAGCCTTAGCATCTATTAAACAGTCCCTATCCTATTTACCCTATCAAAAAAGTTTAGAAGTAGCCTCCGTCCCATCTCATCATCTTCCTGAAAAAGTCCATGTAGTAGATGGACAACATCTTCAGTCTGCTATTGTAATTGGTAAAAAGTTATTGGTTAAAAAGGAAGCAGATTTTTTACCAATGATGGTGGTTAATACCCTTTTAGGTGGGTATTTTGGGGCTCGGTTGGTACAAAATATTCGGGAAGACAAAGGCTATACGTATTCCATTCACTCCAGTATGGTTGCGTTGTTACACGCTGGCTATTTGGCCATTACCACAGAAGTAGCCGAAGCGGTCACAGAAGAAACCATTCAGGAAATTTATAAAGAGATTGCAATATTGCAGGATGAACAAGTTTCCGAAGCAGCTTTGCAAAATGTTAAAAATTACTTATTAGGCCATTTTTTGACCATGATTAACGATCCTTTTTCGATCATGGAAAAATTTCAAGGAGCCTATCTCTATGGCTTAGATCAAGATTATTATACTACATTTTACCATCATGTACGCAATATAACCCCGTTAGAAGTTAGAAACTTAGCACAAAAATACTTATCTTTGGATTCCTTTATAGAGGTGGTTGTGCGGTAATGCACTCCCCTTTTTAATAAAAGCGTTATCATGTGTTGGTTCAATCGCCTTCTATTTGTGTTTTACACAATAAAAAAGTATATTTGAACCTATTAGTTATTTTTCTTACCGTCCTCAAATTTTTTTGTTGGTTCAACTTTTTCTTTAAAAAGCGTGGATTATATTAGTTATAAGACAAAATATGCAAACAAGCAGGGTGTCAATAAACAATGGGTTGTTGTTGATGCCTCCTCTCAGCCGTTAGGTAGATTGGCTAGTCAGGTTGCTTACCTTATTCGTGGTAAACATAAGCCTAGCTTTACCCCCCATGTAGATGGGGGCGATCATGTAATTGTTTTAAATGCCGAAAAAGTAGCCTTATCAGGTAATAAGTGGATAAAAAAAAGCTATACCACTTATTCAGGCTATCCCGGTGGATTAAAGCATGCTACGCCTCAAGAAGTTCAAGCTTCCAATCCCAAGCGTATAATAGAACATGCGGTAAAAGGAATGTTGCCTAAAAATAGATTAGGAAGAAAGTTGCTGCATAATTTACATGTTTGTGTATCATCTATTCATCCCTATGCGGCTCAGCAACCAACTGCGATTACTCTAAAATATTAATCATTAACGGATGGAAACAGTCAATGCAGTAGGTCGAAGAAAGACCGCCGTAGCCAGGGTGTATCTTGTTAAAGGGACAGGTGCTATTACCATTAATCATAAGTCGCTTAAAGATTATTTCCCAGTAGAAGAAATTAGCTTAATGGTTCATCAACCTTTCGAAAAGTTAGATATAATAGGCCAGTATAATTTAAAAATTAATGTTACCGGTGGGGGGATGCGTGGCCAAGCTGAAGCCATTCGCTTGGGTATTGCTAGGGCGCTTTGCAAATTAGACTTAGAAAGCAATAGGCCTATACTAAAGAAAGAAGGTTTTCTAACTAGGGATGCTAGGGTCGTAGAGCGTAAGAAATATGGTCATAAAAAGTCTAGAAAGAGATTCCAGTTTACCAAACGTTAACCCTACAGTTATTATTTGTTATTACCCATAATGATGGAATTAGAATTTAAAGCACTACTTGATGCCGGTGTTCATTTTGGTCATTTGACTAGAAAATGGCACCCTAAGATGGCCCCCTTTATTTTTATGAAACAAAATGGCATACATATTATCGACCTAAATAAGACGATAGACTGTATGCAGAAAGCTTCTTTGCAACTAAATGCAATGGCGCAAGCTGGGAAAAAAATTCTCTTTGTCGCTACTAAAAAGCAAATTAAATCTTTTGTAGAGCAAACTGCAAAAGATTTAGGTATGCCCTATGTTACAGAACGATGGCTTGGTGGCACGCTGACTAATTTTCTAAATACGAGAAGGTTATTGAGGCGTATGCTTACCATAGAGAAAAATATGCATACATTGGCCTACAAAAGCTTGGCCAAAAAAGAAAGATTGGTTATTGCGCGAGAGCAAGAAAAGCTTAGTAGAATATTGCAGGGCTTGGTCAATGTTACTAGGTTGCCCTCTGCATTGTTTGTAATTGATATCAAGGAAGAACATATTGCTGTTAGGGAAGCTAGAAAATTAGGTATTCCAGTTTTTGCGCTTGTAGATACCAATACAAATCCAGATATAGTTGATTTCCCTATTCCTGGTAATGATGATGCATGCCGTTCTGTCGATATAGTCGTGCGTTATCTTGCTGGTGCAATTAAAGAAGGCGTAGAATCCTATAAAAAAGAAAAAGCAGAAACCATCTCTCAACAAGAAGAAGCAATTGGTCATTCAGCTAATAAAGTAGTTTCTGAAAGAGGTATAAAAGTAGTACAAGGTGTGGTAATCAAGAAAAAAGGTTCTCCCCGGTCTAAGTTTTCTACTCCTGCAGCTAAAGGGAAAGTAATACAGGCTACTGCTTCCCTTAAAGACCAGTCAGTGAACAAAAAAGAAGCAAGACCTACTGCCCCCCTTAAAGATCAGTCAGTTGACAAAAGAGAAGTAAAATCTACTGAATCCCTTAAAGATCAACCCGACAAGTAAAAATAACTATTACCTCATTTGAATATTTTATAACATATATGGTCGTTACCGCACAGGATGTAGCTGCACTAAGGCAAAAAACAGGTGCAGGAATGATGGATTGTAAAAAAGCCCTGATAGAAGCAAAAGGTGATTTTGCACAAGCAATTGATTTTCTTAGAAAAAAAGGTCAAAAAATATTTGCAGATCGTGCTACACATCATACAAGTGAAGGGGCTGTTTTTGCTGCTGCAAGTTTGGATCATAAAATGTCGTTTTTATTGGTACTGAACTGTGAAACAGATTTTGTAGCTAAAAATGAATTGTTTTTGCAGTTGGGTAAATCTATTTTAGAAGCTGCAATAGCACACAAGCCTATCTCTATGAAAGCCTTACAAGCTTTACCATTGGGCAACCAAACGGTCCAAGAAGCTGTTGTGGCATCTACTGGTACTATTGGTGAGAAAATTACTATTTCTAGTTATGAAACCTTGACAGCTGAAACAACCGTTCCCTATATCCATACTGGAAATCGTTTAGCAGTTTTGGTGGGATTAAAAGGTGCACAAGGTGAACAAGTGCGCACTGCAGGTAGAGATGTAGCCATGCAAATAGCTGCCATGGCACCCGTAGCGCTTGATAAAAATCAAGTTGACCCGGCTATACTAGCAAAGGAATCAGCTATTATCCATGAACAAGTTATAAATGAAGGGCATAAAGATCATAAAGCAGAAAAAATAACACAAGGCAGGTTACATAAGTTTTTTCAAGAAAATACACTGTTGCAGCAGCCATTTGTGAAAAATGCTAAATTGACCGTTGCGGAATACCTTCAAACCGTTGCACCATCTTTAACCGTTACGGCATTCAAGCGCATTGCCGTTGGTCCATAATATCCTCTTTTATATCTAAAACGAGCTTTTTTTTCCTATGCTTGTATGTGCGGTTTTATACTTTTCTATTTTTATAAGCCATATATACATGGCTATGGGTCATGCTCTATTGCTTCTTTTGAATCCACTAAATAGTGTAGCGTGTGGATGCTCCAAATTATATAATTTTTTTAATGAATGTAAAGTTTACCTAGATTAAATGAGTAAAAAAGGGCGTGTATTAGTGGCTATGAGTGGTGGCATAGACAGTTCTGTAGCGGCTGTAATGTTGCATGAGCAAGGATACGAGGTAGTAGGCATTACCATGAAAACATGGAATTATGCAACTAGTGGTGGTAAAAAAAAAGAGACCGGCTGTTGTAGTTTAGACGCCATAAATGATGCCAGGAATGTAGCGGTTGAATTGGGATTCCCTCATATTGTTTTAGATATAAGAGAGGCATTTGGTAGCTATGTAATTGACCATTTTAAAGCTGAATATTTGGCTGGTAGAACCCCCAATCCATGCGTATTGTGCAATACCCATATTAAATGGGACGCCCTTTTGCAGCGTGCCAATAAGTTAAATTGTGATTACTTGGCAACCGGTCATTATGCAAAAGTGCGCGCATCGGGAGGTCGTTATATTATTTCTAAGGGATTAGATGCTAAGAAAGACCAATCATATGCCCTATGGGGTGTTTCGCAAGAAAGTCTAAGTAGGACTTTACTTCCATTGGGTGGATATACAAAATCTTTTATTCGCGCATTTGCTGCTGAACGTGGTTTTACCGACTTGGTTCATAAGTCTGAATCATACGAAATATGCTTTATTCCCGATAATGATTATCGTGGATTCTTAAAACGACAGCTTCCTGGATTAGAAGAACGCGTTAAAGGTGGTACATTTATATTGGAAGATGGTACCGTGGTCGGTCACCATGAAGGATATCCTTTTTATACCATTGGTCAGCGGAAAGGATTAAACATTGCTTTAGGCTATCCAGTATATGTAACAGCTATACACAAGGAGACGAATCAAATAGTGTTGGGTACCTTTGATCAGTTGCTTCGAGATGGTATGTATGTACACCAACTCAATTTATCTAAATATATAGATGTGAAAGGTAAGAAGTTGGATACCTTTACTAAAGTTCGGTACAATGATCCTGGCACCCCTGCTGTGATTGAGCAGGTAGGTGATCAGATGCATGTATTTTTTGGTACCGGTGTACATGCCGTTACACCAGGCCAAGCTGCTGTTTTTTATGAAGAAGAAGATGTAATAGGAGGGGGATGGATTTTATCTGCTTTTCAAAAAAATAGGCCAATTCGATCATATACGCAACAGATAGAATGAAGCTTATCCATGTAGCGGCTTTGAAGGTTCATTGATTTGTAGTTGGCCAGGCTTTTGATAATATATTTCTTTTGCATCTAGCATTGCTCTTATAATATATAAAAGTTCTTTTTCTTTATTATAATCAACTGTTTCTATTATCTTTTTAAGGTCCTGTTTACCATTTCTAATGGCATCTATAACGTAATGGCGGCCTTCTAGCATCACTGTATGGTTTATAGCTTCGGTGCTCTTTTTTTTACAAATATCGCATTGGTTGCAAGTTGTTTCGGCTTCATCAAAATAATCTAATAATGTAGCCAAGCGGCACCATCGATCGTTGGTAACATATTGTATAACAGCTTCTATTTGTTGATAAGCTATTTTGTTTTTTTGCTCAATTTTATGAATAGGCAATGGTAATTCAGCAGCAAGGTAACGTGGTGTTAAGAAAGTAATTTGTGGACTGGCTGTTTGTGGAAGATATTCTAGAACTTTAAGTCGATGCAAGGCATGTAATTGATCTGCTACTTTGTATTCCGTAACCTGGATAAGCTGCGCTATTTTTTTTTCAATAATTTTACAATATGGTGTAAAAAGTGTACCACCGTAGAGCCTTAAAAGCGCTTTGATGCATAAGTCATAAACTGGATGACGCAGTTGAAACGCATACAATGTTTCCCTAGATAGCAAAAAACAGATCCTAGAAGGTTGGTAATAGGCTTCATTAAGTTGTATAAAACCCTCTGACTCTAATGCTTTGATGCCATAGTAGGCTTCTTTTGCGTATAGACCAGTTGTTTGTTTAAAATCTTCTAAATCAAAATCGTAGGTAACGAAAGCATGAGAGCCTACTGCGATTTTATAGTAATTAACCAGATGTTGGTAAACTTTTCTAACCTGATCAATAGTAGGGTAACTTTCCTTCCACTTTTGTTTTAAATGTGCAATATCTTGTTCATCATACCAAAGAATAGCGTAGGCTGTAGCGTTATTTCGACCTGCTCTTCCTGCTTCTTGGCAATAAGCTTCTAAGGAAGCAGGTAGATCTAAATGCATTACTAAGGAAACGTCTGCTTTATCAATTCCCATACCAAAAGCAGCTGTAGCCACTATGGTTCGTACTTTATTTTCGCTCCATAAAGCTTGTTTTGTAGCTCGATCAGCCGTCGTTAAACCAGCATGGTAAAATGCGCTCGTAATACCATTTTTTTGCAAAAAAGTAGCAATGGTTTCTGTTTTTTTACGTGTATTTACATAAATAATAGCTGGTCCAGTATTTTTTTGTAAGGCCTTGAGCAGTTGTATTTCTTTTTGATCTGTTTTGCGTACCCAGTAGACCAGATTGGGCCTATGAAAAGCTTGAGCAAAAAGAAGTGGATCGTTTAGTTGCAAACAATCTTGAATATCCTGTTTAACCCTTTTAGTGGCAGTAGCTGTAAAGGCTACTGTATTGACCTTTGGAATCGTTTCCTTAAAGTGGGCAATTTCTAAATAAGAGGGTCTAAAATCATATCCCCATTGTGAAATACAGTGGGCCTCATCTACTACTAAAGTGGTAATAGCCATAGTAGCCGCACGCAGTTTAAAGAGGTCAGTCTGCAAGCGTTCTGGGGATACATACAGTAATTTAACCGTACCATATACACAATTATCTAGCCTGCGTTCTATTTCTAAACTAGACATGCCTGAAAAAATAGCTTCTGCATGAATACCTTTTTGCGCAAGTTGTGTTACTTGGTCTTTCATAAGCGCAATAAGTGGCGTAACCACTAAGGTTAAGCCTTTTTTGCACAAGGCTGGTAATTGAAAACAAAGCGATTTTCCACTTCCAGTAGGTAAAAAAACCAATAGGTCTTTGCCATCTAAAATACCTTTAATGACTGCTTCTTGGAAGGGTCTAAACGAAGCATAGCCCCAATGTTTTTTTAATAAATCATAAATTTTATCCATGGATGGATGGGAGCTTTATACTGTTTTGAAAGCAGGTGACTAAAGAATAAAGCAGATGGCAATGGGAAATATTTGTATAGATTGAAATGTCACCTGCTGACATACCATGCAACCCTTACAATGCGCAAAAAATATACCAATAACACACTATAGATAAATCTGTTAATATAGGTTATGTATATTGGTGTAAAAATTATCTATAATTTTAAGATAGGTGCTTAGTAATTTGATGTCATCTGTGTTTTTTAATTCTAGTTGGTATAAAATATCATTTAATTTTTTAATACCATCAGGTAATGTTTCTAGTAAATCTTTATAGCTTAAACTATAGGGATCATTTGCCAATTGATCAAGCAGCTCTAAGCTTTTTGCAATAGCTTTTTTGTTTTTTTGATAGGTATATGACTTAACCTCATTTAGTAGCTTATTGGTCTTTTTGTCTTGCTTAATCGATTCCCATAGTTCTTGACCCGTTTTATGCCCGTCTTTTTTCCATTTTAGCAGATAACATTTAAGCTTTTTTAGCTTATTATGCAGCATGTAATTCTTTTCTGGCTTATTGCGTATAAAATATAGACACTCTTGGTATGCTAGTATGGTCTTAGTAAGCTTAATGGTTTCTGGGTTATCATATTTTTCTGCTATACAAGTTTTAAATGCTTGCATTAGCGTAGTATTAGCTTGTAGCTTTTTCATTGCATTGCTTAACGCTTTTTCATTTTCTTTTGTAGGCGCTTTGAACAGTTTTCCAAGACAATCATAGTAGCTTTCCAGAAGGGTAGTATTCATTTTGTGGTCTTGTTGTAGCTTTTTTATTATTTTTTCTTCTATCTCTTCCTTAAAAAATGTGTTCCAAAGCGCATCTGGTTTTTCTTCTGCATCAGTTGTGCACCATTTCTCCGTTCTATCTTCTAAATCTTTTCTAAAATCACTAATCTCATCAGGTGATGCTGGCATAGAAATTGTTTTTTCGAATGATTCTATTTTACTTAGCTTAAAGTGGTTCTGCGTATAGTACCCTTCTTCTTCTTGACTCATGTATTGATTGTTACAGGTAGATCCATAGAAAAGAAGCAGTGCAAGCGTATGACTAGGATATTTTCTTAAATTCATTTTTTTAAAATACATTATAGCTGTTTGAAAGGATTGACTATATTAACCTATAGTATAGCGCCCATTGAGGACTTGGCCAAGATAGTTTTTTATCTCTTTTTTTCCTACTGCTAGCTTTTTATTTTTATGAATAGCTTGATTCCCTGTTAACCTGTTTGCTATTTTGTTTGGTCAACTGCTTTTTTTGTTGTAAAATTATACATTTAACCAACAAGTTATTTTTCTAATTAGCCTAATATTTTGATGGATATGGTGGTAATACGATATGTAAAGAAGTTTTTTTTCTGTTGCCTAGCCAGTACTTTTTTAATTGGTTTACATGCTAAAGCTGCTGGTACAGTGGCCCCCCCTTTTCTCCTAGGCGAACGATTAGAGTATCAAGTTTCTTACAGTTTTATCCCTGCGGGTACCGCTACTATGTATGTAGATGAGCAGTTGCATAACCTAAATGGACACCTTTGCTATAAGATTCAAGTAAAGGGTGTCTCTAATCCTGCATTGGCTGTTTTAGGTTATAAGTTGTTGGATACATGGGAAAGTTATTTAGAGGCTGATCTCTCCAATCTATTGCGGCCACATAGATGTGTCACCCATCTGCAAGAAAATGGCTATGTAAGACAAGAGCAAATTGATTTTGATTACGCATCCAATCAAGCTAGGGTAGAAGTGGCTGAAAGTAGCCACAATATGGAATCTGAAGTTACCTATCATCCCCTCTCTAGTGTTCAAAACATCAAAGACTTAATCAGTGGCTATTATGCGTTGCGTTCTATCGATTCCACAAAACTAAAACCAGGTGATAAGCTTATGGTCAGTGTTTTGTATGATCAACAAATCTATAAAGATGTTGAGGTTCTATTTCTTGGAAGAAAAAAGATTGAAACTAAGTTGGGCAAAACATCCGCATTGGTGTTTGCACCCTTGGTGCCTGTTGAGGATAGTATATTTTCTGGAGAGCGCCCAGTAGAAGCATATATTTCAGACGATGTCAACAAAGTTCCTCTAAAATTAAAAGTTAATCTAGCAGTAGGTTCGGTAGAAATAGCACTCACGGACTGCAAAGGTCTTAAAGAACAGATTCATTTTCAAAAACCTTAATTTTTATTTTTATAATTTTGTCTTTCTATGCCCCATTTTGCCTATTCTTTTAGCCTACTTCAGTTGCTATTTGCATCAAAAAAAGTTACTACTATCGAAGTAGTTGATCAGCTCTTGCAGCATATTGAAACACAAAAAAACTTAAATGCCTTTGTAAATGTTTATGATCAGGAGATCAGAGAAAATGCTGTTTTAGTTAATCAAAAAATAGAACAAAATAAAGGAGGTCCTTTGGCAGGGATGGTGGTAGGATTAAAAGATATGATTGCTTACAAAGATCATCCATTGCAGGCTGGTAGTAAAATTTTGACCAATTATATTGCGCCATTTCATGCAACCGTTACAGAGCGGCTTTTGGCAGCTGACGCATTGATTATCGGCCATCAAAATTGTGATGAATTTGGTATGGGCTCTTCTTCAGAAAATGGTTATTTTGGTACCGTACTAAATCCTTTAGATCAAACAAGAGTTGCCGGTGGTTCTTCAGGTGGCTCTGCAGCAGCGGTAAAGGCAAAAATGTGCCATGTTTCGATTGGAACGGATACAGGTGGGTCGGTTAGACAACCTGCTGCATTTTGTGGCCTTGTAGGTCTGAAACCTTCTTATGGTAGAATTTCTAGACATGGTCTAGTTGCCTATGCTTCTTCCTTTGATACAGCTGGTATTTTAGCCCATACAGTAGAAGATTGTGCAAGTGTGCTGGAGGTAATAGCTGGACCTGACGCATTTGATAGTACGGCATCGGCTAAAGAAGTGCCCTGTTATACTAATGGATTGCATCATTCAGCCCGTTATAAAGTAGCCTGTTTAGAAGAAACACTTAGCCATGGAGGGTTACAACCAGAAATTAAAGATCATACATTACATGGGCTAGAACTGTTGAAAAAAGCGGGACACCAAATAGACAATGTCCATTTTGAATTGCTCAAATATGCCCTGCCAACCTATTATATATTGGTCAATGCAGAAGCAAGTACGAACCTTGCTCGTTTTGATGGTATTCGTTACGGCTACCGAAGTAGTGATGCTACAACATTGGAAGAGGTCTATATTAAAACTAGAACAAAGGGTTTTGCTAAGGAGGTAAAAAAGCGCATTATGCTCGGATCATTTGTGCTCAGTGCATCGCAATGTGAAACACACTACATTAAAGCACTAAAAGTACGTAACATGATTAAAAAAGCCATGCAAGACATCTTGAGCCAGTATGATTTTATCATACTGCCTACTACTACCACTACTGCTTTTAAGGTAAATAGCTTTGTCAGTGATCCTTTATCCATGTATTGGAGCGATCTCTATACGGTATTGGCATCAGTAGCTGGCCTACCAGCTATTTCTTTACCAAATGGAGTAGATCAAAAAGATTTGCCCATTGGTATCCAAGTGATTGGTAATTATTTTGAAGAAGCCAAGCTACTTACCTTTGCAAGCCACTTTGAATCTATTGTAAAATAGGTATAAAACCTATTCTGTACAGTTGCTGTAAAAAGTAAAATTTTAAATAAATGGTATTGTATGCAAGTTCAAATTGTTAACCACTCACACCATCCATTGCCTGCTTATGCTACATTAGGGGCTAGCGGAATGGATTTGCGTGCTTTTATTGATCTTCCCATTACATTGGCTCCTGGACAAAGGAAGCTGATTTCTACCGGTATTTCTATTGCTTTACCACAAGGCTATGAAGCGCAAATAAGGCCACGTAGCGGCTTGGCATTGCACCATGGTATTACAGTCTTAAATAGTCCCGGAACAATTGATGAAGACTATAGAGGCGAAATAAAAATATTGCTTATGAATTGCGCTGATCAACCCTTTGTTGTACAAGATGGGGATAGAATTGCTCAGTTAGTGGTGGCCAAATATGAATCGATTCGTTGGACCGTGGTACCGATGCTAAACCAAACCGATAGGGGATCCGGGGGCCATGGCAGCACCGGTAGAAACTAGTCTCCATCAGATCCTTTTTGCATGATTTCATCTAATAGGTCAGTTATAGTCCTATAATCATTAGCAGTTACTAAGCTAGACCGATACGCTTTTATCCCAGTCATACCCCGGAAATAATTGGCATAGTGGCGCCTCATTTCTAATATGCCTGTTCGCTCTCCCTTCCACGCTATAGCATGGGTCAAATGTTTTTTTACAGTTTCAATCCGTTCTACTAGGGTGGGAGGAGGGAGGAGGTTACCTGTTGCATGATAATGTTTGATTTCTCTAAAAATCCAAGGATAGCCAATGCTGGCACGCCCAATCATAATACCATCTACCCCATATTTATCTTTATAAGCAACCGCTTTAGTAGGACTGTCAATATCCCCGTTTCCAAAAATAGGAATATGAATGGTCGGATCTGCTTTTACGGCTCCAATATAGCTCCAGTCTGCTAAGCCTTTATACATTTGTTGTCGGGTCCTGCCATGAATGGTTACAGCCTGTACGCCAACATCTTGAAGACGTTGCACTACTTCTAAAATTTTAATCGATTGATGGTCCCATCCTAATCGCGTTTTGACCGTAACAGGAATGGAGACTTGTTTAACGATTTCTGCAGCCATCGCCTGCATTTTAGGAAGATCTAAGAGAATACCAGCACCTGCTCCTTTACACGCTACTTGCTTAACAGGACAACCATAGTTGATGTC
>NZ_JBOZWW010000010.1:0-549 GCF_050864855.1 Candidatus Cardinium hertigii
TAAGGCTTTTTCTATAAGACGTTTACTTAGTTCTTTGAGTAATCCTCCTTTCTCAAAAAGGGTCGATAAATCTACTCCTGATTCTACTAATAAATCTATCGCTTTGCTTATACCATCTTGAGAACTTACTTTCTTTTTCATACTTTTAAAGAATAAAAATTAATGTATTTAATACAAAATTTACAAATCTTAAAAAATATTTACACACTTAAAAAGAAAGACTCAATAATATCCACAAAATCACTAACTGTCGACAATATAGTGGACCGAAAAATTCGGACAAAAAATTATAGACTTTGTTTCCGTGTTATTCCGCCTTTAGGGTATTGCTTTTTTAAATCTGTAAGATATACATTCATAGGTTTTTGATATTTAATGCTAGAATGAAATCTGTTGTAATTGTATTTATGCATGTAATCTTTAATGCCCTGTTTAATCTCTTTAATATTTTTAAAATCATTTATAAACAAGCAGTTATATTTTATTGTTCTAAAAAAACGCTCTATAACTACATTATCAATACTTCTACCTTTTCCATTCATTGATATT
>NZ_JBOZWW010000032.1:0-531 GCF_050864855.1 Candidatus Cardinium hertigii
AGGTCATAATCTTTACTATGGGTATAAACGACATGTCCTTGTAGAAAGTAAAGAAGGTTTAGTTCTGTCAGTCAGTACTACAAAAGCATCTAGTCATGATGGTGCCCATTTACCTATATTATTGGATAAAGTATCGCTAAAAGCAGGAAGCAGGCTCTATGGAGATAAAGGCTATAGCGGTTTGCCCAACGAAACTTTACTAAAAAACAAGAAATTAAAATCAGCTACTCAAAAGAAAGGTAGTAGAAATCATCCTTTATCACCTGCTGCTAAACGGTTTAATAAATTGGTATCTAAGACGCGATATAAAGTAGAAAGGGTATTTGGAAGTATTAAGAGGTGGTTCCGTAGTGGAGGGACTAGGTATATAGGCCTTGATAAAACGCATACGCAACATGTTATGGAATCTATAGCCTATAATTTATATAGAGCTCCAAATATCATTTTAAAGGGTTTTTAGGGGGATGGTATATCTAAAATATACAAAGATTAACTTGAAAATCACTAAATAACTAAATTTATGCATCCTTA
>NZ_JBOZWW010000076.1:0-503 GCF_050864855.1 Candidatus Cardinium hertigii
TTGTCAGTTCGTAGAACCCACATTGATCTTGTAGATGGTACGATTCATATTCTAGGCAAGTGTCATAGATCCCGTATTATTCCTTTTCCAAAGCCTCTAAAACCAATCATACGCTCCTATTTGTCTAAAAAACGCAGATTGGGTCATGATGCTACTGAAGCATTATTGATAACAGGTCGGGGAAAGCCTTGTTACCCCAAGCTTATCTATCGCATCGTTAAAAAATATCTGTTGTCAAATGTTCAATCTAGTCGACACAGTCCCCATGTATTGCGTCATAGTTTTGCTACCCATTTGTTAAACAGAGGCGCTACGCTATTAAGTATTAGATCCTTACTAGGTCACGCAAATTTGGCTACTACTCAGAACTATAACCAGGTCCATTTTACACGATTAAAAGAGGTATTGAACAAGGCACATACCAGGGCCTAACTATTTATTGAGTTGTGTTAAATAGGCGCATTTAGAATTTTATATTTTATGATGAAAATCAACTATATAAA
>NZ_JBOZWW010000021.1:0-474 GCF_050864855.1 Candidatus Cardinium hertigii
CTGTTTGGCATGAGCATACCTATCAACTTTACGTTTAATAGATAGACCTAACCGCTGATAAGTTTGACGCAGTTTAATACCTGTTTTCTTGGCTATACTGACCAGTTTTTCTCTGGCTTTATTAAGCAAAGAAGAGTCAGTTGGGTAACGGATATTTTTCTCCATTACAGTAGTATCAGCTATAACTTTTTCAAGTTCTTTTCGGGTCACTACTTTTTTTTTTAGCGCTAAGTCTATAGTAATAGACAAGATTTTATTGAGACCTTCTTGACCTAATCTATGGCGCCAACGGGTCAATGAACTGGGGTTACAAGGCACCTTAAACTGAAAATAATCATATCCACAAAAGTATTGCCAATAAGGGTTTTCTACCCATCTAACCACTACTTGTTCATCAGAAATATTATACATATGACTGATAATGAGAAGACCTATAATTAAACGAATAGGCAAAGGAGGTTGACCAGGTCCATA
>NZ_JBOZWW010000013.1:0-468 GCF_050864855.1 Candidatus Cardinium hertigii
TAAAGAGAAATTAGAGTTAACAAATAAAAGCTATGTAGATCCAGTTGGGAGAAGAGGAGAATCTGATTTAGTATTCAAAACCAATATAAATGGTAAGGAAGGGTATCTGTACATTATTTGCGAACACCAGTCTACTGAAGATCCGTATATGCCTCTAAGGTTTCTAGAATACAACGTTCAATTACTTCGTCAACATCTAAAAGAGAACGGGAACGTACTTCTTCCGGTTATATTAAACATGTGCATATATAATGGTAAGAATCCCTATAAAGGTTCTTCTAGTTTACTCTCTATGTTCTCTGATCCTGATCTAGCAAAATCATGTATGTTGGATAGCTTTCATTTAGTAGACTTGTACAGCACATCAGAAGATGAATTGCTTAGCTATAAAAAGGCTGCTTTTGCGGCTATGGTACTAAAACAAGGCATTTATAGAGATTTTAAGCAGTGGTTTTCTGATCATATACA
>NZ_JBOZWW010000014.1:0-468 GCF_050864855.1 Candidatus Cardinium hertigii
TAAAGAGAAATTAGAGTTAACAAATAAAAGCTATGTAGATCCAGTTGGGAGAAGAGGAGAATCTGATTTAGTATTCAAAACCAATATAAATGGTAAGGAAGGGTATCTGTACATTATTTGCGAACACCAGTCTACTGAAGATCCGTATATGCCTCTAAGGTTTCTAGAATACAACGTTCAATTACTTCGTCAACATCTAAAAGAGAACGGGAACGTACTTCTTCCGGCTATATTAAACATATGCATATATAATGGTAAGAATCCCTATAAAGGTTCTTCTAGTTTACTCTCTATGTTCTCTGATCCTGATCTAGCAAAATCATGTATGTTGGATAGCTTTCATTTAGTAGACTTGTACAGCACATCAGAAGATGAATTGCTTAGCTATAAAAAGGCTGCTTTTGCGGCTATGGTACTAAAACAAGGCATTTATAGAGATTTTAAGCAGTGGTTTTCTGATCATATACA
>NZ_JBOZWW010000017.1:0-455 GCF_050864855.1 Candidatus Cardinium hertigii
AAAAAGAGCTATGATTTGCGTGAGGATGGTACTATATCGGTATCTCATAGTTATCAAAAAGGGGTAGATCCAGAAGCTAGTTGGACCAAAAAAGGTCATAATCTTTACTATGGGTATAAACGACATGTCCTTGTAGAAAGTAAAGAAGGTTTAGTTCTGGCAGTCACTACTACAAAAGCATCTAGTCATGATGGTGCCCATTTACCTATATTATTGGATAAAGTATCGCTAAAAGCAGGAAGCAGGCTCTATGGAGATAAAGGCTATAGCGGTTTGCCCAACGAAATTTTACTAAAAGACAAGAAATTAAAATCAGCTATTCAAAAGAAAGGTAGTAGAAATCATCCTTTATCACCTGCTGCTAAACGGTTTAATAAATTGGTATCTAAGACGCGCTATAAAGTAGAAAGGGTATTTGGAAGTATTAAGAGGTGGTTCCGTAGTGCAGGGACTAG
>NZ_JBOZWW010000028.1:0-455 GCF_050864855.1 Candidatus Cardinium hertigii
CTAGTCCCTGCACTACGGAACCACCTCTTAATACTTCCAAATACCCTTTCTACTTTATAGCGCGTCTTAGATACCAATTTATTAAACCGTTTAGCAGCAGGTGATAAAGGATGATTTCTACTACCTTTCTTTTGAATAGCTGATTTTAATTTCTTGTCTTTTAGTAAAATTTCGTTGGGCAAACCGCTATAGCCTTTATCTCCATAGAGCCTGCTTCCTGCTTTTAGGGATACTTTATCCAATAATATAGGTAAATGGGCACCATCATGACTAGATGCTTTTGTAGTAGTGACTGCCAGAACTAAACCTTCTTTACTTTCTACAAGGACATGTCGTTTATACCCATAGTAAAGATTATGACCTTTTTTGGTCCAACTAGCTTCTGGATCTACCCCTTTTTGATAACTATGAGATACCGATATAGTACCATCCTCACGCAAATCATAGCTCTTTTT
>NZ_JBOZWW010000077.1:0-449 GCF_050864855.1 Candidatus Cardinium hertigii
GTTGTTTTTTCTTCCGAGTTATTATATCAATTGACGTGATAGACAACATTTTTCAGATACTATTTTTCCCATTTTCCAGCAAGTTATTAAAAGTGCTTAGCATGATTTTTTTAATTGTTTAAAGTGTACAATCGTTGAATACGGCATACTTGCGATGCGCTGTACCCGGTAGCTTGAGCGGTTTCATGTATACTTAGTTTTTTAACATTTCGAGACCGTTGTTATAGGGGTCACCTTGGATATTGGAAATTATTGTACGTTAAGGTTTTTTTTGTATTGTTCTATGTTAGCAGATCTGAGAGATCTGAACTTACCTGATGTTGTTTTACGCTTTCTTGGCCAGATATAATCGCCTGTCAGATTGATATGCTCCCATCCTAATGGGGATAGATGGGATAACAATTGATCATTGATTTTGATTCCCTGTTTTTTCAGAGAGTCGACAGCTC
>NZ_JBOZWW010000019.1:0-449 GCF_050864855.1 Candidatus Cardinium hertigii
CCTGGTCAACCTCCTTTGCCTATTCGTTTAATTATAGGTCTTCTCATTATCAGTCATATGTATAATATTTCTGATGAACAAGTAGTGGTTAGATGGGTAGAAAACCCTTATTGGCAATACTTTTGTGGATATGATTATTTTCAGTTTAAGGTGCCTTGTAACCCCAGTTCATTGACCCGTTGGCGCCATAGATTAGGTCAAGAAGGTCTCAATAAAATCTTATCTATGACTATAGACTTATCGCTAAAAAAAAAAGTAGTGACCCGAAAAGAACTTGAAAAAGTTATAGCTGATACTACTGTAATGGAGAAAAATATCCGTTACCCAACTGACTCTTCTTTGCTTAATAAAGCCAGAGAAAAACTGGTCAGTATAGCCAAGAAAACAGGTATTAAACTGCGTCAAACTTATCAGCGGTTAGGTCTATCTATTAAACGTAAAGTTGATAG
>NZ_JBOZWW010000078.1:0-446 GCF_050864855.1 Candidatus Cardinium hertigii
TATGGAGATAAAGGCTATAGCGGTTTGCCCAACGAAACTTTACTAAAAGACAAGAAATTAAAATCAGCTATTCAAAAGAAAGGTAGTAGAAATCATCCTTTATCACCTGCTGCTAAACGGTTTAATAAATTGGTATCTAAGACGCGCTATAAAGTAGAAAGGGTATTTGGAAGTATTAAGAGGTGGTTCCGTAGTGCAGGGACTAGGTATATAGGCCTTGATAAAACCCATACGCAACATGTTATGGAATCTATAGCCTATAATTTATATAGAGCTCCAAATATCATTTTAAAGGGTTTTTAGGGGGATGGTATATCTAAAATATACAAAGATTAACTTGAAAATCACTAAATAACTAAATTTATGCATCCTTAACATAAAAACTACTAAAAATACAACTACAACCTTATCAAAAATTACAATAACTATCTATCGCAACGGTCTCA
>NZ_JBOZWW010000079.1:0-433 GCF_050864855.1 Candidatus Cardinium hertigii
AGGTCATAATCTTTACTATGGGTATAAACGACATGTCCTTGTAGAAAGTAAAGAAGGTTTAGTTCTGTCAGTCAGTACTACAAAAGCATCTAGTCATGATGGTGCCCATTTACCTATATTATTGGATAAAGTATCGCTAAAAGCAGGAAGCAGGCTCTATGGAGATAAAGGCTATAGCGGTTTGCCCAACGAAACTTTACTAAAAAACAAGAAATTAAAATCAGCTATTCAAAAGAAAGGTAGTAGAAATCATCCTTTATCACCTGCTGCTAAACGGTTTAATAAATTGGTATCTAAGACGCGATATAAAGTAGAAAGGGTATTTGGAAGTATTAAGAGGTGGTTCCGTAGTGGAGGGACTAGGTATATAGGCCTTGATAAAACGCATACGCAACATGTTATGGAAGCTATAGCCTATAATTTATATAGAGCT
>NZ_JBOZWW010000023.1:0-423 GCF_050864855.1 Candidatus Cardinium hertigii
TAGTCGGTCCTGAAATACTGTATAATTATTTGTTAATCAGCAAATAAATGGTTAAATTTGTATTGGTTAATAACCAGTTTTAGAGTTGTTTTGTATAAAAAGCTTGCAAAATAAGGATGAAATCTAAGAAAATAAATAATAGCCTTGAACGTTTGTTTGAGCAACGCTTATCTAGTTTTCTTAACCCGAAACATCCTTTATTCCAGTTATCTGATTCGATTACTTGGCACTCCTTAGCATCAGATTTAGACCGCGGTTTTAGCTATGGACCTGGTCAACCTCCTTTGCCTATTCGTTTAATTATAGGTCTTCTCATTATCAGTCATATGTATAATATTTCTGATGAACAAGTAGTGGTTAGATGGGTAGAAAACCCTTATTGGCAATACTTTTGTGGATATGATTATTTTCAGTTTAAGGTGC
>NZ_JBOZWW010000051.1:0-39902 GCF_050864855.1 Candidatus Cardinium hertigii
TAAAACCCATACGCAACATGTTATGGAATCTATAGCCTATAATTTATATAGAGCTCCAAATATCATTTTAAAGGGTTTTTAGGGGGATGGTATATCTAAAATATACAAATATTAACTTGAAAATCAATAAATAATGAAATTTATGCATCCTTAACCATAAAAACTACAAAAAATACAACTACAACCTTATCAAAAATTATAATAACTATCTATAACAACGGTCTCAAATCTTGATAAGTTCTCTCATAACGAACTATATGTCCTCCACATAACGCATTAGGGTTAATAACATGGCATGGGCCGTTGTTGACAAAAAAAACGGTACGCCTAATACTACAAGAAACTGTAGCAAAAAAGAAACTTATAAAAATATTTAATACCAGGGTATAATATTTGGGATACATTCTAATGCAGATAGTATAAACTTAGTTATAAGATATCAGAAACTTGAATAATATGTTATATTTTTCAGTTTTTATATTCAATTTTTTAGTTGGTTATGAAAATATTATATATAATTTTTTCTACCGTAGAAATTAGTTGATTTATTAATATTTATACAAATGATTTTTAATTTATAAATTTTTCTGCTTTTTTATGCTCATATAGTGCGTCACTAGCATAAATAAAGCATTGGCTAATATAGCAATAAAAGTACCACTCGTTGGGCCTACCATATGACTGACCCATTTTTGCCAAGCATATAGGGTACATATACCTGTAGCCATACCCATCAAAGCAATAGGAGCAGTAATACAGAAGCCTAAAACAGCTAAAATAAATGGAGCAATTACTACAACCGCATATATACAAGTAGTCGAAACAAGCAAACTAAGTAAATGAGCAAAAAAGTGCTCATAGAACGACAATAGCATAGCAAATATAGATACCACTACGATAGTGATGCGCGTCAATAAAATCTGTTTGCCACAAACCATTTTGGTATGAACTATACTACCAAATAGATCATAAATAATCAAAATAGCAGAAGTATGTAGCTTAGAGTCCGCTGTGGACATAGACATAGCCAACAAACAAATACAAATCAGTGCCCTAATATTGGGAGAGGTAGTAGCTAGAATATAGTCCCAAACCGATATACTAGGTAAATCTGACATCTTTATAAACACAAATAAACTTATTAATAATATGCAGGCCATAATAATATAGGAAACAAAAGCAGCATATCTAAATACGTTTTTGGCTTGGGAAGGGGTAGCAGACATATAAACCACTTGCACAATAGAAGGTTCTATATTAGCTATAACAGATAGATAGTAAAGAATAGGCAATAGTTTATTTTGAAATGGGAAAAAGATATTAGACATAGTTAAATCAAATTTTTTTTGGCCTTTCAAAAAAGTAATAATTTCAACAGTTGGTTGATTTAGATGCTTAAAGGTGAGCCACGTTAGTATAAGTATAATGCAAAAAAAAACTATAAACTGCCATACATCGGTAAAAGTAACTGCATGAATACCACCAAACATTGTATACAGACAAAGAATGGTAGTAGCAACTATGGTAACTATATATGAATTTGAAGGGATACATATGTTTATAGCCTGAGACATGACTTTAATTTGTATAGCAACAAAAGCAATCAAATAAGGAATGCTAAGTAAAGCAGTAATCATCCTTGGATATCTTCCATATATGCGCCCCATTGTTTCTGGCATAGACATATGATACATAAACTTACCCATATGCCCTGCTAACCAACTAATGGTCAATAAAACAAACCCATTTATAAAAAATTGCCAAACTATCCAGAAAAAGCTACTCGAAGAAAATGTAGTGACATTTCGGATGATAATCCCTCCCCCATAATAAGAAGCTAATAAGGTAATGACTAATGTAGTGGTAGAAAAAGCTCTTTTCCCTATAGCATACTCTCGAAAGGTCATACCTATTTTAACAGAAGATAGTCCTATGACTAAGGTAAGCAATAAAAATAATGCTATGAGCAGTAAAGGTGTTTCAAATGACATAAAAACGAAAAAAATTAAGTCATGCTGCATTCCAGAGGACTTTCTATAAGATTGTATAAATACTTAAATTCCACTATCAAATTTAATCATAAAATGTGCCATAGCCACATGTAGTGGACTGCAAAATCTGGAGGTTTATATGGACCATCCAAACAATGTAGGCTATGAAATGGAAATAAAATTTATAAAAAATTCTCTGAATTTTTTCAGTCCGCTATACTTACAAAATTTAAATCCTCAATGCCTGTTGAGCTGCCCTTTCCAACGCTTCTACTATGTCGTTATCTAGATATTTTTTAGCCAAGCAAATATCTACTGTAAGGGTCTCTTTCGCCATATTGAATACCTGAATTTTATGGGTATAACCATAGGCTTGTCGTAAATCATAAAGTCGCTCAGCTAATTTTATACAAAGTATAAAAAGCTGGTCTTGGTTAACTATTTTTTTACGTTGATTATCTATACAGAGTCCAGATGGCTCTAGGGCTTTTCGGTTCTCTATCGAAAGAATAGATTGGACAAAAGAAAAAATAGCTAGGCTATAATTAGCCTTAATATAAGAAATAGGCAGGTCGGTATAAACCACTAAATCATATAACAAAGCAGCATAGATTGGTTCAGGCGCATAATCTACCCAATCTGTTACCAAACGTGCAATGCCTACTGCACGGACATAGAACAGTTTTCCTGATGCATGTCTTCTAAAAGCATAACAACGCCTTAGGAGTAGCAATATTTCATCCATTGCACCTATACGGATATTACACATCTTGCAAGCATAGTCATTGAATTTCATTAATAGTTCCATGGAAGTATCTATTTCACTTTTATTTATATAACTATTAGAAGGAGCCAACTTGGTAACCATTTCATGCTGAACAACGCTTACATTACAAGGCAATACCAGTAGAATGGTTTTTTCTTTAGAAGGAGAAAATTGTAAATAACCATAATGGGCACGAATGTTCCGTTCTATTGGTTCTTTTTGTACATTTATTCGTTCTGAACTTTGCTGGTTAAGAGCTCCTATTAGTTCTATTCCTTCGGTGATATCCTCATAATAGCTTTTAATGGAAGGAAGTTTGGATAGAGGTGTATCGGCACTGTTCACTACTAAAGCTATAGCTGGAAAGACTATTTCTGGAGGCTTTTGTTTTTTAATACGGTTATATTTGTAGTATTTTAATCGAGTAGTATGTAGTTGAATACGTATAGATCGACTTTGTTCTAGGTGAATAATACGCAAAACAACAGCTACCAATAAATGGATTACTTGGTTGACATCACATACAATCTTAGCAGTCATGTCAACATCTCCTTGCACTATAATTAATTCTAGTGCAGATTCCACTGAACCATTTAACTTAGTTTCCAATTCCTGAATCAATTCGTTTAAGTCAATTTCAGTCGGTAACAATGGTAGATGAAACTTAGATTTAGTATGCTCTTTTAAGAAAATAGACCAAGCGACAAATTTATTTATAATAATATTCAAATCTTCCTTATACAGGGCGTCATCTTCTAAAAATAAAGGAGACTCCATCACGATTTCTACTATTTTATTTAAAAAATTGCTATCTCTTTTTGAATAAGGCGTTTTAGCACGCATGTGCAAATTATGGATCGTTTGTTTTAGCTTTAATTTGTAATTTTTCTCTCCTTCCAGCTTTTTTTTACTTTTTAAGTAGCGATTATGTGCGCTGTAATCAGCTATTTGGACTTTACAATAAATGATCATAGTAAAAACCAGTATGCTAAACCCGAATAGAACCACTATATCATCCGTTAACTCGATCAAATTGTCTACAAAATAGGATACATAAACAATGGCTGATAATGTAACCGCTAGAACAATCATTCCTAAAGGCAAAGGAAATACAAATAAAGCTACAGACAAATGTGCTAGAGATAGCTTTAATAGAAATAAATAATCAGTCACACGCCACCAATGCCAAAGTACATTTATGGGAAGACAAAACATTGCCCCCATCAGCCAAGATCTATTAGTTTGCCAAGATGGAACTCGGGTATGGGAAACAACCGAATAACCTATCAGCCAAATACCTGCTGCAACTTGCAGTATATACCAGTAAACAAGACATTGTCCTACGTAACTTAATACCGCAGTAGTAAGTATAACATAACAGCCAGTATAGCCTATAATAGTATTACATGGTTCTAGTTTCATCAGCTTCTTTTTCACATAAGAAGCATCCAGTAAGCAAAAAAGGCCGATTATAAATACGAGCAGCAAAACTTGAAATGGCAACATTAAAAAAATAATAAAAGTTACATGATACATCTATAAAACCCAATATTATAAATATTTTATATATACAATCAAAGCCAATAATACATTTATGTCTATGCATCTGGCCAATAGGAAGAAAATAATATATTATTTGATTGTCAGTAAAAATTTATTATGCTTGCTATGCAATAAAACTTTATAGTTACGATTCTCTCTGTATTTTTTACTTAAAAAACCAAATGGTTATCCATTTTACTATCTTTTCACATAGCATTTCCCTGAAACTTTTAAAGAATTATTTGTAGATTGCAATGTTTTTACTTCCTAGGTTCTATATCAAGCTATTCATCCTATAACAATAGGCACAAGAGTATAAAGCTATTTTTATACATTAGGAAGCGTTTTATATGCTAAGTTTTAATTTATTTTAATGGTTTTATGCAATTTAACTTTGCTAAGTACCAAGCTGCCGGAAATGATTTTATCATCATTGATAATTTTCAAGATCACTATTATACATATAATCCTCTTCTAACCAAGCAACTGTGCCATAGGCAATTTGGTATTGGTGCAGATGGTATTATTTCCATTGAAAAAAAAGCAGGTTATGATTTTGCCCTATTACACTACAATGCAGATGGCAGTCAGGGTGATGGGTTGTGTGGCAATGGCAGTCGGTCCGCGCTGCACTATGCACAAGTGTTAGGCATTATAGATCAAAAAGCCTATTTTACTGCTATAGATGGTGCACACATAGGTTATATACGTAATGAACTAGTTGACTTAACCTTACAAGATGTAACCTTAGTTCAACCACTAGGTAGCGGTTATTTCTTAAACAATGGAACCCGCCATTATGTAGAAATGGTCGATGTGATTGAGCGAATGGATATGGAAGCAGTTGGTTTTCCAAAACGCAATATGTATCCATTTGAAAAAGAGGGCGTTAATATCAATTTTGTCCAATTGCTTGAACCAGATGCGATACGAATTCGAACATGTGAATGTGGATTAGATTCAGAACCATTGTCATGTGGTACAGGAGCTGTTGCTAGTGCATTGGTTGCCAGTGCCTATTATGGCTTAAATAGCCCTGTAAAAGTAACCACTAAAGGTGGTAAACTGCAAGTAACTTTTAGACATCTACCAGATGGTCGTTTTATCGATATTCATTTGGTTGGACCTGTTTATCAATCTTTTTGTGGAACGGTTAATCCAGCTAACCTGCCACCTATTATTGGATGTAATCCACTATAGTTATTTCATGTTTATTTGATCCGATAAATAAAATGATTCATTTTCAAAAATTTACTTTATCCAATGGCTTGCAAGTTATTGTGCATGAAGATGCAACTACCCATATTGCAGTAATGAATCTCATGTATGATGTAGGATCTCGAGATGAACATCCTTTAAAAACAGGTTTTGCCCATTTATTTGAACATCTAATGTTCGGTGGATCTTCTAATATTCCTGCGTATGACACCCCGTTACAGCAAGTAGGCGGTGACAACAATGCATACACAACCACAGATGTAACCAATTATTATTGCGCACTACCTGCTGTTAACTTAGAAACAGCTTTTTGGCTTGAATCTGACCGAATGCTTGGACTTGCATTTAACGAAAAATCACTCGAGGTACAACGAAAAGTAGTAGTAGAAGAATTTAAAGAGCGTTATCTAAACCAACCCTATGGTGATGCATGGCACCATTTAACCAACATGGCCTATACAACACATCCCTACAGATGGCCTACTATTGGCCAATCATTGAGCCACATAGAGAATGCAACTATGGAGGACGTCAAAGCCTTTTCTTACAAATTTTATAGACCCAATAATGCTATTTTGGTAGTGGCAGGTAAAGTGACCCAACCACAAGTAGCAGCTTTATGCAAAAAATGGTTTGAACCCATTCCTGCTGGCCCTCCTTATCATAGATTGTTGCCTCAAGAACCAGATCAACTACAATCTAGACGAAAGGTAGTGCAGGGTGATGTTCCCTTCCCTGTTTTGTATAAAGCCTACCATATGCCAGCAAAAGGTATGGCTGGTTACTATGCAGCAATCGTATTATGCAACCTACTTAGTGAAGGAAAGTCTTCTTTGCTATATGCCAATCTAATAGAAAAAAAGCCCCTTTACACCAGAATAAATGCCTATACCACTGAATCATTAGACCCTGGTCTACTGGTCATTAGCGGAAGCTTGCTCCCAAAAGTTACATTTGAAGAAGCAGAAAATGCTTTAGTAGCCCTATTGAATCAAATCAAAGCCATTGCCCCTCTTGCATTAGAAAAAGCAAAAAATCAGATAGAGGCACAACTTGTTTTTGGTCAAGTAAATCTGGTAGATCGTGCACAAGAATTGGCCATAGCTACTTTACAAGGTGATACCAACCTAGTAAACAATCATATTGATTGTATTCAACAGGTTGACTTAGCAACGATTCAAGCAATTGCTGAAACGATTTTACAAGAGCACAATTGTACTACGCTCCATTACCAAACCATCACCCAATCTTAAAATAATATGTTTCAGAGTCTTAGTGCGAATCTAGAAAAGGCGATTAAGTCCTTAAAAGGACAAGGTCGTATTACAGAAATAAACATTGCTGCTACTATAAAAGAAATCCGTAGAAGTTTGGTTCAAGCGGATGTGCATTACAAAGTGGCCAAGCAAGTCACAGATGCTATTAAGCAAAAAGCAATTGGAACCAATGTGATTACATCTGTTTCGCCAGGACAGCTCTTTACAAAACTGGTCCAAGATGCTTTAACAGATTTAATGGGAGGCATCCATACTGAAGTTCGCCTCACTGGCCATCCAGCTGTTATACTTGTAGCCGGACTGCAAGGAGCCGGCAAAACAACTTTGGTAGGGAAGTTGGGATATTTCTACCAAAAAAAAAATAAAAACCCCCTCTTAGTAGCTTGCGATCTCTATAGACCGGCAGCAGTTGACCAACTAAAAACATTAGGCGCACAACTTAATATAAGCGTTTATACAGAACCATTAGAACAAAAACCCTATACTGTTGCCCAAAATGCTATTCAAGAAGCCAAAAGTAAAGCATTTGATCTGGTTATTGTAGATACCGCAGGTCGTTTGACTACTGATGAAGCAATGATGCAAGAAATTTGTATGCTTAAAGAACTTTTAAGCCCTTCTGAAACACTTTTTGTAGTAGACGCTATGGCCGGTCAAGACGCTGTTACCACTGCACAAGCTTTTAATGAAAAGCTTAATTTTGATGGAGTAGTACTTACCAAATTAGATGGAGATGCCCGTGGAGGTGCTGCACTATCTATTCGTAGTGTAGTAGATAAACCCATTAAGTTTATCAGTACAGGTGAAAAAATGCAAGATTTAGATCTTTTTCATCCAGATCGTATGGCCAGTCGTATTCTGGGCATGGGTGATGTGATCTCCTTTGTAGAACGTGCAGAAGCCGTCTATAATGAAACACAACAGCGTAATTTGCAGCAAAAGATAAAAAGCAATCAATTTAATTTAGAAGATTTAGATAAACAAATTCAAAAAATTGAAAAAATAGGAAGTCTCAAAGAAATGGTTGCCATGTTACCTGGTCTAGGAAAAGCGGTATCAGCTCTACCTTTAGAGGATGATCTATTTAAAAATTGCAAGGTAATTATAGCCTCTATGACTGTTCAAGAAAGAAGAAATCCCCACATTATTGATCAAAGTCGTCGTGAACGTATTGCACATGGTAGCGGAAAAACAATCCAAGAGGTCAATCAATTACTCAAACAGTTTGATATGATCTGTAAAATGATGAAAAAAGTACATAAAAAAGGATCCAATGTATTGGGTAGTTTGCCATCCTTGTTTAAAAAACAAGGCGCATCATAAAGCTTATGTTTTTATCCTTTTTTTCAAGGAACCGGTCTATACAGTACTGGATAGACACCCAGTTTAAATTTGCCAATGAACGACTTTATAACTAAATTTACTTTAGTTAGGGTGAGTTTAAATTTATTGCAATAACATTATGAAGTTGACCAACCAAAATAAAGAAAACAAAGAAGATATTTTGAAGACTTTTACCTTCAACAACTCAGGCAAAGGCGATCTTTTTAGAACTTTTGGATTTAAAAAATCTGAACAAGACAGTGGTTCTTCAGAATCACAGATTGCACTATTTACCTATAGAATTAAACACTTAACAGATCATCTAAGTGTTAAAAAGAAAGATCATGCTGCAAAGTTAGGTCTTTTGAAGTTAGTAGGTAAGCGAAAAAGATTATTAGCTTATCTTAAGAAAGAAGACCTAAGTCGCTATAGAGCTATTATTAACAGTCTTGGCTTAAGAAAATAGTTGTTTTTTAACTATTTTCAAATATAGTTAGACTATAGTGTTTGTTTAGTTTTAAAACTTCTCCTATTTACATTTTGATTCATAAGATTCTGTAGGAAAAGCTTTGTGGTATATTTTTCCTGCGTTCTAATCCACTTAATGCCGTTGTATATCATCACTCCATTATACCTATATGCTCAGAAAATTAATTTCAAAAACAATCAAGTTGCCAGATAATCGGGTGATTACTATAGAAACAGGTAAATTAGCCATGCAATCCAACGGTTCTGTTGTGATCCGAATGGGTAATGCGCTGATTTTAGCTACTGTGGTAGCTAAAGCAGCTGCAGAAGAAGAAGCCTATAATTTTTTACCCCTTTCTGTAGATTACCAAGAGAAATTTGCTGCTTCTGGTAAAATACCTGGAGGTTTTTTAAAACGGGAAGGTAGGCTAGGAGATCATGAAGTTTTAATTGCTAGGTTGGTCGATCGTGCCATTCGTCCTCTTTTTCCAAAAAAAATTAACAGTGAAATTCAGGTAAATATATCGTTAATATCTGCTGATGAAACTATTTTACCAGATGCACTTGCTGCTTTAGCAGCTTCTTCTGCTTTATCTGTTTCGTCTATTCCATTCAATGGGCCTATTTCAGAGGTACGTGTGGCCCGTATAGATGGTATTTTTTTAATCAATCCACCGCCTAGTTTACTTGAAAAAGCGGATATGAACCTTATGGTAGCCGCTACTGATGATAGTATACTTATGGTAGAGGGAGCAATGGATGAAGTGCAAGAAGCAGATATGATAGCGGCTATGCGTTTCGCCCATGATGCCATTAAGCTACACTGTCAAGTGCAGCGGGAGCTTATGGCAGCTGTTGGTATCGAAAAAAAAACAGATACGGGCAACGATCTACCTACTACCCTCGTCTGCGGACCTGCTTTACATGAAGCCATTTATGCCGATATGTATGCTGTTGCCAAGCAACATATCCCTTCCAAAACTTTGCGTAAAGAAGCTTTTATGGCGGTAATGGATCGTTACAGTTCGGAACTGGTACAGGACCAAAATGGTCAGCAAATATCTGTTGCCCAGCAAAAAGACTTTCTACTTGAACTCCAAAATCAGGCCATTCGAGCACTTATTTTAAATGAAAGCATACGTTTAGATGGTCGCCAGTTAGATCAAATTAGATCGATTGAATCTGAAATAGATTATTTACCATCTGCACATGGTTCTGCCCTCTTTACAAGAGGTGAGACACAATCCCTGACTACCGTTACCCTTGGCAGTAAGTTCGATGAGCAAATCATTGACAGAGCTATGGAAGATGGCTATAATCGTTTTATGCTTCATTATAATTTTCCTGGTTTCTCTACTGGAGAAGTTAAGCCGAATAGGGGGCCTTCTCGTCGTGAAATAGGTCATGGGAATCTGGCCATGCGTGCATTAAAAGCTGTGTTACCACCTGATAAAGAAAACTTGTATACCATACGTGTGGTATCAGATATTCTTGAATCCAATGGCTCTTCTTCTATGGCCACTGTTTGTGCCGGATCATTGGCCCTAATGGATGCAGGCATTCCTATTAAAGCCCCTGTTTCAGGGATTGCTATGGGAATGATTACAGATCCTGCTACAGGACGTTTTGCTGTTTTGTCTGATATTCTAGGGGATGAAGATAGTGTTGGTGATATGGATTTTAAGGTAGCGGGTACCCAACAAGGGATTACAGCATGCCAAATGGATATAAAAGTGGCTGGTATTTCATATGAAATGTTAGAAAAAGCACTTTATCAAGCCAAAGAAGGTAGGTTGTATATCCTACAAGAAATGGGAAAAACCATAGCCATGGCTCGTCCAAATAGCAAACCGCATGCGCCTAAAATTGTTACTATAGAAGTTGAAAAAGAGATGATTGGTGCCATCATTGGACCAGGAGGCAAGGTTATACAAGAAATCCAGAAAGAGACCTACGCCAATATAGATATTGTTGAAAAAGGCTATAAAGGCATTGTTACTATATTTGCTGCGAATCAAGAAATGTTGCAAAAAGCGGTTGGTAAAATACATACCATTACCGCTAAGCCTTCTATTGGTGAAATATACCTGGGTAAGGTTAAATCCGTGCTAAACTACGGTGCATTTGTAGAATTTATGCCTGGGAAAGATGGGTTTTTACATGTTTCAGAAGTTCGCTTGGAACGCATTGAAAATTTAGAAAAAGTATTGGAAATCGGAGAAGAGTTACAGGTAAAACTTATTGGTGTAGATCCTAAAACAGGAAAATATAGATTGTCACGTAAAGTATTGCTTTCTCCTGATGCGGTAGCAGCTGGTGGGTAGTAGACGCCATTAATATAATTTTACATGTATTTAATTTAGTAAACTATGAGACAACTAAAGATAAGTAAGCAAATTACAAATCGTGAAAGCCAGTCCTTAGATAAATACCTCCAGGAAATTGGCAGGGTTCCATTGCTTAGTGCTGATGAAGAGGTTGAGCTTTCCAAGAAAATTAGAATGGGAGATAGAGCTGCTTTTGAAAGACTGACTAAGGCCAATCTTCGGTTTGTAGTTTCTGTGGCTAAGCAGTATCAAAATCAAGGATTATCTTTGAGTGATTTGATTAATGAAGGTAACCTTGGTTTAATTAAATCTGCTCAGCGTTTTGACGAAAAGAGAGGATTTAAGTTTATCTCTTATGCCGTTTGGTGGATTAGGCAATCTATCTTGCAAGCCCTAGCTGAACAGGCTAGAATTGTACGTTTGCCATTGAATCGGATTAGTTCACTTAGTAAAATTTCTAGAACTTTTTCTCGTTTGGAGCAAAAGTATGAAAGAGAACCAACGGTTGAAGAATTGGCTGAATTTTTAGAGATTGATCCAGAAGAAGTCCGTGGTGCTTTAAAAGTTGCAGGACGGCATATTTCTGTAGATGCCCCCTTTCTACAGGGTGAAGAAAATAGCTTACTAGATGTATTGGAAAGCGATGTAGAAAAAAAGCCAGATAGTGAATTAATCAATGATTCTTTGTGTAAAGAAATCCAACGTTCATTGGCTGTACTTACCCCTAGAGAACGTGATGTACTCTGCTATTATTTTGGTCTGAACAATACAGAAATACTTACCTTAGAAGAAATAGGCGCCCGTTTTGGCCTAACCCGAGAGCGTGTACGTCAAGTAAAAGAAAAAGGTATTAAAAAGCTAAAGGCTGCCGTTACTAGCGAAACACTGAAGTGCTATCTAGGATAATAGCGTAAATATCCTTTAATCTATACCATATATACAACAAATGCATATCTCTCCTATACAACTCGTTATTATTGGAGGCGGTCCAGCTGGTTATACAGCTGCCATCTATGCTGCTAGAGCGGGCCTACATCCGGTTCTATATCAAGGCCCCAATCCAGGTGGTCAATTAACGATCACAGGAGAGGTAGAAAATTATCCTGGCTATAGAAATGGTATAACCGGCCCTGCTATGATGGAAGATTTTCAAGCCCAAGCAGAACGATTTGGCACTATAGTTAAAACGGGTACCATTACCAACGTAGATTTTGCCACTTATCCACGCCGTTTAACACTAGATAGCGGTACAAGTGTGGTAGCCCAATCTGTTATTATTGCTGCAGGTGCATCTGCAAAATGGCTCGGTTTACCTGCAGAAAAGAGGCTATATGGCAAAGGTGTTTCTGCCTGTGCTGTTTGTGATGGTTTCTTTTTTAGAGGTAAAACAGTTGTAGTAGTCGGTGGAGGAGATACTGCTGCAGAAGAATCCCTTTATTTAGCCAACCTTTGCCAAAAAGTACATTTATTAGTGCGTAAAGACCAAATGCGTGCTAGTAAAATTATGCAGGAACGTCTTTTTAAAAGATCCAATATTCAAGTTTCATTTCATACAGAAGTTAAAGATATAATAGGCCAAGAATCTATAGAAGCCGTAGAAACTGTCCATACCCTATCTAGGACCATTACCCTTATAGAGGCTACTGGTTTATTTGTTGCGATAGGCCATCAACCCAATACTTCGCCCTTTCTACCTTATATAGAGGTAGATCAACAAGGTTACATTCAAACCAAACCAGGTACTACGCAAACCAACATTCCTGGCGTTTTTGCGGCTGGAGATATTCAAGACCCTTATTATAGACAAGCTGTCACAGCTGCTGGAACCGGTTGTATGGCTGCACTAGACGCCGAACGTTTTCTAAAGGAAACAAGTAAAGATTTTTTAAAAAAGATCCATTAATGTTCCTTTCAAAAAACACTTACTTGCAATCATTATTTTGGTTGTTGCTTAGTATATTCGCAAGTTGTTTGAATGATTTGGTAACCAAATTACTTATTACAGAGTTGCCTTCTTGTCAAGTTTGCTTCTTTCGTTTTATATTGGGTAGCTTGGTACTAGTACCTATTATGTACTATAAAGGGAAGTATGCTTTTAAGACCCAACGTCTATTCCTACATATTTTGCGTGGTCTATTTTTATCCATTGGAATGGGGCTATATGCCTATAGTCTAACCAAAATTACCATAAGCAGTGCAACGGTAATAGGATTTACCAATCCTATTTTTGTCCTTATCTTAGCAAGAATTTTTCTTAAAGAAGTGGTGGCTTGGCCCATATGGATGGCTACCTTATGCACATGTGTAGGGATGGCCTTAATATTGCGCCCTACTACCTATAGTAGTGCTGCTTTGTCGTGCATCCTCGCAACTGTTGTTTTTGCGTCATTAGACATTATAAATAAAAAATATGTTGCATATGAGCCTATCCTTTCCATGCTTTTTTTCTCTAATTTGGTAGCCTCTTGTTGCATGTTACCAGTAGCTTGTTACTATTGGAAAGTACCTACGTTATTTGAACTATCTTTTTTAGGTATACTGGGCATTGGCAGCAATCTAATTCTTTATTTTTTGTTAAAAGCTTTTCAGCAATCAAAAGTAGCTTCCTTAGCACCTATGAAGTATACAGAATGGGTCCTTTCTATCTTATTGGGTTATCTTTTTTTTCAAGAGTGGCCCACCTTAACTGCTTTCTTAGGAGCAGCTATTATTATTTCTTCTACTTGCTTTATCTTATACTACCAAAATCGTTAATCAATCGTCCCTAGTCCCCCCAAAAAATAAGATTTATAATATTATTTTGTATTGATAATTAAATGTTATAATTATTTATCTAACCCATTTGATCATCTACTTTATGCGATAAAAAAACCGTATCTCCAAAGTCCATAATTATTATCTTTTACATAGCATATTTTTGGGATTTTTTTTATATTAATTCTGTTGGCTATTTTATTATAGCCACTATGTTACATGACATAACACAAACAGAAGATATAGTTTTGAAACAATTATAAGCATCCCCAAAAGGTTGTGAAAATTTTCAAATATTTTCTAGGGGTTTATCAATTTATCTGTCTTATGTGGCAAAATTCTATTTTTTAGACGTTGCTATTGTAAACAATAAATAACTTAATTCAGCATCAAGGTGCATAATTTTATTAAAAAGTAATACAATAGCACTGAAAACAAAGATAAAAATAAGTACATATTGTTTATTTTTTACCATTACCTTACAAAGTTATGATCATGCAGACCATTTTATTACAAAGGGTTATCATATCCTGTTTATCTGTTATGTTTTATATAACAGCTATAGCCGCTGGATGTAAACGACACCCCTCTAATCTAACAAATATCAATATAGTAACAGAACCTAAAGTGATACCTACTGAAAGAGTAACAACAGGTAAAACGCCTTCTAATGCGCTTCCATCTGTTAAAAGTGTTTCAGATTCAGTTAGCCAAGAGGAAGAGGAAGAGGAAGAGGAAGAGAATATAGAAGAGTTAGTAGAAGCAGAACAAGTGCTAGAAGCGGAAAGAAATCTTTTAGAACAAGAAGTAAACGAAGAAAAGCAAAGTCCAAGCGCTCCTAGTCCATGGTGCTATGAGCCAATTTCTTCATCTAAGGATCAGGTTTTTACTTCTGAGTATAGCCAACAGGCTTCTTCATATAACTTTTGCCCAACTACTTTTGCTTTTGATCCGTCCCCTCCTTCATACGAGAGTCATCGGTTTGACCATCGCTCAACTTTTTATACTTCATCTAATGCTAATATAGATTTTAAATCTATATGTAATCCAAATGATTTAAAAGATGCATTAAAGCATCGAACACACAAGCTTCAGCACGTCACATTTTATTTAGCAAAACTTAGGAAGTTAAAACCAAAAAAAATATTTTTGTTGAAAATAAATCTAAAAGACTTAGATTACCTTGAAAAAAAGTTAAAAAAATCAGAAGATCAAAAAAACATTCTAGAGCAAACAAAAAATGCAATATATTTAGATGAAACCTTTATTGGTGGTAAAGAGATGCCAATAGAAATTATTTCTATAAGCATTGCAATACTAGAATATGAAATAAAATATTTGAAAAAAGTCATTCAAAAAAGGCAAAAAAAGAAAAAAAAGAAAGAATTCGATCATACAAATGACCCAAATCTATCTCAAGGTTCATGTACTAATGTTAGTAAGCTATATCCGGATTTACCCTCAGATCTCAATCTTCTATCTGCGTCAGCGGGCTAAAAAGTATAGAGTGCTTCTTGGAATAGTGGTAAAGTGCCATCTTTTGCTGAAATAATTTCTGGTTTTCCATAATCTTCCCAAGGAATATTTAATGTAGGATCTTTAAAATGAATGCCTTTTTCTGCCTTTGGACAATAATAGCTGTTGCATTTATAAGCTACTATAGCCTTATTGCTTAAGGCCATAAAGCCATGCGCAAAACCTACCGGTACAAAAAGCTGATGGTTGTTTTCTGAAGAAAGTAAAAAGCCTTGCCATTTGCCAAAAGTGCCCATTTCCTTACGCAGATCTACTACTACATCCCATATAATACCTTCTACCACCCGCACCAATTTGGCTTGTCCATAAGGCGCCAATTGATAATGGAGGCCGCGAACCGTTCCTTTTTTAGATAAAGATTGATTCTCTTGTACAAAAGAAGCCTCTAAGCCTATGGTTTTGTATTTTTCTTGATGGTACGATTCAAAAAAATAGCCCCTTTCATCGTAAAATACATCAGGTTTAAATAATAAAAGACCTGAAAGGTATGGTGCTTCTAATTGCATCATCTATTTATTGGTATAAGTAGACTATAAATATATATATGATTTTCAGATCTATTATTTATATAAATAAACAAATACAAAAAGTTTATATAAAAAATTATAATCCATTACTTTATAAAGTCGTAACCTAACACCAATCCCAAGCCATTGATGCCTATTACCAATCCAGACCTTCCTCTAAATTCAAGCCCAAAATTCCAGACTAAATCCCAGTGGAATTGCTGATTACTAAGCAATTGGGGGCGTGTGTTATTGGGATCAATTTTAAGAATAGCAGAACGTAGTTTTGATAACCCATGCTGAGCTATCCCAGGAATAGCATCGAACATAAGCTCCCCTTCATTAGCTAAATCTCTATATTCTATTAAACTGTCATACAATATATCCTTGATTACAGAAGTGTCAACATGAACAGGACAATATTGTTTTTTCTCTATACCAGGAAGCAAACATATCAAACGAGGTCCTCCATAGCATATCCATCTGCGACTTTTTTCTGGATACAATCGCAAAAATAAAGGTATACTTATTGCGTGAAATTGTATATTGCCCAAAGCAACGTGCATTGTATAGCCTTGATATGGATGGGATAAAGCCTTAGATAATATGTTGATAAAACGGCGCCCAAAAGAGAATAAATCTGGATCTGATAGCTTTTTACGATCGAGTGAAAAATCTACTGTATAAAAAGAATTATGGCTATACAACAACCCTATTTGAAGACCTATTCCATTGAAGGGATGCCATTCCACAACAGGACCAATGGCTATTTCCCTTCCAACTGCCCAATGTTGTTGAATATTTTTTTTAGTATACTTTCCCCACCCTATTATACCAATATGTACAATAGATGATTCGTTTTTATCGAAAAAATCATTTTTCTGGCCTAGATTTGCATGAGAGGTTGTGGCAAAAGTTAGATGATGGCTTAGGAAGCCTATCCACCACGCAATAAAAAGCCCAAAGATTTCTACTTTTTTTGCCTTGTTCATTCGATATATATGCTTTCTATTCCTATTGAAACTTATTTATATCTAGTGAATTATGTCTCGATTAAATATATCTAATTATTCAATTCAAGAAAGACTCTAGGTCAAAAAATTCTCTAAATTACCTAGTAGAGAGAACTAGAAAATTTGCACTAAAAAGATAGGTCAAAGGGCCGTGTAAAGATTTTTACCATCATCCTCCCAACTACTACACTGAAGTCATTGTATGGGATAGTAGCCTTGTTCATATGGCCCATTGAGTCTCCTTTTAAAAAGTACTCAATGGGCATTTTTATTTATTTATGTATTTAAAAGTGATACTACCTCCTCTAGTGAGCTAATAATTTGCTGCCATCAAAACCCAACATAAGTCCTAGTCCATTCATTCCTATTATAAATCCCGACTTTGTATTGTAGGCAAATCCCCAATCCCAAGTAAGGTGCCAGCCAATTGTAACGTCATTAGATATTTGCTCTGAGTTAAACTTTTCGAATATTTTTTCGAATCTAGCTTTTAAATCCGATTTAGTATCAGGGATGGGAAAACTATCATAATAAGTTTGCTTACCCTTAAAAGGGATCATCAGACGAGGTCCTATATGTAATACAAATTGTCGGTCACTTCCTGGATAAAACCGAATAGACAAAGGAATACTAATTGCATGGAATTTAACGATATCACAATCGATGTTGGTCGAGGGGGGAGCGTTTTTTCTTGGCGTAGTCTTACCAGACCAACCGTCTACTAAATTTCCCCCCGACATACCTATTGTGCCCAAATGATTATAAACATACATTAGCCCCGCTTGAAGGCCTATTCCATTCAATGGCTTCCATTCTAGAAAGGGACCTATTGCGAGTTCATGACCAAGAGCAAGACGATGTTGAATCTCTTTTATAGGAGATTTGTTCCATAATTTTGCACCAAAATGTAGGGGAAATGCTTCATTTACATCGAAAAATCCACCTTGCTCTCTTTCATTAGCTTGGGGGGTAGCAGCAAAAGTAGGGCCATAACTCACTAAATATGCCGATAAGGCGACCAGTTTTACAATCTTTTGTATTGTCTTTTTCATTGTATCGTTATTTACAGTTACCTTATATATTATAATATGTAATCAATTATGGCTGTACAAGCAGTTTGCTAAAATCATAGCCTAGTTGAAATCCTAAACCATTCATGCCCATTATTAATCCTGATGTTGAAGTATAATCAAACCCAAAATCTAAAGTAAGATGATTTTCGATGTTCTGCTTATATTGAGGAGCTTTATTTCCAAGCAAAAATGCGAAAATAGGACGATCACCTTTTTCAAATTCGTATGATTTTGTCTTACCGATAGGGATTACATAACGGACCCCTGCATGTAATGCAAACCCTTCTTTTGAATCTCCTGGATAAAACCTAACAGACAATGGAATGCTGAGTGCATGAAATTTCCATCCCTCTGACTTAAAAGACATCATGTTTTTATCAGTAGAAAACAAGCATGGTAGCATGAGTATACCCTTATTACATACAAACAAACGGTTGTGACTATACAATACACCAATTTGGATGCCAATACCATTTAATGGCTTCCATTCTATAAAAGGCCCCAATCCACCTTCTAGACCAAAAGCCTGCAACTTAGGATCACTCGTCTGAATATGTTTAACAGGAGACTTTATAAAAGACTTTACACCAAAATGTAGCGGAGATTCTTTATTTACATCGAAAAATCCACCTTGCTCTGTTTCATTAGCTTGAAGGGGGGCAGCAAATACAGGGTCATGAGCGACCAAATATACCGATAATGCAACCAACTTTGTAAGTTTTTGTATCGTCTTTTTCATTGTATCGTTATTTAAAATTTAAAACTACTCCAATGTATATGTTAAAAACAAGCAAATGAAATCCTTTAAATAGCCTCCAAAAATATTTCTCATAAAATTGGTACTACATTACTAGACCATTATACCGCTATCTACATCTATATTGGGACAATATAAATTTACTGCATCTTAATGAAAATTAAAAACTATTCATGCCATACATCTACTTGTGTAATCGTGTATTTAGAGAGCAATATTCCTTTTGCTTTTGGGCTTTTAACGGCAACTTTTTCCAAATCGTAGATGATTGAACGCTTTTCATGACCAGTAGGGTCTATACAATAATGCAATTTCAATTTAGGTGCTACAGCAGCAGTAACCTGCTTTAAAATGCAAATATTTGATTCTGAAATAAATATATTATATTTTTTATCTAAAACAGGCCTATCTATTACAAACCGTTTCACAAAATAATTCTTCTGTACGGTATTGTAATAGACCACTGATAGCAAATGGCCATCCCTTAATGGCTCTATAAGGAGCACTTGATCAGGAGCTAGTTGAAAAGAAATTGGATAAGCAGTAATCATATAGTCACCTGATTTAAATACCAAAAGTATTTTATCGGTTGGTCCCAATATACCCAGTAATTTTCCGTTTCCATTAGGCGCTATTTGCCCTGTAGCACCATCGTACCAAAGTGCTACATTTGCCAATGTAGAGCGGATTTGTTTTTTGCGTTGTACCTTATAAATGGTATGTTTGGTTAAGATATTGCCTTTTGACGTACGTCCCTTTATCGCTAAATCGGAAAAATTAAATTCAAATTTCTTTTTAGTGGTTCTACTTATAGGAGAAAGGATAATGGTAACAGTCTCTGCTGTTCCATTGGGATGATCACTTAAATAGACTACTCTAGAACCGGCTGTGCCTAAAGTGACATCATAGGTTTTGTCACGTGTAATAGCCAATACTTGAAACCGTTTTGCAAAGGCAATACCCGTTGCACCATCTACATAAATTACATTGTAACAACGTTTTGTATCTTTTTTCTCATAAATGGATACATGTATAATATCTTTTCCTATAAATAACTTATCTGTTACCTTAGTGATGACATATTGGCCATTTTTACATATTACAATCACATCATCTATATCAGAACAGACTTCCACAAATTCTTCTCCTTTAAGGGCATAGCCTATAAAACCTTCTTTGCGGTTTACGTACAGTTTGTAATCCTTGACTGCTACCTCATGGGGCTCAATAGGGTCAAAGCTGGTTAAAATGGTTTTTCGCGCTCGGCCTTTTCCATATTTTTGAAGCAAGTGGCTATACCAGGCTATGGTGTAATCCTTTAGGTTTTGTAAATGAACCATGGTAGTAGCCAACTGGCTTTGAAGTTGGGTTAAGGTTTCCTGTGCACGAAAGCCATCGTATTGTGAGATGCGTTTGATTTTAATCTCTGTTAAACGGACCAAATCTTTTTCTACAATGGGCCGATGCAAATCATAAGGTGTAAGCTGGTCTCCTATAGTGGTAAGTATTTCCTCCCAGGTTGTACATCCCTCTATCTTTCTATAGATGCGGTTTTCTATAAAAATTTTTTCTAAACTGGAAAAAAACAATTTTTCTCTTAATGATTCCTCTTCTAAAAGTAATTCTTGTTCCAACAAATTGGTTGTACGGGCTACTGTATAAGCCAAAAGATCAGTCACTGTTATAAAAACAGGCTTTTCGTCTTGAATCACACAAGCATTAGGCGCATAACTTATCTCACAATCTGTAAAAAGATAGAGTGCATCTATAACCGTTTCTACCTGTTGACCAGGTAACAAGTGAATCAGAATTTCAATATGTTCTGCAGTGTTATCCACCACATTTTTAATTTTTATTTTACCTTTTTCATGTGCTTTTAAAATGGAGTCAATGACACTAGTCGTGGTAGTACCGTAAGCGATTTGGCTGATGACCAATGTTTGCTGATCTCGGACTACGATAGTGGCACGTACCCGAACTTTCCCTCCTTTTTTACCCCCATTGTAATGGGTACAATCTGCCAACCCACCTGTTGGAAAATCTGGAAATAAGCAAATGGGTTTACCTTGAAGCAGATTTATAGAAGCTTCTATCAGCTCTATAAAATTATGCGGTAAAATTTTAGTAGCCAAGCCTACTGCAATGCCCTCTACACCTTGAGCAAGCAATAAAGGAAATTTAACGGGTAAAGTACGGGGCTCTTTTTTTCTACCATCGTAAGCGAGCTGCCACATTGTAATCTCTGGACTATACAAAATGTCCTTGCCGAATGGCGCAAGACGCGCTTCTATATAGCGGGCAGCTGCAGCACTATCTCCTGTTCGAGGGTCACCCCAATTCCCTTGTGTATCTATCAATAATTCTTTTTGACCTATTGCTATAATGGATTCTGTAATAGAAGCATCACCATGGGGATGGTATTGCATGGTTTGTCCTACAATATTGGCTACTTTATTGTAACGACCATCATCAATGAGCTGCATGGCATGGAGAATCCTACGCTGTACAGGCTTAAGACCATCTTCTATGGCGGGCACCGCACGTTCCAAAATCACATAAGAAGCATAGTCTAAAAACCACTGCTCATACATTTGCTCCATAGACCCAGGTACCATTGCTTTGTGCGTTCTATCATTGGAGCCATTTGATAGATCACCTATTTGGTTCATAATGCTCAAAAATAAATATATTACCCAATCGATTGGCCTTTAGCCCTTTGCGCCGCTTCTATTAAAAGTTCTATCGCTTTTTCCCTTCCTTCGAATCCTTTAACCTTGACCCATTTTCCCGTATCTAAGTCCTTATAATGGCTAAAAAAGTGTATAATACGACCTTTTAAGAGGGTGTTTAACTGTCCAATGTGGTCAACATGTGCAAATTCAGGGGCTATTTTTTTAATGGGTAATGCAATAATTTTTTCATCTAAACCAGATTCATCTTCCATCAATAATACCCCAATAGGTCTAGCTTTAATGACGGCTCCGGATATAATTGGATAGTTGGCTGTTACCAGCACATCAATAGGATCCCCATCTCCGGAAGCGGTATGGGGTACAAAGCCGTAGTTACAAGGATAATACATGGGAGTTGGCATAAATCTATCTACAAATAAAGCACCCGAAGACTTATCCATTTCATACTTTACAGGATCATGATGCATTGGAATTTCAATGATGACATGAAAATCATTTGGAAAATCCTCTCCTAATGATATCTTTTCTATATTCATGCTCTTTTAAATTAAAATTAAAATAAATAATTGGTAACGTGGTATTAGTGGTGTTTTGCGAAGTAGCAAAAGCATTCATTAAGCAATTTTGCCAATGCTTTCTCTAAAAGGCGCTTAATGATTACCATAAAAAATATTGTATCAAGTCAATATTTTTTTGTAAAAATTAATTTTTGTATAAAAAACGTTAACCATCAATAGATAGCAGTATGTTTAACCAACTAACATCAAAAATAAAATTAAATCAATCTATAACGTATGGCAAAGATTATAATATAGATCCATTATAATGGTGTAATTATATTATATTTTTTGAAAAAATACACCTAATAGGGGATTATCTTTGCTTTCCTTTTCATTTTTCATTTCCTCTATTGATAATGAATCGAAGTGTCCTAATCTGATCAAGATAGGGATAAAGAACGGCTATTATTTATACCCACTGTAACACTATTCTGGTTAAGAATAACTATATTTGTTTTTCTATATCTTTAAAAAAGTGTAATGCAGTCAGCCATATTTTTATGGCTGATAATAGATGTGATTTTTTTCTTTATTTGTTATATATGGTTCTAGATAAAAATAAAATTGTTCGACTATTCTTGATATCAACAGGTTTACTCATTTATTTTTATTTCTTTAACCCTAAATCGGAAACGCACTCCGTTGTATCGTCTACTGCTGCTACAGATCAAGTCATGGTTCCATTGAGTAGAACAAATGGAGCTAATCCGCTGGCTTCTACTCCTTTCATGGTGGTGCTTCAGGGAGAAGAAAAAAATATAACAGTTGAAAATGAGTTGCTTAAAGTAGTGCTGAGTACAAAAGGTGGTACTATAAAAAGGGTTGTACTAAAGCAGTACAAGGATAAAAATGGGGAACAATTGGTTTTATTGGATGAGCAGAGCAGTCATATGGGCATTTCTTTTCCCTATCAAAATTTACGTGTAGATACCAAAGATTTATATTTTCAAACCCAAGCCAGTCCTGTTTATAAACTTAAAGAATCTGAACAAGTTAAAATCGTTTTTCGACTGGTATTAAATTCTGCGCAATACTTGGAGCAATCGTTTACTTTCTCTGGTACCAGTTATCAAATCAACTATGATTGGCATGCGGTTGGCATGGAACCCTATCTTAATGCAAATACTCAGGCTAATTTCTGTTGGGATATAGCTATGAAAAGTTTAGAAACCGATGCAAAAGCAGATATTGCTAGAAGTACTGTGCAGTATTATTTATTGAATGAGACTTTTGATAAGTTAAAAGAATCCTCAACAGAAGTTGAAAAAAAGCATATAGCAGTACCCATCAAATGGGTGAGTGTTAAGCAACGTTTTTTCTCATCTGCGATTGTTGCTGGTGATGCTTTTAAGCTAGGAGACTTTTCTATGCAACCATCGGTATCGTCAGATAGTACAAAGTCTGTTGCTTTATCCCTTGCCTTATCTGACAAAGATAAAGCTGCAGGTCATGGCCAATTCGTCTTGTTCTTTGGACCCAATGATTATAAAATTCTTAAAAAGGTTACAAAAGGATTTGAACAAAATATACCTTTGGGGTGGGCTATTGTCAGATGGGTCAATAAAGGGCTAATTATTCCGCTTTTTTCTTTTCTGGAAAAATATTTTTCTAATTATGGGTTAATTATTTTCTTATTGGTTTTTATCATTAAGTTGTTACTGGCACCCCTTGCGTATAGTTCTTTTATCTCTATGGCTAAAATGAAACTTCTAAAGCCAGAATTAGATAAGATAAAAGAGAAATATAAACATGATCTACAGCAAGAACGGATTGAGCAGGCTTCTTTTTGTAGAGAATTGGGTATTAATCCATTAAGTGGTTGCATGCCTGTTCTGCTTCAAATGCCTATTTTGTTGGCTATGTTTAATTTTTTCCCCCATGCTATTGCACTGCGGCAAGCTTCTTTTTGGTGGGTAAATGATTTATCAACTTATGATAGCATTATGACGCTTCCTTTTACCATCCCGTTCTATGGCGATCATGTAAGTTTATTTACATTATTAATGGCGCTATCAACCATTTTTAGTAACCAAAGTGGTCCAAAAGAGGGACCTATGAAAATACTATCTTATACAATGCCTTTTGTTTTTATGGTTGTGCTGAATACATTTCCTGCTGGGTTGAGTTTTTACTACTGTATCTCTAATGTGATGACCTTCTTACAACAAAAATTTATAAATTACTGGGTCGATACAAATGGTATCAAGGAAAAATTGATGGCTAGACAACAAAACGCGAAGCAAGGTGCTAAACTTTCTTTTCAGTCTAGGATTGCTTCGGCTATTGAAGCCAATAATAAGAAAAAAAATAGATCCTAATCGTATTGCATCCATCTATGATTTTTTTGTATCCTTAAGATATAATAAGTACTAGGTCGAAGTAATCTTCTAGTATTACATCTATGATTGCACAACTTATAGGACAATTATTATATAAGGAGCCTACTTATGTCATTTTAAACGTAGGGGGAGTAGGCTATGGCTTACATATTTCTTTATATACTTTTGATCAAATAAAAACTTTAGATAGTTGTACCTTGTTGACGGTTATGCAAGTAAAAAATGAAGCTGCTACCTTATATGGTTTTTATACACTAGAAGAAAAATCATGGTGGTTGCAGCTTATCTCTGTTGGTAGCATTGGTCCTAAGATTGCCTTGACCATCTTATCTTCTTTGAATCCAGCTATTTTACATAAAGCTATTTTACGTAAGGATGAACGTTTGCTTACTTCCATTAAAGGTGTTGGCGCAAAGGCTGCGCAACGATTGATACTAGAACTCTCGGATAAAGCGCAAAAGTTGCATGATACCCAAGACACCTTGGTACCCCAACCGACTGAAAGCAAAGTAGATCAAGATGCCATAATGGCTTTAACTAAATTGGGCCTGACCCCAAAAGTTGCAGAAAAAGCCATTGCAACGGTGCGGGCCGATACACTGACCCCACTTACCCTTGAAGAACTTATTAAAAAGGCATTACAGCCACACGCCTTTAAATAAAAAAACAAGCATATAATACCCTAGCGGTTATTACCATAAAACTGTAAAATAAAATTTTCAAGCTCATACAGTCATGGTTTAACATCAATAGTGCATTTGATCGATTGTTTGTCACTATTTTCTTCTCCTCTGCTTATGTTCATCTTTAATACATGCACACCAGAATTTAAGAAAGATAGCGTCCCTATATTAATCGAACCAGAGCTTGCTATAGGTTTGTGTATATACTGCTTATTTTTATTTATATTTCTTTTGATTGAAATAGAATCAATAATATATCCTTCTGTATTACCATTTACTTGTAGCGCTATAGGTTCTTTGTTCCCAGTTTGTATAACTATATTTTTTTCAGTAAAACTGAGTGGGGCAGGTGGGGTATCCGTTTGCGTTGAATGGTTTTTGGAAGTATTTTCTAATAGTGTTTCATTATTCGATACTTGTACCGGTGGTCCGTCACTATATGATCCATTTTGTGGTTCATTTTTTACCTCATCTTCAATAACATGAATCGTACATTCTACGCATTGTTCTGTTGTTTTGCTCCCTTTTCCTGTTTGCCCTAGTTTTATTCTCAATCTGTAAGCCCCCGTTTTTAAGTTTGAGTCAGTAGTTAAGGGAATGGATAAACCAGTAGGCGGTATAGTTTGGTTTTTAAATAATTTAATGCCAAATTTTTTTGTGTGATAGGAGCTGTTTTGTTTTACTGAAAAAGATTTAATGGCATAGCCTTCTGTGTCGCCAGTTACGGCTAGTAGTATAGATTGCTCTTTTCCAGCTTGTATGGTAATCTCTTTTAGGGTAAAGATGGGTGGTCTATCTGCCTTTCTTTCTGAGGCTATTTCATCTTCCTTTGGATCTGTTGTTAAGCCATTAGAAGTCCTGTGGGCTTTTTGTTCATCCTTGTTAACTATACAATCAGTGTGGTTAGCAGCCGTTTTATTTTTACAAGATCCAGCATATAAACAGGTGTATAAAATAGAAACTATTGAAAAACGGACAAAAATTGCTATAAGATTATTACAGATCATAGGAAATGGATTTTGTGTATTTAACCATATACCAATAAGTTAATTTTTTTTAGCTTATGCAAAATTATCAACCTAAAAATAAAATTTCACTATAAAACCCAATTTATATATATTATTTATATATATTTTCCTTTGTTTATCTGATCTATCATTTAAAAATAAACACTTTCTATACATGTCTCTCTATGATTTTATTTGGCTTATATTTTGTACGTTCTACTGTACCATCTGATAGAACTGCTATTTTATTGTCATTCTTTATAATATTACCTATTTTGCTCTTTTATTTTTTGATGCTATGAAAGATTTTATTGCCAGTTTATACTGGCGTGGTATGGTTCATGATATGGTTCCAGGTACAGCAGCACATCTCAACGAAGGTATGGTTTCGGGATACGTTGGGTTCGATCCTTCTGCTCCTTCTTTACATCTGGGCAATTTGATTCCTATTATGTTGTTAAAACACTTTCAAGAAGCAGGACATAAGCCTATTGCATTAGTAGGTGGTGCTACGGGTATGATTGGTGATCCTTCTGGGCGTAGCCAAGAGCGCCTGTTTTTAACAGAAGATGTATTGCGTTACAACGAGGCATCTATTGCCAAACAGTTAGAAAAATTTTTGGATTTTTCTACTGGTCCCAACAAAGCTATTTTGTTAAATAATTTTGATTGGTTTAAAGACTTCTCTTTCCTAGGATTTCTACGTGATATAGGCAAACATATACCTGTTGGCTATATGATGGCTAAAGATAGTGTAAAAAAACGCATAGAGACCGGTATCTCTTATACCGAATTTGCTTATCAATTGTTACAAGGGTATGATTTCTACCATCTCCACCTACATAAAAATGTAACCCTACAAATGGGTGGATCTGATCAATGGGGTAATTTAACTACAGGTGTTGAGCTTATTCGTAAAAAATCTCAATCTCATGCCTTTGCAATAACTGCTCCTTTGCTGACCCGTTCGGATGGCACTAAGTTTGGAAAAACAGATGCTGGCACTAATATATGGTTAGATCCAGCCCAAACCTCTCCTTATGCGCTATATCAGTTTTTGTTGAATAGTGGTGATCATGAAGTAGAAAAATTAATTAAAATTTTTTCTTTTGCTAAACAAGAAGAAGTAGAAGCACTTATTTTAACCCATCAAGCCAAACCCGAAGCAAGGCTTTTACAGCAAAAATTGGCTAAAATGGTTACCACTATGGTCCATTCAGAAGAAGCTTGTAGGCAAGCCATAATCTGTAGTACTATTCTTTTTAGCCATACCGCTTCAATAGATGCACTCTATGCCCTAAGCGAAGCAGATATATTGTGTGTCTGTACAACCATACCTAAGGTCCATATTACACGTATTGCATTAGGTGCAATAGACTCTATAGTATCTTTATTGTCTGTGGCTACAGAAAATTTAATTATGGCCTCTAAGTCAGAAGCAAGACGGGTGATCACATCAGGTGGAATAAAGGTAAATAAGGTATTGATAACCGATCCTTACCAAAAGCCCAATTTTATCTTATTGCATAATCGTTATCTATTGGTGCAAAAAGGTAAAAAAAATTACTACCTTATTGTTGTTGTTGAGTAATTTTTTTTAAGATGATCACTAGATCTTTCAGTAGTGCAGTATATGGTGTAAACGCTTTTCTTGTATCTATAGAGGTAAGCATTGTCAATGGCACAAGCTTATTTATGGTAGGACTTCCAGATAGTGCTATTAAGGAGAGTCAACACCGAATAGAGTCTGTATTAAAGCAGATTAAATGTATGATGCCTCGGCAACGTGTCATTGTAAACCTTGCTCCGGCGGATATACGCAAGGAGGGCGCTTCTTATGACCTACCGATTGCTTTATCTATTTTGCATGCTTCAGAACAATATAATTTATCTCGTTTGTCTACTTATATTATTATGGGCGAATTGGCTTTAGACGGAGCGCTTAGACCTGTAAAGGGGGTATTGCCTATTGCTATTGAGGCCCATAAAAATGCATTTAAAGGTATGATTGTTCCAGAAAAAAATGGACCAGAAGCGGGTGTGGTACGTAAAATAGAAGTCATTGCTGTCAACCATATTACAGAAGCAATTGCATTTTTGTCTGGAGAACGTTCCATTCATCCTATAGAGGTAGATACACGTAAACTCTTTGCAGCCCAATCAGATGCATATGCAGTAGATTTTGCCGATGTACAAGGACAAGAAAACATTAAACGGGCCTTTGAAATTGCAGCAGCTGGCGGACATAATCTTATTATGATCGGACCTCCTGGTGCAGGTAAAACCATGTTGGCCAAACGGTTGCCCTCTATTTTACCCCCTTTTACTTTGGCTGAGACACTAGAGACTACTAAAGTCTATTCGATAGTAGGCCGTATGAATAATAGTGGTGGACTACTCTCTACAAGACCCTTTCGAGTACCACACCACACGATTAGTGATGTAGCGTTGGTAGGAGGAGGTACTTTCCCACAACCTGGTGAGATTTCTTTGGCGCATCATGGAGTCCTCTTTTTAGATGAATTACCAGAGTTTAAACGGAGCGTACTGGAAGTTATGCGTCAACCTTTAGAAGATGGTAAAGTAGTAATTTCAAGAGCTAAATTTTCCATTGAATTTCCAGCTAACTTTATGCTTATTGCCAGTATGAATCCTTGTCCCTGTGGTTATTATAACCATCCTGAAAAACCATGTATGTGTAGTACGGTTCATGTGCAACGTTACCTGAATAAGGTTAGTGGACCACTATTGGATAGGATAGATCTCCATGTAGAGGTCGTACCTATATTATTTGAAACATTGACTGCTTCAAAAAAAAATGAAGCAAGTCATCTGATTCGGGAACGTGTTGTACAGGCAAGACACATACAACAAAAGCGTTTTCAAGATCATATACAACTGTATACTAATGCACGGATGTCTTCTAAGTTGACTAAAATGTTTTGTCCTATTTCAATAGCTGGGCAAAAGCTGCTACAAGCTGCCATGGAAAAGCTGGGTCTTTCGGCAAGAGCATACGACAGAATTTTAAAAGTAGCCAGAACGATTGCCGATTTAGCGGGTAGTGCAAATATATCAGAGGTACATTTGGCAGAGGCCATTCAGTATCGTAGCTTAGATCGAGCAGGATGGGGTAGTTAGCAAGGTTTCCTTTATCTATCTACCAGAACTTTTTAATTGTAGTTTTTTGTAAAGGATAGTTTTAGCCTTCTTAAAAATTAATCTCAATATATCCTTTAGCGAATCACAACAGATATGATGCAACTTTTGATTTTGTACTTTAAACAGCTTCGTGAAGTTCTTGAATAACTGTAGGCCTCATTTCATTTATATACTCAATGATAATCTGATATTCTGAATCTTCAATGTTCTCTTGACTATAAATCTTAGCGTAGCAATCATGATAATGCTTCTCATAAGCGTTAATAAATATTTCAATGTGATCATCAGTAATATCAATCCTATGTTTTTTAGCTACTTCGTCTAAAGAGGTTTTAGCTTGATCTTTAGCTGTATGTTTAGCCTGAAGCATCCGGTTTTCCAGCTGGTTATCATAATGCATTGCTTGATCAATAAGGGCATCACGCCGACCATACATCATGGAAACTAGTGAAGCTGAGACTTGAATATCATTTCTTATAGAGTCGGGAATAGGATTTGACACGAACTTACTATCAACATCAATATATTTTGATATATTTTCATTAAAATCCATATTTGTAGTGCAGCATTGTTCTTTTTTTTGCTTTTTGTAAGCTCTCTTAAGATTTTCATCAGCAATTTTAGAACTAGTGTGATCAGAAAGGAGAGTAGGGGTAGTATTTATATTACCAGCTTTCTGATTTTTTTCGGCATTTTTCATATGAGTAGCGTGTCTAATTTGATTACATCCATATATCGCTATGGTATAAAACCATAACAAGATTTTAAATTGATTCATTTTTATTTTACTTTAATTTACTTTAATTTAATTTAATTAAAATTCATATTGAAGCTAGTACTTTATGGTATGGCTTTCCTTTTTAAATTTTAATATTGTCTACATCATGTTAGATACTTTTATAAGAAAAAGAAGTAACTAATTAAATTATACAATAAAAAATTTAATTTTTTTACTTTATATCGTATTACCCTGATATTGAGAAATTTTAGAAAAGTTAATCTTGTTAGAAAAAGTGTCTTATTGATTAATGGTCTAAGAAGTCAGAATTAAAGTTTAAAGCAGCTCTAGCTTATGTACTATAATAGAAAAGTATGTATTGTAACATACTTCTATTTAGCTCTCTCTTATTATCTTTGTGCAGGTCATTATATATTTTTATGATTGGTATTCAGTCTATTTCTTTTAAGCATAAAAAAGTACTTATACGGGTTGATTTTAATGTACCTATAACGGATCAGGGTATGATTACCGATGACCGACGTATCCGGAGCAGTTTACCAACCATTCAAAAAGTAATAAAAGATGGTGGAATAGCTATTTTACTTACCCATTTTGGTAGGCCTAAAAATGGATATGATCTACGTTATTCATTAAGTAAGCTTTTACCTACACTATCTAGTTTATTGCAAGTACCTATTGCTTTTGTACCTTATTGTGTAGGCGCAGCGGTAAAAACCCAGATAGAAGCACTAGAACCAGGAAGCGTTTTATTACTTGAAAATGTACGTTTTCATTCAGAAGAAATATTAAATGATAAACATTTTGCCCAAGAATTGGCTGGATTGGCAGATGTCTACATTAATGACGCTTTTGGAACCATCCATAGAAATCATGTTTCTACTAGTTTATTACCTACTTATTTTAAAGAACGATATGCCGGCTATTTATTGCAACAGGAAATAGCTACTATTGATAAAATTTTTTTAAAAGAATCATCTCCTGTTATCGTCATTATGGGGGGTAATAAACTGGTAGATAAAGCAAAACCTATCGAAGGCTTAATACCTTATGTAGACCATATATTGATTGCTGGAGGCCTTGTACTACCTTTTTTCCGTGCAAAACAGGCGCGACATCTTTCCGGTATCGATGAACAAGCAGAGGTGATTGCCACTAGGTTGTTTGATCTGTTGATGCAGCATAGCCACTGTCAACTGTGGTTGCCAACTGATGTCATAACTGCTCCTGAAATAGATGTAAAAGCTATGGTATCTACCTTATCGCTTACTGATATACCCTATGGAACCTATGTATTAGATATTGGACCATCTACACAAGCACACTTTGCTGGATTGATCCTACAAGCTAAGACCATATTATGGGCTGGTCCTATAGGGATATTTGAATGGGATAAATCTGCGGCTGGTACAGTGGCTGTTGCTCAGGCCATTGCAAAAGCTACGCAACAGGGTGCCTATAGCATAGTAGGTGGTGGAGACACAGCTGCTGCTATTAAACAAATAGGATATGAAAATCATGTTTCTTATATTTCTACAGGAGGAGGAGCTTTGCTGGCCTATATTGCAGCAAATAGAAAATTGACTGGTTTAGAGGTGCTTAATGCATAGCGTAGCTATCAAGTAATAGATAAATGGATAGGTCAACTTGATGTTTGCTTTATTCAAGGCTGAGCAAACGCTTTATGCTGCGTTAAGATATAAAATGATGGGTATTTTTGTTAAATTTTTACTTGATTTTTCGATCAAAATTTCCTCTTTTTTATCAATAAATTGCTTGCTATTACTGTAACCATACAATGTTGGTTATACTTTAAAAGTTTACACCGTAGCTATAAATTATCTATTTACGAAAAAATAATATGTTTAATAAAAGAGTCTTCCTATTTCTAATTTCTATTGGGTTATATATGCACGCCATATATCCCATTTATGCGCACAACCAGCAAGTGGTTATACCACTTCATCAGACAATACGTATTGTTAAATCACCACCTATACAAAGCCATGTTGCGCCTATAGCAGTGCATCTAGCAGCTGCTAAAGGAGATGTAGTCCGTCTTCGTTCTTTAATTGCTGATGGTAAAAATATACAAGTATTGGACAAAAATAAAATTACTCCATTGCATATTGCCGCAGCCAAAGGTCATTTGCTTTGTGTACAAGAGCTTATTAATGTCGGTGCTACAATCAATGTAGTGGATGCTCTAGGAAGGACACCCCTCTATTTTGCTGCTCAGAATGGTCATTTGGCCATTATGCGTGAGTTGGTTGCAGTTGGTGCCACTATTCGGTCTGCCGATTACCGGGGTAGAACCCCACTTCATCTTGCTGCAGAAGGGGGAAAAGCCCGCTGTATAGACTACTTAATTCAAAAAGGTGCATATGTAAATGGATTTGATAACGAACAGCTTACGCCTTTACATTGTGCGGCTTTATCAGGTTCACTTTTATCTATTGAAGCGCTAATACGTGCAGGTGCAAAGGTCGAAGTATTTACCAAGCAAGATAAGTTTACGCCTTTACATGCTGCTGCACAAAGTGGTAATGTAGAAGCGATTCGGTTATTAGTCCATAATCATGCCAACCTAAATGCGATTACCCGAGATGGCATTACCCCCCTTTATTGCGCGGCGCAACATGGCAACCTTGCTGTATTAAAAGAACTATTACATTATAAAGCAGATATTCACGCAGTAGAAGGTCTCAATACACCCTTACATGCTGCCGCTTTAAATGGTCATTTAGATTGTTTGAATCTATTATTAAAGGAAGGAGGTAATGCATCTGTTCGTAATAAAGAACAAAATACTCCTTTACATTTGGCAGCTTATTGTGGTAAAAGTGCTTGTTTACAAGCATTGATAGCCGTTAATGAAACATATGTGCAATTAATAGGTGAAAAGCAGCGAACGCCTTTGCACTGGGCGGCCCGATTGGGTCATGTTATTTGTGTCGATCAGCTTATTCAAGCAGGAGCAGCTATAAATGTAGGAGATTTTCACAATAAAACTTCTCTACATTTAAGTGCTTTCTATGGACATGATAAATGTTTGGCTACCCTCTTAAAAGCTGGTGCAAATCCCCATGCTACTACCCATATAGGCTTTACACCATTACATATGGCCACTAAAAGCAGCAATATAAAATGTTTAAAAATACTCTTAGAAGCGGGTGCTAAGCTCTCTGCTGTCGATAGGTTTAAAAATACACCCTTGCATGTATCTGTGGCATTTCAAAATATAGATGCTAGTTTAGAACTTATAAAAGCGGGTGCACCAGTAAATATCCCCAATGAATGGGGCATTATACCGCTACATATTGCTGCCAGGGAAGGAGACTTGATTACTTTACAAGCACTTATCAAAGCAAAATCTAAAGTAAATGCTGCAAAAAAATCAGGCGCTACTGCTATGCATGTAGTAGCAAAAAGAGGACATCTGGCTTGTTTGAAAGAATTGCTACAAGCAGGTGGAAAGGTTCGGGTCTACAATCGGGCTAAGGAAAGTCCATTGTATTTAGCAGCTGCTAATGGTCATTTGGATTGTCTAGAAGCATTGATTGAAGCAGATCAGAATCAGGACGCTATCACTAAAAAGATCAAAAACAAGTTTCAGGATCAACCACTTTTGAATAAAGTTATCAAAAACAAGGCTAAACTAGATATAGCGAATCAGTTTCATGAAACTCCTTTATATGCTGCCGTTAAAAATAAACATATAGATTGTGTTTTATTGCTTATACGTCATGGTGCAAAAGTAAATATTAAAGTAAAAGGAGGAAAAACGCTTTTACATCTTGCTGCTCAAAATGGTTGTGCAGTTTGCGCAAGGGCTATCATCGGAGCAAACGCAGACATTAATGTATTGGATCGGTATAAAAATACACCCTTACACCTTGCTGCTCAAAATGGTTATATTAAAGTAGTGCAAGAACTAATAAGCGCGGGGGCTTTGTCAAAGAAAAATAAATTTGATAGCACACCTGCTTATTTGGCATTACAGAATGGACATACAAAATGCTATGAATTATTGAAAGGTTACTTTAACCATGCATAAAAATTATCCTAGCATAAAAATTATCCAATATAATGGACCGAAAAAACTGGACAAAGAATGGTTTAAAATGTTTCCTATTTTAATAGTTTTATTGTTTCAAAATGGATTTTATCAAATGGGAAGAAAAAAGGTCAGAAAATTTAGTTCATTAGAGAAGACTAAAATAGTTTTAGATTTATTGAAAGAAGCATTAACGTTAGTAGAGCTATCGTCCAAGTATGGAGTAACAACCAAAACACTTCAAAATTGGAAACATCAGTTTATGGAGAATGCCTCTATTTTTTTAATGTACAAAAGTTGTATGTTAAAAGCAACATAAAAATTTAAACCTAAATGTACAAAATATTTTATATCTATAGCTGTCAGTGCAGTATAGGGGGTACATCAGTAGGATAGGTAGTGTTTTCTGACCTACCCATTAAATAGGCAAGCCCTTGCTTCAATGGCAATGCCTCAAAAAGAATGCGGTAGATGAGTCGCGTAATAGGCGCTTCCACGCTATAAAACTGCATAAGTTGGTGGATGATTTTAACCGTTTGTACCCCTTCAGAAACCTCTCTTGTGCCATGCAAAATGGCGTTTAGCTTTTCACCTTTTGCCAAACGATAGCCAATTGTATAATTTCTACTAGCCGTACTGCCACAAGTAGCCACAAGATCCCCTAGACCAGCTGGTCCGAATAAAGCAGTGGTACCGATGCCCATAGTGGTCATCATATAATGCATTTCTGAAATAGACATGGTAATGAAAAGGGCATATGTATTCGATTGGTACCCCATGCCTTGTAGCATACCTGCACCAATGGCAAAAATATTTTTAAGCACACTACACATTTCTACACTAAGGATATCATCGCTTGTATAGACACGGAACCAATTTTGGCTTAAAAGCTGCTTCCCTATAGATAAGACTTTTTCAGCACCACTGGCAACGACGGTAGCCGCTGGATCTTTTTTAACTAGATCTCCAGATAAATTGGGGCCAGCCAAACACCCAATCTGTCGAATTTTTGTTTCTTGCATGATGACTTCACTCATGGTAGCCAGATGGCTTCTGGTCAATACGCCGTCATATTGGACCAAATCTAACCCTTTGGTGCCATGTATGCATATGTGGTCTGGTCTAAGATGTGCAGCAATGTCTTGCATTAATCCACGAAATTTAGCTGCAGGAACTATTGGAAAAATAACCGGACAACAACGCAAAACGGTTACCCAATCATCTGTCACGACAATATTAGCCGCCAATGGTTGCGCTGCCATGGTGCGACTTATTTGTCCAGCAGCAGCACGTGCTGCTGTATGCGTATAAAGGAATACTTCGCCTACATTAGGCGCAATTAAGTTTGCAACGGCTGTACCAAATTTCCCAGCCCCTAAAACCGCTACTGGATTGTTAAGAGAAAATTGCTTGAAGCCCATAACCAGTAAGTCTGTTGTGATAATAAAATAATGTTAAAAGGTCTTGAATAAGTAGGTTCCCTTCTTCTGCTAATACCAGTGGTCGTGGGCTATGATAGATGCCCAATTTAGCCAATCCATCTTGGGCAATAGCATCCAATGAACCATGCTGTACAATAGGGGTAAATTTGATTTTTTTTGCTCTCTGAAGTTGTTGTAATGCTTCATAGGTATGGCCAAATGCTACCATAAAATCGGCATACTGGATTACGATACGGGGTAGATCCATGGAAAAATTTTGGCTTTTTTGAGCCAATTCATAGGCTACAAAAGCTACTAGATGGCTACTTAGAACGGTATTCATGGCGTAGTAAGTTGCTACGATTTTGTGGCTAACCATTTTAACATAGTCATCTGACCGCTTTCTATCAGCCGTTTTGATGGGAAGATCTAGAAACTGTTGATATAAATCTATTGCTTGGCCTTGCGCATCGTAACTATGTCCCTCTGTATCTACCCTATTTCCCATTACATCTAATGGTGTGCCTATATTAACGAATATTTCTGACCCTTTAAATAATACATTTTTACTAAAGAGCAGATTGGTGCAACAATCATTTTGCCGATGCATAGAGGTTTCACCCCCTTCTATTTCAACCGATTCACGTATCAATTGGCAGGCTTCTAATACACAGTGGTAATTGAGTACTATAGGAAAAATAAAAACTTTCTTGGCACTTGCTCCTTGATTTTGGAAATTACGTTCTTGTGCCTCAAAAGGGGTGCTTAATAACCCTAATTTTAAATCAGATTCTATTGCACCTAAACGACTACGGGTTCCACCCGGATAAAATAGCGTATGACAGCCCCATTCCAGAATGAGTGATGCGTAATCTTTCTGTACTTGTAAGTAGGGTATGGTCTTTTTACGCCGATCCACTTTATAGGTACCTAGTTTATTAAAAATATAACGAAACCCTTTATGGTTAAATAAATTCAATCCTGCTCCCCAGGTCAGAGGAGGTAGTCCCAATTGTTGCATGGCCAATCCTATCACTACAGAATCCCAATTGCTCACATGGGTAGGTACCAACACAATAGTCCCTATTTGGGCCAACGCTCGAATGGTATCCCTTTGCCCCATCAAATGAAATTTCTCTTGCAACCTTTTGTGTGGAAAGGTCCAGCGTTTTGTTCCAAAGCGCAAACAATGGGGCTTCAGCAGATAAACAAAAGTATGGTGCACACCTTTGGCTATACACTGATAATGACGGACACTAAAATAGCTACAAATTTCCCTTACATAACGTTCTATAACACTTTTTAAAAGCTTTGTTGCTTCCATTTTGTTTGCAATGGCAGCTGCCATTCCTTCCCAAAAAGAGCGATCATCTTTGGGATCACAATGCCATGGATCTGATGTTATTCTGGCTAACTCTCTCGAGGTTGTTTGTGCCAATATTCGGTAAAGTACTACGTCCATTGGATAGCGTGCACACAAAGATGTAAGACTTTTATCCACTACTTCTGTTAAGAAGGTTTTTTGGTTTTTATGAAGTATGGTAATGGGCCAACGACTGGGTTTAGGCTCAATAGACACAAACTGATCTTGAGTATACATGCTATATCTTTTTAACAGAATAAGTTGTAATTTAGGGCCGAATGGGCTGGACTAAAACTTTACTTGATCGGTTCCGTATGGCAAGATAATAAGATCAAAATGAATATTTATTATTTTTCAGAAGAAATTAGTTTTAGATTAAGACGGAAAAGAAAAATTTCTGCTTGGCTGGAAAGGGTTATCCACCAAGAAGGCTACACCTTAATCCAGCTTAACTTTATTTTTTGTCCGGATACCTATTTACATGCTAAAAATATCACCTATCTGAGCCATGATACTTTAACAGATGTGATCACATTCAACTATGCCACTGATGCAAAAACCATTTTGGGAGATGTGTACATAAGCATTGAACGGGTGAGGGAAAACGCGAAGACCTATAAACGCCAAATAGCAGCTGAGCTTTATATGGTAATGGTGCATGGTCTATTGCATTTATTGTCTTATAATGATCAAAACCCAGAAGAAGAATTGATTATAAGAGAAAAAGAAACTTTTTATCTTACGCAATTATGTCCTAATTTGGCCCTACAACCCTCCATACAGACTACTATCTAAGGATAGCATCTAGCGTAAAGTCTAGTAATCTGATTTTTTATCTTAGCATTTAAAAGTCTTACGGAACAATTTTCTTATTTTATTTTTTTAGTCCAGTATAAAGCCATATTTTTTAATTTTTTTATTAAAGCTTAAAGATAGCACTTAATAAAAACAAAAAATAATTTGTATATTCAAGTGTTAGATAAAAAAATCTATCACAAACGGTAAACATTACAAATACGGTAGCTATAAAATAAGGTTTGGTATTTTTTTAGCCTTAAAATACGCCAAAAAAATCTATAATCTAGTACTTTTAACTCTATTTTAAAGAGCATATCTGCTTAATATATTTATAAAATATTTCAATTTATATATATGATCCACTATATAAATAGACCTAAATCAGGTTCTTTATTTTTTCTAAATCAGGTTGTTCTATTATTTAGTATTCTATTCTTTGGTAGCAGTTGTTTTGAAGGTATTATTAAAAATAAAGGCAAAAAACCTTACGAATACAAAGAATCAATAACCTCCCAGAGATTAAACGAGAGATTAAACAAGAACCATAATCATTTCATGGATCATCTAGATAAAGCAAGCACTAAAATAAAAGCAGATTGTTTTCAAGATCAAAAAGAAGATCGAAAAGAGTCTATAAGAATAGGAGGCCAAGGGGCACCCATAAGAAGAGACAATAATCTGTATGCTTTAAGTGAAGAAGAAGATCTACAAAAAGCAATAGAAGCATCTATCGAAACAGCATCCCAAGAGAACAGACGAAGAGGAAATAATGAGCATACTTTAAGTGAAGAAGAACTACAACAAGTATTAGAAGCATCTATAAGAACAGCATCCCAAGAGATCAGAAGACAGCAATCTTTCGTCATGGAATCGTTTAGTAGGCTAGCTGCAGACTCCACATACGGGAACTACGAGTATCTATCAGAATTAGCAGAAGGAAGGGAAGAATCAGGCGACTATATTGAAGAAGCGTTTACCATACCACTTGAACACCGTCAATGGCAAGAATACTCGTCCCTAGAAGCATTAGCAGAACGAAAGGAAGCATCAAACGATCCTACTGAAATTGAAGAGGCAAAAAAAATTAGAGCACGGTTAGCAAAAATATACGACAAGCTGCTAGACAAGGAGGAAGAGAAGAAAAGGGCTAAATGCTCACCGCCCATTTCCACAGATGAAGCTATAAATAAGCTAAAAAAAGTTGTAAAACTGGTTGAACTTAATGAGTTGACGGAATGGAGAAAAGATTGCCAAGATAAGGAATGTGCAATGTGCAAAGACGAATGTATGCTGTGCACAGTTGAATTTAATCAACGAAGCAATGATTGCTATGCACTAACTACCGGTTGTGACTGTAATCAAATAGTATTTCATATAGATTGTATGGCAAATGCTGTCATTGCTTCATACAATAGCATGGCAGGAAAAGACAATAATCCTAAATACAAATGTCCTTTTTGTCGTAAATCTTTATTCTAAAGAATTTATATAACTCTAAAAAGAATGTATATAATCTGAATGCAGGTTATGATACTTAAAGTAGAGGTTGGACCTAAATAGATGCTTGCTCACCTCCAGCTCTTCCATTTGATTTGTATCAAACGAAAAAAACTTTCTCCTGCCATGATTAAACCCATTTTGGACTCCCCTCGTACTCTATTGATAAAGGTAATAGGCAACTCTACTATATTGGCTCCATATTGATAAGCTAGAAATTTTATTTCTACTTGAAAACTATATCCTACAGAAGCTATGTTTAAAATGTGATGGAGTAGGGTCCGCCGATAACAGATAAATCCAGCAGTGGTATCTTTAATAGGTATACCTGTAATAGATCGAGCCAACCAGTTGGCCACGTGGGACAATACCCTTCTCATCAATGGCCAATTCATCACACGTCCACCTGTAATATACCGCGAGCCAATCACCATATCAATGGTAGGATCGGCGCACCTGGTTAAAAGTCGAGGCAAATCACTAGGCGCATGGGAAAAATCTCCATCCATGGTGCAAATATAGTCATAAGGATAAGCCAGTGCCCAAGCAAATCCGGCCAAATAGGCACGGCCTAACCCTTCTTTTTTAGATCGATTTAAAAGATGTAATGCATCCGGGTAATTGGATTGTAGCCGTATGACCACCTCTGCTGTACCATCAGGGGAGTGGTCATCTACCACTAGAACATGTAACCCTATGTTTAAGCCAAAAATAGCTGCCAACAACTGTTCAATATTTTCTTGTTCATTGTAAGTAGGTATCACTACTACCGCACGCAGTAAGGCTGTCATTTATAAAATATTTCAGCTATTTTTAGCTAGATTGGCTTGGTCTAAAAAATAGTCATGCAATCGTTTCGCTTTTGATGGCCCAATTATGCCAGCTAAGGTTGATAAAGAACTGGATTGAATCGTTTTGGGGCTACCCAATTTTTCTAATAGTGCGGCTAATGTCTTGGGCCCAATACCGGGAATAGCCTTCCATGTAGACTGGAATGTACTTTTGCTACGTTGTTTTCTATGAAAGGTAATG
>NZ_JBOZWW010000024.1:0-423 GCF_050864855.1 Candidatus Cardinium hertigii
TAGTCGGTCCTGAAATACTGTATAATTATTTGTTAATCAGCAAATAAATGGTTAAATTTGTATTGGTTAATAACCAGTTTTAGAGTTGTTTTGTATAAAAAGCTTGCAAAATAAGGATGAAATCTAAGAAAATAAATAATAGCCTTGAACGTTTGTTTGAGCAACGCTTATCTAGTTTTCTTAACCCGAAACATCGTTTATTCCAGTTATCTGATTCGATTACTTGGCACTCCTTAGCATCAGATTTAGACCGCGGTTTTAGCTATGGACCTGGTCAACCTCCTTTGCCTATTCGTTTAATTATAGGTCTTCTCATTATCAGTCATATGTATAATATTTCTGATGAACAAGTAGTGGTTAGATGGGTAGAAAACCCTTATTGGCAATACTTTTGTGGATATGATTATTTTCAGTTTAAGGTGC
>NZ_JBOZWW010000080.1:0-409 GCF_050864855.1 Candidatus Cardinium hertigii
GTAGTGACTGCCAGAACTAAACCTTCTTTACTTTCTACAAGGACATGTCGTTTATACCCATAGTAAAGATTATGACCTTTTTTGGTCCAACTAGCTTCTGGATCTACCCCTTTTTGATAACTATGAGATACCGATATAGTACCATCCTCACGCAAATCATAGCTCTTTTTACCTTTGGGACATCTAGGAGTAGGGGTGATAGAGGCGTCAATAACTGCACCATGCTGCACCAGAACACCATGGTTAGATAATTGATCATTTATGATTTTTAACAATCTATCTAAAGCTTTTTTTTCTGTAAGCGCAGTCCTAAATCTGCTTAATACACTATGATCTGGAACAGAATTATCCATGGAAATACCACAAAACCTGCTAAAAGTAATACGATCATTTACTTCTTCTTCGACTT
>NZ_JBOZWW010000016.1:0-407 GCF_050864855.1 Candidatus Cardinium hertigii
TATATTTTAGATATACCATCCCCCTAAAAACCCTTTAAAATGATATTTGGAGCTCTATATAAATTATAGGCTATAGCTTCCATAACATGTTGCGTATGCGTTTTATCAAGGCCTATATACCTAGTCCCTCCACTACGGAACCACCTCTTAATACTTCCAAATACCCTTTCTACTTTATATCGCGTCTTAGATACCAATTTATTAAACCGTTTAGCAGCAGGTGATAAGGGATGATTTCTATTACCTTTCTTTTGAATAGCTGATTTTAATTTCTTGTTTTTTAGTAAAGTTTCGTTGGGCAAACCGCTATAGCCTTTATCTCCATAGAGCCTGCTTCCTGCTTTTAGAGATACTTTATCCAATAATATAGGTAAATGGGCACCATCATGACTAGATGCTTTTGTAGT
>NZ_JBOZWW010000009.1:0-407 GCF_050864855.1 Candidatus Cardinium hertigii
GCTTCCTCTACTAACGAAGCAGACGTACGTAAAATAATAGATTCAGATTTAGTGATCCAACGTGCGTATGAAGCCTTAAATCGTTTTAACTGGTCAGAAGAAGAATTAAGGACCTATGAGAAAGAGATTAAGCGTATTATGGATAATCAGGCTGTAGAGGACTATATGAAAAAAAAAGCTAGACAAGAAGGGAGACAAGAAGGGAGACAAGAAGGGAGACAAGAAGGAGAAAAAAATAAAGCCATTTCTATAGCTAGAGCTATGCTTTTAAAAGGATACCCTATGGAAGATATTACTCTCCTTACTGGCTTATCTAAGTCTGATATTCAATATATTAAGCAGACTCTATCTATGCTTTAAATGCTTTTCCCAAAATGAGACCGTTGCAATAGATTTTTAGATTTTAG
>NZ_JBOZWW010000041.1:0-395 GCF_050864855.1 Candidatus Cardinium hertigii
CGCGTCTTAGATACCAATTTATTAAACCGTTTAGCAGCAGGTGATAAGGGATGATTTCTATTACCTTTCTTTTGAATAGCTGATTTTAATTTCTTGTTTTTTAGTAAAGTTTCGTTGGGCAAACCGCTATAGCCTTTATCTCCATAGAGCCTGCTTCCTGCTTTTAGAGATACTTTATCCAATAATATAGGTAAATGGGCACCATCATGACTAGATGCTTTTGTAGTACTGACTGACAGAACTAAACCTTCTTTACTTTCTACAAGGACATGTCGTTTATACCCATAGTAAAGATTATGACCTTTTTTGGTCCAACTAGCTTCTGGATCTACCCCTTTTTGATAACTATGAGATACCGATATAGTACCATCCTCACGCAAATCATAGCTCTTTTT
>NZ_JBOZWW010000081.1:0-374 GCF_050864855.1 Candidatus Cardinium hertigii
TAAGGATGCATAAATTTAGTTATTTAGTGATTTTCAAGTTAATCTTTGTATATTTTAGATATACCATCCCCCTAAAAACCCTTTAAAATGATATTTGGAGCTCTATATAAATTATAGGCTATAGATTCCATAACATGTTGCGTATGCGTTTTATCAAGGCCTATATACCTAGTCCCTGCACTACGGAACCACCTCTTAATACTTCCAAATACCCTTTCTACTTTATAGCGCGTCTTAGATACCAATTTATTAAACCGTTTAGCAGCAGGTGATAAAGGATGATTTCTACTACCTTTCTTTTGAATAGCTGATTTTAATTTCTTGTCTTTTAGTAAAATTTCGTTGGGCAAACCGCTATAGCCTTTATCTCCATA
>NZ_JBOZWW010000082.1:0-371 GCF_050864855.1 Candidatus Cardinium hertigii
ATTGAAAAATGGAAATCTGTTGCACAAGAAAATATTGCTGCAATTATACAAACAGATACACCTTTAGTCAATCAACAAGGAAATTTTTTAACAATAGCTTATATCGGAACATTATTTCCGGCACGTAGTGGTATAATGGACAAACTGATCTTGTCTGTACCTATAACTGATAAAGAAGGAAAAGCATTTTTATCAGATGTGGTAGTTAATCCAACACACGCAGCATATATACCTATAAAGTCATCACCAAGAAATTTTGCTCAATTAATAAATAGCTTGAAAGGGAGACCTTATGGTTGGGGAGGGCTATCATACTATAACGACTGTTCTGCAGAACTTAAAGGGATGTTTCTTCCTTTTGGTATTTGGTT
>NZ_JBOZWW010000012.1:0-318 GCF_050864855.1 Candidatus Cardinium hertigii
TAAATCTGGGTTATCGTCTACCTTTAACATGTACAAAAATGCTGTATCCGCATAGCTAATATAACCTTTTTCTAAAAGGTAAACAATTAGGTGTATATGATCAGAAAACCACTGCTTAAAATCTCTATAAATGCCTTGTTTTAGTACCATAGCCGCAAAAGCAGCCTTTTTATAGCTAAGCAATTCATCTTCTGATGTGCTGTACAAGTCTACTAAATGAAAGCTATCCAACATACATGATTTTGCTAGATCAGGATCAGAGAACATAGAGAGTAAACTAGAAGAACCTTTATAGGGATTCTTACCATTATATATGCA
>NZ_JBOZWW010000002.1:0-37155 GCF_050864855.1 Candidatus Cardinium hertigii
TAAAACCCATACGCAACATGTTATGGAATCTATAGCCTATAATTTATATAGAGCTCCAAATATCATTTTAAAGGGTTTTTAGGGGGATGGTATATCTAAAATATACAAATATTAACTTGAAAATCAATAAATAATGAAATTTATGCATCCTTAACCATAAAAACTACAAAAAATACAACTACAACCTTATCAAAAATTATAATAACTATCTATAACAACGGTCTCGACATACTGTTTTAGAGGGGTTGGAGAAAACTGTAAATGAGGCAGGTAAATGTCGCCCCACAGATGCAGATAAATGTCGCCCCACAGATGAGATTAAAAAAATTATCGAGTTAGTGAAAAAAAAATTCAAAAATTCAAATGGATAAGCGTTAGGGCTTAGGGATAAATGGTACGTTTGTATCTATATATGGGTTTTGTCGTGTTTGTTTTTATTTTTGTATAACTGTATGAAAAAAAACACATTGTATTATTTTTGTAGTTTTTAAGTGCATCATTTATAAAAAATATATATGTATGATAAAAAATGTCCTAAATATTAGGAAAAAGTCATATGCAAAATACATTGTTAAACAGATAAAAACAAACGCGACAGCAACCTGTATAAATTCTTGATCAAAGATTAAGTATGAAGGTTCAGTATAAAGGCCGTAAAAATAATTTGTAAAAAATCAAAATTATATAGAAGATTATATGAGATTTTTGGTAAGTTGTTCAACTTATCGATAATCCCACATGGATCTTTTGTTTGAACCATGTAAATTATTTTTTGTTATTTTGTGCTAATGTTTCAGTCGGCCATACTAAATTTTCTAATCTTATTTTTACCATTGTATCTCTTTATATTAAATCAATAAAACTATACTTTACAGAAACGTAACTACTTTTTTTGTCTAATTTTTTCAGGCTACTACATCCCTTTGACAAATGCGCACGTATGGGCAATAGGCACATATTTCAATATCTTGTGTTTGTACAAAAGGTATAGCAGGATTAAAAATTTCCACAAGCAACGCCTTTAATCCCTCTTCAAATGGCTCTGCATATTCCATAATATCTTCTATCTGTTGATACTTTTTACTATTATCTGATTGTTGAATGAATATACCAGGCTTATAATCAGCTAGAAAAAGAGACGGAATATGCATCAAATAAGGCATAACTTGTTCCGAACCATGCATTCCATATAGTGATTTAAAAAGCCAGGCGTATAAAAAAACTTGAAATATAGCTTTATTTTTTTTAACCTGAGCAGGATCAAATAAGCTAGCTATACTGGCTATTCTATAATTGGATAAGCCTGTTTTATAGTCTATAATACGAATTACGTGGTTTGATGTATCTATGCGATCTATCACACCACTTAACCAAACTTTGCGCACTATATCTAGGTTAAACAGGATAGGTTGCTTAATGGCTGCTTCAACGCCCAAAATAGTAAATGGCGCATCAGCATGATCTAAGTCCAACATACGCATTAAGAGCTTTTCTAGTAGTGCATGGAGTAACATAGGTGCACTTAGTTCAGTCCGTTGTGCAGCAATCGCTTCTTTTAGCTTTATTTTTATATTTGACGCCAGTTGCATAACCATTTTTTTATCCATATGTACACCTACAAAAGGTTGGTAACAGCTTGCCATAACACGATGAAACAATGTACCCAACTGTACAGCCTCTGCACCCTCTTTAGGCCATACGCGCTGCTTTAGTTGAAGCAAATAGATAAAATAAAATTGAAGTGGACAAGATAAATAAGCAATTAATGCAGAAGGGGTTAAACTAGAGGCAGCTGCTGATGACTCTTTGACTAGAAACCTATTTAATAACTGCATTACTGCATCATCTTTTTGAATAGATATCACAGGAACTGCTCTCGTGGGCAGATGGATAGCACGATCAGATGGTATAATATTTAATGTACTATCAAAGGTCAACTGCATTAAGAGTCGATTCATTTCACTAGAAGTATCTAAACTATTTTTTTGGACATAATAACAATAGATATTTTGGGCACGCTGCAATAATCTATAAAATCCATAAGCTGTGCTGTTTTCTGCTACTTTATCTAAAAAGGGTAGTCCAAGGGTATAACGCAAATCATACGGTATAAAAGAATCATAGTGCATCGGTTTAGGAAACGACCCTTCGTTCATATTCAGAAAAAAAATATGTTCAAAATCTAAATTATAGGATGTAGCAACTTCTACAACGTAGAGTCCTGTTATAGGATGATGTTGATGAAAACAGATTTTACTTTCTTTTACACGATTTAATAAAAAAGCAACAGAACAGCTATCCATTTCTACTGCTAGGCCATCAATATATTCCAGTAGATGCGTTAGTGCGCTTTTATTCAGGGCTAAGAAGAGGTCATCTGTTTCTATAAAACAGTCATCTATATAGGCTAACCCTTCCTTAAGGTAAGACAAAAGGTCTTTATGCGCCTTGTTCAACCATAGGTCAAAGGATCCAGACTGATCAGATCCATCCTTTGAAAAAACATGGTCTATAGCCCGCCCCGATTGCGTCATATCTTGTACAAATGGATTACATAACGCCAAAAGTTTAACTATATAGATATCGAGCTGATTCCCTTCCATAGTAGCTTCCCAAAGCTGTACCAAGTGGCCTAATAAGGTATATACAACGGTAGCGCTAAATGGGTACTCCAATTTGCAATGTAAGGGAATAGATAGCTTAGAAAGCTGATCTAACAAAGGTATAAGTAAATCGTTACCACTTATTACTACGGCAGTTTGGTTGGCTGGGAACTTGGGTAGACCCTTATTGGTTTTTTCTTCTAAAGCTTCTACTACTGCTTGGACTTGTGCGACCATACTAGAGGTTTCTATGAGCCAAACTTTTTTACCAGGATCATTCAAATAAGTAGCAGTTGGAAAATTGTTCTGAAACCATTTTTTTGCTCTATGCTGGCGGAGATAATGGCCCGCTATGTTATTGGAATGGTCTAAATAATGGGTGTCAACATCCCAAAAAAAAGTGGTAAAAGCGATTGCCCTACATTGCTGCATAAACTGCTCTTCAACAGCTGTTAATAGATTAAATCCAATAAAAATAAGTTCCTGATAAGTAGCGATTAACTGGGGTAATGGTCGTGCCATACTATGGCATAAGCCTTCATATCCTTCTTGTTTTTCTATTAAACCTTCCCTAAAGGATTGATACAACAGAGGAAATTGCTGCCCAACAATAAGCGCTGCTTCTTGTTGAAATAGTGATAAGGGGCTAGACTTTTGAAGCGAGCCCAATAGATTCTGGTCTACAAAAGCATCGATGGTCTTTTTTTTTTGCTGGATGAAGGATGCATACAACGCATTAGCATTTAAAAGATGGGTATCTATACCATTAAAATCTTGCAAAAGGGTAAGCCCCCAACCATAGAATTGCTCAAAAGATTCTTTCCTATTTAAAACCTGTTCGACTAATCTATGTAGCCTACTGAGCAAGGTTAAAGTAGGTAGTAGCTTGATGCTACTATGCATCATGATCAACTGATGCAAGGTTAAACACGTAACACTTTTTTGTTCGCTTTTTTTATTGAATAAAGATAGAAAATAATCAATAGATAGTTGGGTAGGAAATATCAAAAGTGATTGGTGATGCCTATTGGACCGATGCAAATGGTGGATGACTTGTGCTAAAAAAGGTTGATGGGTTAGGGTTTTCATAGCTTTTATCTCGTATAAAATTGATTTCTATTAGTGCTTCCTGTTACCTACAATTTTAAATAGTATACTGGATTAAAAGTTTATTAGCATTTGGATGGTGCCATTGTGCTTACTGCTAATGGGTAGACATTTATGTACTGATTCTTTTTTATTCATATTATCAAATAAATATACAAAAGTATATTGCATCTCTAGGCGAACTATGTCAATAGGCTTCCAACAAACCAACCAAGTAGTAGCCATACCATTGCCACAATAGGCACGAAACTGTGTACCACTATATAATGGATTGGGTAAATAAAAATATAATCTAGTGCTGTAGTTTTGGGTTTTAAACAAGATTGCTTTGCAGGTAAATTGCCATTTATTTTTTTTCCATTTTTGTCTGCTGGATAGCGCATAGCCATGATGGGGTTCTTCTAAAAAAGTATAATGGGTATATTGTACTTCCAAATCGCTCCACCAATAATGGGTAAGCTTGTGGTCTACCCTACACTTAAAACTATTTTGGATCGCTCGCTGAACTGCTATGCCACCTGAACGATCTCCTGCTTTAGGCTTATTGCGCGGATGGTGATATAGCTTATACCGTACCAGAAATATCGTTGAGCGATTCAATGCATAATTAGAACGCGTAGTAAAACAATGGCCAATACTGGCTACTTTTAGCTGTGGCTTAGGGCACAATATAGTAAAAAAGTGACTACTGGTTGTAAGTTTCCAGTTAGATAAAGGGGTAAACTGTAAACACAGATACCCTCCTTTTTCATTTCCGTGGTCTGTGCTATAATGTTTAAAAGCATTGCCATAGGGTGTGTACCATCCTTTCCCATAGTAATACAATGTACCAGAAAGATCTATATAACGGGAAAAACTTATAATACATCCTATAATCAAGGCTTTTGATTTTTTAGAGCTAAGTGTATTTGGAAAAGTAAGCCCTAGTTCTCCAAATCCTATGCAGTTTTTCCATAGCAAACGATAGAATACACTAAGCCCAAGTTGGTTTTGCAATAAATAGGAAACAGCGGCTTCGTCTTTTAGCATAACCGGTATATCGTAATAGTTATAAATCAGATTCATCCCTACCTCTGTTTGGTGCCTATCATACTCCTTCCGTATGGTACACCCAAGGACCTGTTCATTGACCACACCTTTTTTTGATAAGTTATAGGTGGTATCATACTTACCGATGCAATCTATCCGATGGGTATAACACTGCTGTTGGCCATTTAATGGTAGGGCAGCATCTAAGTTATGGTTGGCATAGAATCCCGTTAGCTCCACCATGGCTACATCAGATGTGATGGCTACACCCCGTAATCCAACACGTCTAATGCCCTTATAGGGACGAATACCGATATGATTGGAACGGATGACCGAACCAATCGCATCTCCTTTATGGGTATAGCCTGCACTTAATAGCAAGCCCTGTCCATATCCTACCTGGTAATTACCAATCACCATTCTTTTTATATACTTTTTATGGTTTACCATTACAAAGATGGACCATAGGTTAAATCCATAACGATAGGTAGCATGGTCCCAACAAAAAGATTCCCCTGCTTGTTTTCTAGCGGTGATACCCCATGTTATATCATTTTGATGATCAAATAAAAATTGAACAGTATAGCCATCTAAATTGCCTAAGGTTGAAGACTGGCTAAAATCTCTTGAGCGGAATGCAGGCATGTAACGCAATAAAAAATAGTTGGATTTACTTGTATTGCTTTTAAAAGAATGATAGGGTAAATGGTAGGTTTCTGCTACATAGACAAAAGGCAATAGCAATGCTATAGTAGTCAAATCAAAGTCAGGAATAGCCTGTAGTTCGTATTTGGAATACAATGGCCCTGTAGTCGCTACATGGTTAAAATAACTTTTAATTTGATTTTTAGATAAAATACCTAATTCATCTAATGATGCTTCGGTTGCCTTATTTAAGTCTAATGGGGCAGCATAGGCTTCTTGGAGTCTTTCTTTGATTGATTCAAAATCTGCTTCTTCCGTAAAATTTTGCCGCTGGTAGATTGCCTTCACATAATCATCAAAAGCAAGCAAATGGCCTAATGATGAGGCAAAAGTTATAGAAACCTTATGCACCAATAGAATAAAAAAAAATAAAGTACCTACGCATGCTTTAAATTTTTGACTTATGTGGTATTACTATACTACCTGAACGCTGGATTAGATGTTAATTTTTTTCCTTGAAATCAGCGCTTTTTTATTGTACATGTAGGGCATTGAAAAGCACCCCCGAACAACCAAAGGAGCCAATTATAAATGTAGAAAAATTAATAGACATATATTATATCGTAGATGGATTTCTAATACAATTTATCCATTTATCACGCTTTGGGATAGATGCATAGCTTCTATAGCGTCTATGGTTGATTGGTAGTAATTTAGATAGACCAACTGAATGGATGCTACGTTATATAAATTTTTATACTAAAAAAAATAAAATTTTTTTTAAATTCATTAACAGTATAATATATTTCGACTGGTTTTGATACATTTATAATTGGCTCCTTTGGTAATTTGTTGTTTTGCATTTCCAAATTTAAAAGACAAAGGAGCTTTTTGAAGATACTTCTTAAGAAGCTAATCCCGAATTGATATTATTTTATTTTTAACCCTAATGACTTCAACGCATACCAAACACTTAATCGCTATAGTAGGCCCAACTGCTATAGGCAAGACCGCATTATCCATTGAACTGGCTGAAACGCTGGAAACAGAGATTATATCTGTTGATGCCAGACAATTTTATCGTGATATGGTGATTGGTACCGCACAACCTACCCAAGCAGAAATGAGGGGCATTCCACACCATTTTTTATCTTTTTTACCCATTCAAGCCAATTATACAGCTGGACAATTTGCCCAAGAGGCATTACAAACGCTCGATAAACTTTTTATGCATCAAGATGTTGTAATCGCAACAGGTGGCTCTGGACTCTACCTAAAAGCACTCTGTGAAGGACTAGCCGAAATACCTACTCTTCCATCCAGTCTGCGTACCAACTTAAATAGTTCCTTAGCAGCAAAAGGACTCCCCTACCTGACCCAACTACTAGCGGAAAAAGACCCCACATACTATCGCACAGTAGATCTTAACAATCCCCAAAGAGTTATCAGAGCATTAGAAGTGTGCCTGGGTACAGGCATACCTTACTCAACTTTACGCAAACAACAGACCCAAGCAACAAGAAAATTTAATATTATAACGATAGGTCTAATCCAACCAAAAGCATTACTGCACAAACGGATCAACCTACGTGTAGATGCTATGATGGAACAAGGATTGCTGGAAGAAGTTGAAAAACTATATCCTTACAAGGGAACCAATGCCTTGCAAACATTAGGCTATAAAGAATTATTCAACTATATGGAAGGTCAATCGAGCTTAGCAGAAGCCATAGACCAGATTAAAATAAACACGAAAAAATATGCAAAAAAACAGATGACGTGGTTTAAAAAAACCAAAAACATAAGCTGGTTTACACCCCATGACCTATCTAACCTACAAGCCCATATTGCTTCAATCATAGACCAGTCAGGATCATCTATTAGATCTACTGTAGTACTGGACAATGATTGTTGCACAAAATAACAGATAGGTTATTTGTTTAATATATTATTTTACACTAAATTTCAAAAAGGTTACTGATTTATTCTATACTATAGTAGTAAAAATAGGTAAAAAATGCATTTCACCTTCCATATTATTTATGCCAGATCAAAAAGAATTTCAAAAATTTGCAGTTAAAAATGGCTATGCAACTGGTTCACAAATACATCATTACGTATCAGATGTCGAAAACATGACACGGTCTGTTATTGAGCAACGTCCCGGTCACTTTAGAGAAGTAGATGTTTTTTCTAGATTGATTATGGACAGAATTATTTTTCTTGGTACACAAGTAGATGATAACATTGCCAATGTGATTATTGCACAACTACTTTTTTTACAATCGGTCGATACAAAAAAAGACATTTTGCTTTATATCAACAGTCCAGGAGGTACCGTATATTCAGGCTTAGGTATTTATGATACCATGCAGTATATTTTGCCTGACGTAGCGACCATTTGCACAGGCCTTGCCGCTTCTATGGCTGCAGTATTACTGGCAGGAGGTGCTAAAAATAAACGGTCTGCTTTGCCACATGCCAGGGTTATGATTCACCAACCTCTAGGAGGCTCTAAAGGCACAGCCGCTGACATGGAAATTACCATGCAGCAAATGATTGAAATTAAAAAAGATATTTATAACATTCTCTCCACTCATACAGGTCAAGATTATGCATCTGTCGAGCGTGATTCAGATAGAGATTATTGGATGCGTGCAAGCCAGGCTAAAGCATATGGAATTATTGATTCTGTATTAGAGCAAGAGAAAAAAAATTAATCATATAATTACTACTACTATGAAAACCCATTGCTCTTTTTGCAAAAAAGCTAGTGAGATAGTCAGTATGATGGTAACGGGTCCAGAAGGGCGCATCTGTGACCAATGTGTGACACAAGCTGCACAGATTATTCAACTTCAAAAGGAAGATAATATCATAAATGACATCAAACCAGTAAATCTATTACGTCCACAAGAAATTAAAGCCCATTTAGATGAATATGTAATTGGACAGGAAGAAGCTAAAAAAGCATTGTCTATTGCTGTTTACAACCATTATAAGCGTCTGTCTCATCCAGCCAATATAGAAGATGACGTAGTCATTGAAAAATCGAATATATTATTGGTTGGAGAAACTGGAACGGGTAAAACCTATTTGGTCCGTACTTTAGCACAAATGCTGGAGGTACCTTTTTGTATTGTAGATGCAACCGTCTTAACAGAAGCAGGCTATGTAGGAGAAGATGTAGAAAGCATCATTAGTCGCTTATTGCATGCGGCCAATTATGAGGTAACAGCAGCTGAAAGGGGAATTGTATATGTAGATGAAATCGATAAAATTGCACGCAAAGGGGACAATCCGTCGATCACCCGCGATGTAAGTGGTGAAGGGGTTCAACAATCTTTACTGAAGTTATTAGAAGGCTCAATTGTAAATGCACCGCCACATGGTGGAAGAAAACATCCAGACCAGAAGCTAACAGCGGTCAATACAGAAAAGATTTTATTTATTTGTGGAGGGGCTTTTGATGGTATTGCTAGAACCATTGGCAATCGGATTAACTTTAATAGCATAGGATTTGAATTTTGTGCAAAACGTACACCTAAAATAGATGATAAGGACATACTTAAATATGTTTCTTCATCAGATATAAAGGGATATGGTTTGATTCCCGAACTAGTAGGTCGTCTTCCAATTGTAAGAGGATTTGAACCACTTACCAAATCTGACCTTCGACGTATTCTCACAGAACCTAAAAATGCATTGATAAAGCAGTATACTAAGTTGTTTGCAATAGATGGTATCACCCTAACTTTTACAGAAGAAACACTTGACTTGATTGCTGAGCAAGCTATATCATTAAAATTAGGAGCCAGAGGGCTACGTTCTATTTGTGAAAGCATTATGAGTGAGGTAATGTATACGGCTCCATCTCTAAAAGACCAACAAAACCTAATTATTGATAAAGACTATGCATTAGACCAACTGGCTAGGACGCAACTAGAATTACTTAAACCAGTAGACAAAAGTAGCCAAGCATCTGAGCTAAAAAAAATGGCGTAAGCTGCTATAGAGATGGCTAACCAATAGTTGTATAAAGCAGCCTATGTAGGAAAATAAAACAGGTTAAAATTATTAGCGAAAAACACCTTACAGTGGTTCTTACGCTCGTATAAAATAATATTATCCAATGGAGCCTAATTGTATCTTTTCGTGCAGAACACTGTATTAACCCCAATCAAAGTAGCCATATTTTTTGGAGGGCCATCAAGAGAACGTGAAATTTCTTTTGCAGGGGGGCGTACTGTTTATGACCATTTAGATCGAAAAAAATTTGAACCAGTTCCTATATTTGTAGATAGTTTAGGAAACTTTATTCTGCTTCATAAGCAATACCTTTATCAGGGTACCATTCGGGAATTCTATCCATCTGCCATTACAGCTAATTTTGGGGGGGTTCCCCTTTACATAGAGTCATTGCCTACTACCGAAAGCCATGCGCTACATATAGAAAAAATAGGAAAAAAAATAGATCCCCCTGATTTTTCCAAATACTTTGATATGGCTTTTCTCTGCTTACATGGTCCTTATGGAGAAGACGGAACCATACAAGGACTATTAAGGTGGTATCACATTCCGTATACAGGATCTGATATCCTACCAGCTGCACTGACCATAAACAAAATATTTCAACAAAAGCTTTTACAGCAATCGGGTTTTGTACTGCCTCGTTCTCTCATTCTGGGTCAAAAAGAATGGCTGGATATAGATGACAAAGAAAAATTATTTGACCAAATAATGACTGCCCTTGGCTTGCCTTTCGTAGTAAAAAGCAGCAAACAAGGCTCCTCTATAGGCGTGACCATTGTGGAAGACGCTACACTCCATTCCTTTATCCATGCCGTCCATAAGGCATTCTTTATGGAAGCAATAAGCTATGATCAGTGGCAAAGTTATACACGAACAGACATAAAAAATTGGTTGATTAGCTTGATCGATGTACGTGAAGGCATAGGATTTCCTTTGCGAGTCGCTGACCAAATTTTCTATACGCCTTATACCTTACTAAATTACCTAGAACTTTATTTTCAAAAAAAACAGCCCCCTATCTTATTAATGAGTGCACAAGCAGAAGCCTCCATAATCATTGAAGCCTTTATTCAAGGAAGAGAATTTTCTTGCATGGTACTAGAAGCAGAAACAGGAAATCCCATTGCACTACCTCCAACTGAAATGGTCAAGGGAAAGATTCATTTTGATTATAGAGCAAAATATTTGCCCGGTATAGTACGGAAACAAACGCCTATGATCTTATCTACTTCCTTACTGAAGCGCATCCGAAAACAGGCTATTGACTTATTCCAACTGCTAGATTGTCAAGTATATGCCCGTATAGATGGCTTTATCACTCATGATAACGAAATCATATTAAATGACCCCAATACTACGGCCGGTATGCATCCCGCTTCTTTTTTATTCCATCAAGCAGCAGAAATTGGCCTCTACCCTACTCAACTGCTTACCTTTATCATCCAACGTTCACTTGAAGTAAGAAAAGATGAAGGATACCTTATGGCTGACACCCTTTTGCAAAGGATTGAAAAGCAAAAATGATGGTTCCAAATGTTATCCCTCTAAACACAAGTGGTATACATACTTTCCAAGCTATCCCTAAGCAGTTGCAACTTACCTAGTAAGGTCTTAAATTAAACAGGGATCAAAACTATTTTTTTCTATTATGGACAACCGACATGGCAAGTGTTAATAAAGTGATTATTTTGGGTAACTTAGGTAAAGCGCCAGAAATACGCCACTTAGAAAATGGGCGCATGCGGGTGCAACTTACTGTAGCAACGCACGATAGCTACAAAACAAAAGAAGGTCAAAAAATAAATCATACTGATTGGCACGAAATAGTACTTTGGACCCCTCATGCAGAAGTGGCAGCCCAATATCTAACCAAGGGTCAACAGGTATACATAGAAGGAAAGTTAATACACAGGTGTTATACAGATAAGGATGGTGCGCAAAAATATATTGTACAAATTGTAGGTCAACAGTTGGTATTATTGGGTGGTATAAAATCTAAAAACCAAGGGGTAGATGTTATCAATCATATGCCACAAAATAGACTAGAAGACCATGATGATATGGGGGAGCTCCCCGTATAGCACAACTAAAAATAGTTTGCGCTCTCCTTTTGTAAAGACTATCGGTGACAAGATAACCATTTTTAATAGCTGTCAAGGGTCCATTTATTCTTTTATTATTTGTGTATATTTAAAAAATTGTAGGGAAAGTTAATCTCCTATCCACCTAGGGTCACAAAGCACAGCCCATTTATGTGCACTTTAAAGCCACTACTTAAAGCAACTATTATGCACTATCCTGAATTTGAATTTTTGAGTAGCCAACCATCACAAGTAGCACAAAACTGTTATGCGTTTGGTATTTTTGAAAACAATAGCGCTTCGGCCGATACTGCTCATTTGGTCCATGAGTCTTTTTACCATGACGTTGTCGCACCCTTGATCAAAGAATGTAAATTTACAGGCAAACAAGGTGAGACAGCTACAGCCAACTGTTTTCATACCGTAGGTAAAGTAATATTGATTGGGTTAGGAAAACAGGAAGCCATTGGTGATGAATCCATTCGACAAGCCGCAGCCATGGTCTATAGTGCATGTATCAAGCTGCACAGTCCATCCGTAGTGGTCGATTTTACCACACTACACAATGATAAGATGCATTTAAAAGCGTTTACTGAAGGCATTTTATTGGCTGCTTATGTAGACGAACGTTTTAAATCCCAGCAGGATACCAAAACCACCTATTTGAAAAAGGTCTACTTTGTAAATAGTATAGCGGATCACTCAACCATTGAATTGGCAAAAAAAATTGTAAGAGGGGTGCATCTAGCAAAAGACTTGGTAAATGCTCCTGCCAATCATGTTACCCCTTCCACCTTGGCTGAAACTGCCATTGCATTAGCTGAAAAGCATCACTTTGATATCAATATTTTAGAAAAAGAGGATTGCCAACGCTTGGGTATGGGGGCTTATCTTTCCGTTACACAAGGTTCTAGCGCACCACCCAAATTTATTCATCTTTCTTATAAACCCAAATCATTTGATACCCGATCTCCTTTTCAAAAAATTGCCCTTATAGGCAAAGGTGTCACCTTTGACGCGGGTGGACTCAACTTAAAGATAGGCAATTCGCATATTGAGTTAATGAAATATGATATGTCCGGTGCTGCAGCAGTGCTGGGCACAGCAGAGGTTATTGGTGCCATCCAACCCAACAAAGAGATTCACTTTATTGTTGCTGCTACAGAAAATATGATTAATGGGCGTGCCACTAAGCCTGGCGATATTGTCACTGCTTCTAATGGTAAAACCATTGAAATAGACAATACAGATGCAGAAGGAAGACTTACCCTAGCCGATGCATTGGTTTATGCAGAAAGGCTCGGGGTAGATGCCATTGTAGACTTAGCTACTTTAACAGGCGCTATGGTCGTTGCACTCGGCACACGTATGGCAGGTATATTTGGCAGCGATCAACCACTGATCAACAGTTTGATGGCTGCTGCTCCAAGAACAGGTGAAAAAATTTGGCAAATGCCACTAGAAGACACTTATTTTGAATATATGCATTCTATTATTGCAGATATGTGCAATGCAGGCAAAAAACCAGGGGGGGGATCTATTACAGCGGCTCTATTTTTAAAACAATTTGTTAAAAAAACAGCTTGGGCACACCTAGATATCGCAGGTACAGTCTGGACTGAAAAAAGATGGGCCTACCATCATGCAGGTGCTACAGGATTTGGGGTACGTCTACTAGTAGATTGGATTCTGAATAGTTAGGTTTTTTTCCATAGGGTCGATATCTTTAAGCCCTAAATGGCTAGAATGGGTTGTATGGGCTATTATGCGTTGTTGGTCATCCTATTCAAAGCATCTCGGCCCTATGCTATATGAAAAAGACTATTTTTATCCAATCTACTTAACATTATTTAACATATCATGCTGATTTCCAATGCAATTATATGGGATGTATCTCCAATACTGTTTACAAAAGGGTTTTTAACCCTTCGTTGGTATAATCTACTTTTTGGTACCGCTGTGTTGGCAGGCATACCTATTTTACATTATATGTTTGCCAAAGCTGGCAAAGACAGCTCAGAAGCTGAAGCACTTCCCAATTATATTGCCTTGGCCGTACTATTTGGGGCCCGTTTAGGCCATGTTATTTTTTATGAATGGGACTACTATCAACACCACCTATTAGAAATATTTTTGCCTGTTACCTTCTCCCCCAAATTTGAAATAACCGGGTTTAGGGGATTGGCCAGTCATGGGGCTGCCATTGGCATTATATTTGCTATTTTTTTATATGTAAAACGGCTTACTATTTCCCTTTTCCCACTTCGTATCCATTTAAAAAACCGTCGGCCTACGGTAAAGTTTTTATGGTTAGTAGATCATTTGGTCATTTTAGGTGCTTTGGGTTGTGCGATTATCCGGATAGGTAATTTTATGAATTCTGAAGTTATTGGCCAACCTACTGGATCCAATTATGGCGTATTATTTGTCAGAGATTTGCATGACCATCTATGCAAGAAGTATGGCTCGACCATTCAAAATTTAGTGATACGTAAAGCAACCACTGCAAACAGGCTACCTATAAAAGGCAACTACCCACCCATTGAATTAGCCATTACCTTTAAAAAAAATATTACAGATGAAATCATGATTAAAAATTTCCTTCAAAAGGCTTTAAAAAATGAGCTGATCCAAAAGGCTTATTTCAACCCACCGCCGCACATATATGAACCCTATGGTAGCCCCCTATCTTACACGCTACAAAAACAAAATGGAAGTTATCAAGCGAATGTATACACCTGGGCCATTCCAAGACACCCGGCACAACTTTATGAAGCATGCTCCTACTTTTTGGTATTTATGATACTATTCTTATGGTGGTATCAAAAAGGTCAAACGTTAGTATCCGGTCGGCTCTTTGGATCTTTTGCAGTAATCGCCTTTTCACTCCGTTTTTTGAACGAATTTTATAAAGAAAATCAAGTTGCATTTGAAAACAATATGTGGCTTAATATGGGACAATGGCTTAGCATACCGTGGATTATCATAGGATTATTTTTGATATTCCGTTCCAGCAGCACCGCCAAAAATATAAGCTAAAACAGCTACAAATGCATCCATTTCTTTGATTTGATTTATTGAAAACTTGTTTAGATATTTGTATATTATGTGATGTTGCATAGCAAGAAATGCTAGCGCAACCAAACACATTGCGTACAACAGACCATAACCAATACTTGGCCATTTGAAAAATACAATAAAAGAAACACTTAACGTAAACGAGCGGATCACTGCATCAGAAGTTCGTTTGGTTGGGGATAATGTCACGACTGGTGTCTATAGCATCCGTGAAGCTTTAGCCATTGCAGCAGGCCAAGCCCTTGACTTAGTAGAAATTACAAAAGCAAATGATTGTCCTGTTTGTAAAGTAATGGATTATGCTAAGTTTAAGTACTTGCAGAAAAGAAAGCACAAAGAAATAAAAAATAATGCCCAAAAAGTTGTCATAAAAGAGATTCGTTTTGGTCCCAATACCAGCGATCATGACTTTGATTTCAAGTTAAGGCATGCGATTAACTTTTTAAAAGCTGGTGCTAAAGTGAAAGTTTGTGTTAAATTTGTAGGTAGGGAAATTATATTTAAAGAAAGAGGTGAATTAATCTTACTTAGGTTTTCACAAGGGTTAGAAGCCTATGGAAAAGTAGAACAACTTCCTAAACTAGAAGGAAAAAAAATGAGTCTAACCATAGCGCCTCTCGTACATAAAAAATAAGCTTATTTTTGATAAAATTTTCCTTTTATTTACATCTTTTTCACTATATTTGAGGGCTGTGTAAGAATAAGCTAGCTATACCTGTTGATATTATTAAGTAGTAAGCAGATAGCACCCTTATAGCAAAAGCAGCTGCAATTTGTAATCTGGTGGTGCAAGCAGCTTACCAGATGGCTAAGCCATTAGCAAAAAATCACAAGCGCATAGATGATTTACCATCACTAAGCGATTAAATTCTGTCATAACCAAAGATATGCCAAAAGTCAAAACACATTCTGGTTCAAAAAAAAGATTTCAAGTAACCGGTACAGGTAAAATCAAGCGGAAACATGCTTTTAAGAACCATTGCTTGGCAAAAAAAATTAAAAGCACCAAGCAAAAAAGGCAGCTTACCCATAGCACCCTCGTACATGAAACGAATGCACCAACCATTCGCAAATTGCTAGTCATGTAATGTATTTCTACCTTTATGCTGCCACTACAGTATCTATGGTTCTGTAGTTTTATAAATATTATCAACTTCTAAATTAGAATATACACATGCCAAGATCAGTTAACTCAGTAGCCTCAAAAGCACGTAAAAAGCGGGTATTAAAATTAGCAAAGGGTTATTGGGGCAAAAGAAAAAATGTCTGGACCGTAGCCAAAAATGCAGTTGAAAAAGGGCTCTTATATGCTTATAGAGATCGAAAAACAAAAAAAAGAACCATAAGAAGTTTATGGATACAGCGCATCAACGCAGCAGTTCGTCTACATGGTATGGCTTATGCCCAATTTATGGGTAAACTTAAACAAAGTAATATGGATATAAATAGAAAAGTATTGGCTGACTTGGCTATGAACCATCCAAATGCATTTGAAGCTATTGTGGAAAAAGTAGCTTAAAGGGTAGTAAAGTCTATTAAAGCTTGTTGCAAAGCTATTGGCAAGGCAAGCTTGTTCAATAGCCTGCCGTTTCTTATCTAATCCTACTTATCGCTGATTAGGCCAGACAAGGCTTCTAGCAACTATCCAAAAATACCTATTTAATACATCTTTTTGTAATATACCTACACAGCTAAATGGATGGTGCATAAAATATTTTAACCGAGTACTATAAGCTATATTTGGATCTATCAGGATCATATGATTGAAAAATTAAAATCTATTAAAAATCGGTTTCTTCAGGTAGAAGCAGCGATTTATCAACCAGAGGCCTTAAATGATATAAAGGCCTATGCAGCACTCAATAAAGAATATAGTAAGCTATCCAAAATTGTCGATTTATACAACCACTATGAACAGGTATTAGAAAATCTAAAAGAAGCAAAAGAGGTATTAAATATTGAAAAAGAAGAAGACTTTCGTGAAATTGCCAAACAAGAATTAACGGCTGCTCTAGACAAAAAACTCCATTTAGAAGGCCAATTGCGTGAAGCACTTACCCCAAGTGATCCGAATGACAGCAGAAACATTGTTTTGGAAATTCGAGCTGGTATTGGTGGAGATGAAGCCGCCATTTTTACAGGTGATCTTTTTCGAATGTACAAACGTTTTGCTGAAAAAATGAAATGGAATTTTTCGACTGTATATACCATAGAAGGTACGGCTGGTGGCTGGAAAGAGATTGTTTGTACCATAGCTGGTGAAGATGTATATGGGCTAATGAAATATGAATCTGGCGTACATCGTGTACAACGGGTGCCTGCTACGGAAACACAAGGCCGTATACATACCTCAGCAGCTAGTGTAGTGGTATTGCCAGAAGCAGGAGAAGTCGAAGTTCATTTAGATTTAAATGACATACGGAAGGATACTTTTTGTTCTTCTGGCCCAGGTGGTCAATCGGTAAACACTACCTATTCAGCCGTTCGCCTCACCCATATACCTACTGGACTTGTGGTATCCTGTCAAGATGGTAAATCACAAATTAAAAATTATGAAAAAGCTTTAAAGGTATTGCGTTCTCGCCTCTATGATATGGAAGTTAAAAAGCAACAGGAAGCTATTGGTATAGAACGAAGGTCTATGGTTAAACATGGAGAAAGGGGAGATAAAATCAGAACCTATAATTTCCCCCAAGCCCGTGCAACAGACCATCGGATTGGCTATACGGAACATAATTTAACGGCTATACTAGATGGCGCCATATTAGATATGATCAAAGCTTTACGTGTGGCAGATCATGCGGAAAAATTACAAGCAGGAACAGAGACACACTCGATTACTTCCTAATCCCACTTTTATAGAAGCACTTTTTGGAACCAGCTGTATACAAAACAAACTTCCCTTATAACTATACAAAACAAACTTCCGTTATAACTGATACAATGTTTTTTGGTAATTTTTTGACCCAATCAACTCAATACATAATTTTTTTTCGTAGCTTTTATAGTGCATGCATGCCATCGAACTGTAACCTACACATATTTGCATAAAAAGGACTGGTCTTTAAAAGCGTCTTATGGGGGCCATTGGCAATTATTTTACCGCTATTAAATACCAACAATCGATCCATTTCCGCCAAAACGGCTAGTCTATGGGCAATTACAATAATGGTTTTATCGACCATAATGGTCGAAAGGCTTTCTTGTATTTCATTTTCAGTAATGGCATCCAATGCAGAAGTAGCCTCATCTAAGATGAGAATAGGGGCATTTTTTAATACAGCACGTGCAATCGCGATCCGTTGACGCTGCCCACCTGAAAGATTTGACCCTCTTTCTCCAACTAAAGTATGGTACCCTTTGGATAGATGCATAATAAAATTATGACACTTTGCTTTTTTAGCAGCATCAATCACTTCATCATCTGTTGCTTCCCTACGTCCATAACGGATATTTTCCAAAATACAGGTATGAAAAAGCGTGGTATCTTGGGGTATAACAGAAATAGCAGCACGCAATGATGCTTGGGTAACGGTGGAGATATCTTGCCCATCAATGGTAATTACACCTTCATTGAGGTCAAAAAACCTCAACAATAAATGGATAAAAGTAGTTTTGCCACTGCCCGATAAACCTACCAATCCTACTTTTTCACCAGGCGCTATAGCAATGGTTTGATTCTGGAATATAGGGTTATCTGATCCATAAGAAAAAGAAACGTTTTGAAATGCAATAGCAGCTGACTGACATTTAAGTACAGAGGCGTTGGGTGCATCTAGAACGGCATGTTCTTTTTGTAATAACTTTAATGCTTGTTGACAATAGCCAATTTCTTCAAAGAAATCAGGAAATTCTGCTACAGAGACCCAAACCAAATTACAAATATTATTACCAGCATAAAAAATGTAGGTAACTTCAGAAATAGAAAGCTTACCCAGTTGCCAATAATAGATTACATAAGCGATCATTCCTATGCCCATAAAGCCCATAGAAAGACCACTAATGATAAAATGTAGGCGCATGATCAGCCTTAAAGCTTTTTTATGTGCTTCTTTTTCTGCTGCTTGTGGGGCCAATAAATGAACAATTTCTTGATTTTTAGGTGCAAAAAGTTTTATACTTAATATATTGGTAAAGCCATCTACTATACTACCAGACAAGCGGCTTACCTTTTCTGCATGTAATGCTACACCCTGGCTGCATTTTTTTGAATAAAAAAAGTAAGTAGCGGTATGGAGTATCAGCCAAACCATTAATACGCCACCAAAGATCGGATGTATACAGGTAAAAGAGATAACACCTGCGCACATGGTGCAAAATGTAGGCAAAAATGAAGAAATAATAATCATCATGACTTGACTGATGCCATCGGTTAAATCATTGATTCGTTTTACCAAATCACCGGAAAAATGGGCTGTAAAAAATTGGTAAGAATGTCCTTGCAAATGGCGTACAATCCATGTACGTATTTTTGCTTCAAAATCAGGAATAGTTTTGACTTTCATATAGTCAAATAGACGAAATAAAACCTCTATTAGCCCAATTATCCCTAACAAAAGGATCAACGGACCAGCTAGTTTTATCCAGCTATCTGTTCTATTTTTGTCTAATGCGGTAAGTCGTGTGACGAGTATTTTAAAGGCATAGGGGACCACCAAATTATCAAGTACAAAACAGATTCGAAAACAAGCCATGGCTATGAAATACCATTTGAATGGCGCTATAAAATGGAGGATAAAGCTTTTTAGATTTTTAGTAATAGGATGCATGGATAAAAAAGGGTAAAAAATATCTATTGACTGGATTCGGAAAAAAATTCTACTTAAAATAGTTTACCGTTGATCATAAAGATACGCCATCCTCCCATGGAAAAAGTTACTTTATTTTTTACATGAAGGGTAGTACTGGGTATAGCATGGGCAGCTATGCGCGCGAATAATAGACTATCGTAACGTTGCATGTATAAGATTAAGGGCAAAAAAAGGCCAATATAACCTTTGATAAAAATAAATTACCTCTAAGATACATTACCCTGTAGGATCAATTCAAACAAGCCTTTATAGAAGCACTTTTTGGAACCAGCTGTATAAAAAACAGCCTACTAAGGCAAATATTTGTCCAAGGAGGGCTGAATTTGTGTAATAGGAAGATTTCCTACCAAACGATCTACCTGTTGACCTTCATAAAAAAACAACATAGTAGGTATGGTACTGATAAAATATTTAGCAGGGATTTGACTATTTTCACTTATATTAAGCTTGGCAACCAATGCTTTTCCTTTGTAGATGGTAGCAATCTGTTCTATTACAGGCGCAAGTTGTAGGCAAGGGCCACACCAAGGCGCCCAAAAATCCACTAAAACAAGTTTATGCTGGCTGATTACTTTATCAAACTGCGCATCTGTAATATCTAGTATATTTTGGTCCATAAGTTAAAATAGTCTTATTAAAGGGCATTGCCCAGAAGTTATACGCCATTAAGGGAAATTTAAAAAATTCTGCTATCATACACAAAATTTCATACGGTATAGATGGCTGCGATCTATACTTTGGATACAATTATAGGCAAAAAAGCTGTCATTCAACGGTTAGATGGATGGGACATGATGAAAGTTTTTCTTGCTGCTTGTAATGCAGCTGCTATACCTGCGGGCTGATTGCCTTTAGCAGTTGCAAAAAAAGGTTGCCCTCCTCCCTTACCACCAATAAAAGGGGCTATAGATTGGATGATCTGATGGGCATCGTTGTAGGGGAGCAACGGATCGGATACCGATAGGACTAAATGGGCTTGTTGTTCAAATATAGCGGCCAATAGGACAAATATTTGGGGATATTTGCCTTTATAGTGCAAAGCAATCTGTTGCAAAGCATGGGGATGGGGTGGCTGGACGGTTTGAATCAGTAGGTAGAGGTCACCGACTTGTTCCAATTGGTGGGACAACTGTTGGATGATTTGTTGGACCGCTTTGGTTTCATAGCCCATCAACTGCCTTTGGAGCTGTTTTTTTTCATAGACCAACTTTTCTACTGCCTGCACGAGGTCTTTAGGATGTTTGAGCAGATTTGCTACTGTCGTTAAAGCAGCGGATTGTTGGGTGACAAAATGGTCGGCACTACGGGCGGTTAGGGCTTCTATTCTCCGTATGCCTGTACCTATAGCGCTCTCATGGATGATCTTGAAAAAGCCAATTTGTCCAGTATGGGCTACATGGGTGCCGCCACAAAGCTCTATAGAGTAGGTAGGATCAAAGGTAATAACCCGTACGGTTGCCCCATATTTCTCACCAAATAGCGCTTGTGCGCCCATGGATTTGGCTTCAGCCAGTGGAAGGCTACGTTGTTCTAGACAGGGTATATTGGCTCTGATTTTTTGGTTTACAATGGCTTCAATTGCTTCTATTTGTATAGTAGACAACTTGGTAGGATGGGCAAAATCAAAGCGCAATAGATTAGGTGTCACCAAGGAACCTTTTTGGACTACATGGCTACCTAATAGTTGTTGTAAAGCAGCCTGTAAAAGATGGGTAGCAGTATGGTTGTTGGCAGCCAAAGTACGTTGGAGGGGATCTACCTGTGCTACTACAGGTAGCGCCAACTGAGCCGGCAGCTGATCAACGGTATGAACGATTAAGCCATGTTCTTTTTGTACATCTACCACTGGAATAGACTCTGCACCCGATCGAATCACCCCTGTATCGGCTACTTGCCCCCCTCCTGCTGGGTAAAAAGGGGTAGCGGATAATACCAATTGATAGACCATGCCTGTTTTATTGGTAAAGGTACGCCATTGTACAATAGTGGTGGTAACCTCCAATTGATCATAGCCAACAAAAGAGGGTTCAGCCGATGGATGGACCATTTGCCAATCGCCTTGCGAGATGGTGGCATCTTTTTTTGCACGTGCTTTTTGGGCCTGGAGTGCTTGTTCGAAACCGGCTTCATCTACCATCAGTCCCTTCTCTTTGGCCATCAATAGGGTAAGGTCTAAAGGGAACCCATAGGTATCATAAAGCTCAAAAGCTACACTGCCTGCTATTACCCCTTGGTAGCTCTTACTTGGATCTAGGTGATTAAAGCGGTGCAACCCTGTTCCTAATGTCTTTAAGAAGGCAGTTTCTTCTGCTTGAATCAGTTGTGCGATATAGCCTTGTTGGTTGGTTAGGTTGGGGTAGACGCCTTCCATTTGTGCAGCTAAAACAGGAACCAATTGATGGATAAAAGGTTCTTTTATAGCCAAGTGGCTATAGCCATAGCGCATGGCACGACGTAAAATACGGCGGATCACATAACCGGCTTTGGCCTGTGCAGGGGGTTGGCCATCGGCAATGGCAAAGGCTACTGCACGGAGGTGGTCTGCAATGACCCGCATGGCTACTGCAATAGTAGTACTTTTCTGGTAGCTTTTACCAGCGATCTGCTCTATTTTCTCAATCAGTGGGATAAAAATATCGGTATCGTAGTTAGATGTTTTGCCTTGTAACACCATAGCCAATCGCTCTAACCCCATACCGGTATCAATGTGTTTATGGGGCAGGTCTACCAATTTGCCAGAAGCTTGTCGGTTGTATTGCATAAATACTAAGTTCCAAATCTCTATGACTTGGGGATGGCCTGTATTCACCAATTGGGCAGCGGGTAGCGCCTTACATTCGGCATCCGAACGGATATCCAGATGGATTTCAGAACAGGGACCACAGGGGCCTTGTGCACCCATTTCCCAAAAATTATCTGCTTTGGCAAAGGAAAGAATATGGTCAGCCGGGAGGTATTGGCCCCAAAGGGCAGCAGCTTCATCATCTTTTGGCAAGCCATCTTGCACATCTCCTCCAAATATGGTGGCATAGATGCGTTCCTTAGGCAGGTGATAGACGGCTGTTAGGAGTTCCCATGCCCAGTCGATAGCCTCTTTTTTAAAATAATCGCCAAAGGACCAATTGCCCAACATCTCAAAAAGGGTATGGTGATAAGTATCGACGCCTACTTCTTCAAGGTCATTGTGTTTACCGGAAACACGTAAACAGGGTTGTACCGTAACCACACGAGGGGCAATAATGGGTTGATTGCCTAAAAGGATATCCTTAAAGGGATTCATTCCGGCATTGACAAAAAACAAAGAGGGGTCCTCTTTGTTGACAATACCCACTCCAGATTGATGGAGGTGTTTTTTTTGTATAAAAAATTGGAGGAATTTTTCTCTAATGGATTTAGATTGCATGGTTTAAATGGTTTCACTCTCTGCACCATACGGGTCACTGCTATGGGCCTAAGACTTTTTTTGATAACAGAATAACACAACAACTACCAACCATCTACAATGGGCAGCAGGGTTACTGCATAAACAAATAAAAAGACCAATATATAAAATATTTTTATGTAATGGTATACAGTGGAAAGAGATTGGGGAAAGGACTATTGAAATTAGGGAATAGGCTATATAAAAAAATAAGGTTTTATTTTTTATAAGTAGATATAAAAAATGGAGAACTAGCTTTTGCTAGTTCTCCATTGGGAAGATTAAACCTAAAAAGATAGGATCAATAATTAGACAGTTAGATGCTAAGCATTATTTTGACTTTTATTTTTATTTATGTATTCCGTTTTCATGTTATTAATATGATTAACATGAGGGCTATTTAAAGGCTGACCAGGAAAATACCTTTTGAAGTTTTCATTTGTTAATTTAAATGATTCTTCTTTAACCAAAGCCTCTACTCGAGCAGTAAGAATGCCTCTTATAGATGAATAGTCTTTTTTTATTGCTTTAACAACCGTTTCAATATTAAAAGCTTTGGATTTAGACGTGTCCGAAATACCTTTATATGTAACATATGCATGACCACGCTTCTCTTGCAATTTTTTATGGATACTCGTTATAAAATTTGCAATTTTTTGGGTTACATGTGTAGGTTGATACTTATCTTCTTCCTTGTAAAGAACAGCATAATTTGCTTCTCTTTTAATTTCTGATTGAACCAATTCGATAAGATCTTTAACTGAACCTGAGTTTTTAGAAACAAGTATAGGCGCAGCATTAGAGCCTTCTAGACCACTTTGATAGTCAAAAAGTTTTTTAAGAATAACAAAAGCAATTTTCTGCTCAATAGTTGCACTAGAAGTCAAGAAATCTTCATTAGACAAAAGTGCAGATAGAGAATCAAAGAACTCTTTATTTACATTTACATGAACTAATCCGAATATCTTTCCAAGATTAACAAGTAACTTACTTGCATTACTGCCTCCCGCAATATGCTCTAGTTTGATTTCGCCACTTTGGTAGGTTGATTCTTTATTAACTGATTCTTCAGATTTGTCTTTGATACCTTCCAGAATGCTATTTTCAATACTGGTTATATCTGGGATACAATATAATTTGCTTAATCCAGTCTTACCATTGTTTATATGCTGAGCTAAAGTTGTAACAAAAACGCCAGTTTGAAAATTTGTAGCTTGGTCTGCCAGGATCCTAAATGTTGTATTATTTCCTTCAAGCTGGATCCATGGAATATCCTGGCTTACTGCAGTTTCATGAGGTTCAAATTTAATAAAGTCCACTGATGATACATCACCATTAAACAATGTAGTAAGAAGATGACCACATTGAAGATCTTGCTTAACAGGTGCAGTGAGGATATCTTTGTATGATTGATCGCTTGGAAGATCTAATACCATGCCGTCTTTAAAGTCCTTAGTTATTTTACTAGAAATTGGAAAGACTGGAATTTCTGGCGCAGGACTTTGAGTTTCACCCTGAATTCGCCATTTTTTACTTATAGCGCACCCCCTATGTTTAACATTATCTAGGGCTTCAGTAAGATTTACATCGTCAACTGCTTTACCCATAACCCATACGGGCCCTAAAGATACTTTTAATGCATCAGCCACATGATGTGTCTTGTCTTCATCATTTATTGTTTTACCAGTTAAAAACCTACCTAACCTATCCTTAGTAAGAAATTCAACGTCATTGGAATCAAAAAATTTACGATGTGCGCTAAATTTTGAGTTAACTGTGTCAAGCTCTAACTCAGCATAATACTTATCTAACTTATGTAAGAGGTCCGTCATATTGCTACTTAATGCACCCTGATGGGTATATTTCACGGTATCTTTATATATGTCAGAGAATTTTGACCATACATCAATAATTTCTGTAAGAGCGCAACCAAAAGCATATTTATGTCTAATTCCTTTCATAGAACGAGCAGAACGGAATTCCATGCCTACTAGACTTTGAAAAACAGTTTGCAATTCAGGATCAATAGGATAAACTTGTGACCATGGAGCATTAGAGAAAGAGTTACAGAGGTTATTAAGATTGTCTTTTGCATTCGCGCCTGTAAAGTCGCTTGGATTAACTTGGTAAACTCTATTACCTAAACGTTCTATTCCCGCAATACTTATCAAATAGTGATATATGTCCTTAACTACTTTTATGTAATCTTGAGTAAGCGGCTTACCGGACGCATCCTTAGGTTTTTCTCCCTCAGCAACGTTCTGCGCATTTTCTCCTGTCTGTCCTCCAGCTACATTTTCTGTATTTTTTTTGTCGGTACAATTGCTACCTAGTAATACTCCAGCTAATAATAAACTGGATAAAGAAGGGATGTTGTTTCTAATTTTTTTATAAACCATTTTGACTTAATTTTAATGTTAATTATTTAATGTAACCTAACCAATGTGTTAAACAGGTAATAGTACGCTATTGCAATGGACCTATACAATAAATATAGTATATAATTATATATTATGCAAATAGGCCACTTTCACTGCCGCTAATTTGCAGCATGCACAGCTTTGCATCAAAACCGTTTGAAAAAAAGATTTGCTACAACAATGGTAATACAAAAAAAAATACCATCCAACTATTTGTTACATTTTTTGTTTCAAATAATGGGCGGTATGGTTGCCTTCTTGTTGGAGCAATGCTTCAGGTCTACCGGTAAATACGACTTTACCGCCTTGCTGGCCTCCATCAGGGCCTAGGTCAATCAGCCAATCGGCGCTTTTGATTACATCGATATGGTGTTCAATGACGAGGGCAGTATGGCCTTGGGCGATTAAGGCGTGAATGGCTTGTAACAATTGGGCTACGTCGTGCATATGGAGGCCCGTAGTGGGTTCATCAAATATAAATAATAGATGCTGATCGGTTAATTCTTTTTCTAAATAATAGGCCAACTTAAGCCGCTGGGCTTCTCCTCCACTTAAGGAACTGGAAGATTGTCCCAACTGGATATACCCCAACCCTACGTTTTGCAAAACTTTTAATTTATGGACCATAAGGGGTTGATCGGCAAAAAAAAGCAATGCTTCGTCTACGGTCATGCAGAGTACCTGGACAATGGTTTGGCCAGCATAGGTTACTTCAGCTATTTCGGCTTTAAATCGACTTCCTTTGCAACGGCTACAGGGTAGGTAAATATCTGCCATAAATTGCATGTCTATCTTTTGCTGACCTTCTCCTCGACAGTCGGGACATTGCCCTTTTTCGGAATTAAAAGAAAAATGACCTGATTGATAGCGGCGGGAACGGGCGGTGGTGGTTTGGGCAAAAAGGTCTCGAATGGAATCATAGAGGCCTAAATAGGTGGCGGGGTTAGAACGGGAAGATTTGCCCAATGGATTTTGGTGGACCAACTCTACGCCTTGAATGGCGGCTAGATCGCCGCCCAATAGGATAGATGGAAGGGCGGACTGCCCTAAAAGGGCTGAAGACTTGGTCAGGTGTTGGATTAAGGCAGGATAAAGCACTTCTTTGATAAGCGTGGATTTACCTGATCCACTGACGCCTGTGACGACCGTTAATACTTGTAGGGGAATGGTGACGCTGACCTGATGTAGGTTGTGCAGGGTGGCGTTTTGAATATGTAGCGCATGGTGCCAAGTGCGTCTGCAACTGGGCAATGGAATGGTAGCGGTGCCATTGAGGTATTGGGCGGTATGGGTGGTCGCTTGCTGCAAGGCTTGAAAGGAACCCTGAAAAACCAATGTGCCTCCACCGGCACCTGCTTGAGGACCTATCTCAATAAGGGTGTCGGCGGCACGCATGACCAATTCTTCATGCTCTACGACTACAACGGTGTTGCCTTGATTTCTTAAATTTAAAAGCAATGCTACCAACTGATCGGTATCACGGGGATGGAGCCCAATGGTGGGCTCATCTAAAATGTAAATGGTGCCAAAAAGGGGACTGCCTAATGCAGTGGCCAATTTAATGCGTTGATGTTCTCCGCCAGATAGGGTGGCAATGGGTCTGCTCAGGGTTAAATAGGCTAAGCCAACTTGGGCCATATAATGGAGCCTATTTTTGATTTCTACTACGATTCTTTGGGCAATGGCTGCTTGGCGTGGCGTAAGGGATAATCGATCAAAAAAAGGCATTAAGTCGTGAATGGGCATCAACAATAGGTCTATCATGGAATGGTTATCGATTTTAACGTAGTGGGCATCTGCACGTAAACGGCTGCCTCGGCAAGCCAAACAGGTGGTTTTACCGCGGTAACGGGATAGCAAAACCCGATATTGTATTTTATCGGTTTGGGTAGCGCAAAAATCAAAGAATCGATCAATACCTATAAAATCGCCATGACCTTGCCATAGCAGCTTTTGTTGGTCTGGAGTCAAGTGGCTATAGGGAATGTCAATGGGAAAATGAAGGGCTTCATGGAGGGCGAAAAGGGGAAGCAACCACTTACGCATAATGGGACCCGTCCAGGGGGCAATGGCACCCTCTAGCAGGGAAAGCGCTGGGTTGGGTACTACTTTACAGGGGTCTATGCCGATCAATTGCCCGAGGCCTGAACAACTTTTACAAGCGCCATGGGGAGTATTAAAACTAAAAAAGGAAAGAGTAGGTAGGGTAAAAGGGATGCCGTCTAATTCAAATCGATCTAAAAAAGATTTTTGCACCCCTCCAATAAGCGCTACGACCAGATGGCCGATGCCTTCAAAAAAGGCGGTTTGAACAGAATCTGCTATTCTATAGGAATAGGTCTGATCGGCTTTGGTGACGATCATACGGTCTACCAGCCCATAAATGGGCTGCTCTAACGAGAGAAAAGTATTTCCTTCCAATAGCTCTTCTATCCAAAAAAGTGCATTCCCTTGCATGACTCTGGTAAATCCTTTGCCTTGTTCGACTTTTAATTTTTTTACTAAGGCGGTTTGATCGGCGACTACTATGGGATAGAGGATCCAAATTTTGGTACCTTCTGGCTGTTGTTGAATGTAGTCTACTACGTCGGAAACGTTATCTTTTTTAACTGGTTGTCCACTGATGGGAGAATAGGTTGTACCTATACGGCTATAGAGTAAACTGAGATAGTCACAAAGCTCTGTAAGGGTACCTACGGTAGAACGGGGATTTTTATTGGTAACGTTTTGCCGAATGGCAATAGCTGGAGAAAGACCTTGAATTGAATCCACTGGAGGCTTTTCCATTTTACCTAGAAACTGGCGCGCATAGGCGCTGACGCTCTCTATATACATACGCTGGGCTTCTACAAAAAGGGTATCTAAGACCAAAGAAGATTTGCCCGAACCGGATAATCCTGTAACGACTACTAGCTGGTTGCGTGGAATGGCTACATTTACTTTTTTAAGATTATGTATGCTGGCTCCCTTTATAATAATAAAATCTTTGGGACTAAGCTGATCTAAGTCTAATGAATGGCAGTGCATAAATGGTATATGGTATGGAATGGCTTCTGGTTCATAGAGCGGAACAATGAGCTGATGGCTATTCGGGCGCTACAATAGCCTTATTGGGGAAACGGCTGTAAAGCTACTTTTTAAGCGCATCTCTTATTTCTGGCCTTTCCGTAGAGCCATCTGCATTAGGTGCTTTTTCCAATTCTTTAAGGCCATAGAGCATTTTTACTAAAACAAAAACGACCAAACTAATGACGAAAAAGTTGAGCACCGCTGCCGCAAAATGGCCAATTTTAATACCTGGACCAATGACTATGGATGACCAATGTTGATCTGCTTTGGCCAATAGTGGATGGACCATAGGCATAAAAAGATCTTCTACTATTGCAGTAACCATCTTACCAAATGCGCTACCCATAATAACCCCTACGGAAAGGTCTATTACATTGCCTCTAAAGGCAAATTTTTTAAATTCTTCTATAAAAGACATAACTAGATTGGATCTATAGATCATTGGATAATACCGGAAGCTGTCTTAAATATAATGGAATGGCTCGATAGATACAATAACATGGTCCTACGCGCAATGGATGGAGGCTATACTGCTTTATGGCTATGGCGTGGTTTTGTTATTATAAAGCGCTATCAGATCCATGAGTAGTTTGGCTGCTTCATCTACTGCTATTTTATCAGCAGTCGGATCCATTTTCAATTCTATCCATGTCTTATAGGCTTGCTCAAAAGTTTCCATATCACCAAAATCCAACCACAAAATATTGGTAAGTATATGGGCAGGTCCTTCTATTATAACCATTTCTTCTATGGCATGCCTAAATACAGATTGCTGAAATCTAGCTGGCCACGCAGGGAAAACCATGGTCATGGTAAATGAATAAGGGTCTTCTGCTGTGGTTAATGTATCTCCACTTCTAAGCAAAATATGTTCTATTAAGTGAAATCCTTCACATGCTTCATTCAATGATCTAAACAATGCTAAGCTTTGTTGTACAACAGCTTCTGCTTGCTCAATCTGCATCATGGGCTTAGCACCGGTGATGAGCTCAATGGTTTGCGTTTTTGCTTTATCTACATAAAGTAGAATGTTATGCACCCCATTGGCTTTTTTGACAATATTGTAATGTTTTTCATCGATGGCATAGGACATCACTAAGGATTGTATGTTTTCATATTTCCCTTTAAACATAAACATTTCATCGTTTTCTGTCTGCGAATGGTTGCCTAAGAAAAGATCTAAAGTATATTGCATAGCCGTCTTTTCTAAGTACATACTATGCTTAACCACCTGATGAAAAAGACGTTTTTTTAAACTTTTAATGCCTAAATTACGGTAAATACGTCGCTTAAAACCAGATGGTATATAATCAATCCAGTTGTTGACCGAATGGGCTGTTATATGGGCCGCTCGGTTTCTATCTCTACTGATGGAAATGTAATCTTTTAGAAAAAGTGCTTTATTGGCATTCAACCCATCCAATTGTTTTGCTTCATTTTTAGGATAGTGAAAGAGTGAGTAAATGGTAAATCGTTCTGCAAAATAAGCCAATAAATGGTCTAACATCCTTGATCGCTTGTCTAAGCTTCGAATATCGCTTTCCAATGTACTATTGATGTAGGCGCAATAGGCCGTTTCATCCCCTTCTACTTGATCTCCAAGAGATGGAGAGGCTATTGTATCTTTTATATCTAGATACTTTTTTTGTACTACAAAATCAAGATCATTACCTGGATCACTTGCTTTAGTAGGTTGTTTGATAATGGTGTGCATGCGGGGCACCTCCAAGGGTAACCTGCTATTGGGCTTGTTATAATGTTCGCTATAGATGGCCATAGTGTGCTTGACATTGGATAACTTAACCAAATAATTGGCAAAAAGTTGGTCAAAAAACATCAAAAAACCTTTTAATTGTTTTGCTTTAGCATGGTTTTCAATTGTTTCAGATGGAGTACATCCTTCGTGGCCTACATTATACAGTAAAGGAAAATCGTGCTGTATGGAAACATGGTCTTCTAAATACCTATAGTTTCCTTCTAGCACAAAAACATCCTCTTCTTGTAAATAGACTTTTGTTAAAGTACCTCTTCCTTTCATATTTTCCAGTATATCAAGTACTTTTACCCAATTTGTCGTCAAAGGTAGGCCATTATAATGGAGGATAATTTCACTGTGTGGCAGATCCAGTACGAAAGACCGGTCTGGTAAAATGGGTATGGTAATGCTGCTTGTTCTTCCCTCTTTTTCATGAATAAAAAGATCAAAGTTCAATACATTTTTAATATTAGCTATTTTAGTGGCTGCTTCTAAAAGTTCAACTGCATAAATTATCGATTTGCTTTTCAGATAGATTAACTCTTCTTGATCTATAAAACCTTGGTTGAGCAATGGCCCTGTAAAGATTTGATCTATGGTTCTGCCTTTATCTAGCAATTGGCTGATGCTGTAAAAAGGAACACGGGGTGACAAAAATTCTTGAAAAGCAAATAATATCTGAGCAATGATTGTTTCGCCCTCTTCATACCCCAAGCAATGGGCTACTTCAAAGGTAGCTTTAACGCTAATAGGAAGTGTTTCCATGGCCTGAATAAGAAAAAAATCTTCACATAGATTTCTTTGCCCATATAATCTTTTCTGAATGACCTGCAACACTTCTTGCTCTTGTGGGGTATGACGGATGCGTTCTTCCAAATTTACAAAAATCTTATAACCGCCTTTGATTTCTTTTGGTCCATCACTTAAAAAGATATTTGCGTTTTTTACGCCTGGAACATCTAGTACAATTTTTAAAAAGTCCCACTGGGTGAGCGGATTACAGGGCAGAATTTCTTCAGCTTTGTAAAATGGTTGTTCATTGGTATGGGCTACTGTATCAGGATCTTTGGCCCAAATATCTTCTATATAAAAATTGGTTCTATATTGGAGATCCATAATCGCAAAAGCCAATACTTCTAAAATGGTGATCCCAGGGTCATGGTCTCCATAGTCTGTCCATTTCTTTCCTGCTAACTGTTGTATGTAGGCAATCCCTTGTTCCTTTAAGAAAGGATAGTCAATGTCTTGTGGACTATTTTCCATAGTAGGTATCTATAAATAATGCTGATTTTAAAGTTATAGTGAATAAAGTACAGCTAGCAGAACAACAATAGAGAGGCTATTTATATGGCTGTATACTGACTTTTTATATATCTGATTTAATTGATTGTTAACGATCTATTTACATACTATTTATGGGCAAGATATTATTTATTAAATACAGGATGATAGCCATATTGGATGGTTTCTTCTATATTTAAGTGTTTAATTTTATAATTCACTTGAATATCAATTGTTCCCTCCTCTTTATTGGAACTGGTCAATTGAATATCAAGGACCTCTACCCTAGGTTCATGTTCTGTAATGGTTTGCTTGATATTGTTTACCATAAATGTTTCCAAGTTGAGATTCAATTGTTGAAAAGCAAGTGGGGTTAGGTCACAACCATACTTATGTTCCATAATGCGCTCACCTACCCTAGTCCGCATTAAAATGATTAAACTTTCTCTGATATCATGTAGCCCGTTTACCATTTCTACGGTACTGCTATGGTGGTTAAAAGAAGGTGGAAACTTCCACCCTATCCCCAAAAAATTATGCTCATTTTCCATATACTTCTTTGTGATCCATTTGTATATTTTATCCACCAATTATTACAGTAGGGCACCCTTGTAGTATGGTTCCACCCATACCTGTTGTATCGCCTAAGCGTGCAGCAGGTTTACTACCTATTAAAACGGTTAAAGAGCCCTTTACAATGGTATCTGGATGGGGAGGTGGGCCATTACAAAGCATGGTATCTCCCATTCTTGCTGCAGGGAGCTTTCCTATTAAAACCGTTGGACAACCCAATACAATCATTCCTCCAGTAACATGGGGAACAGGGGGAACGCCTGGTGTGACCATGGGACATATGTGCTTATTTAATAATACAGCTGCAGGTGGCATAGTGTGCTAATTATTGTATATCATGCAATGATATATGATGTAATAGTAGAAAATCTACAAAATAATTTTATCAATTGATCAGTACAGTTGTACCTTTTATAATAGTAGCCATACCAGATTTTACTTCGGTACTGGCATTGCCGCTTAGGGTAGCCTTCATGGAGGCTTGTGCATTGATGTTCATACTCTTCAAGTTTACATTTTGCATGCCACTTAGTACAATATCTTTTCCGGCTTGTATGGTGATACTCCCCCTTGCATTTAAATGAATGTCTTTACTACTGCTTAGGTTGATCCCAGTATGGCTTAAAACAACTTTATTGCCATTCTGGTCGACTATTTCAATACTTTTTTGCTTATCTGATAGCTGAATAAGCCCTTTTTTAGCCGTTTTAATAATGATTTCAGGACCGTCTTTGTCATCATGAAAAGTAAATTCTAATTTTTCTCTAGAAACAAAAGATTTAAAAGCATTTTTAGGGTCAATGGTCTTAGGGGATGGATGTTTGCTGCTATAGAGTGCACCTAGAATAATAGGGAATCGAATATCATCATTTACAAAACCTACTACCACTTCATCTTCCAATTCTGGAATAAAAAAAGCACCTGATGCTTGGGTGGCATAAAACGAAGCCAAACGACACCAAATGCCTTCTTTGGGTTTGTCTTGTACCAACGGCAGGTGGACTAAAATCCGATCATGTTTTTGAGGATCTTGTGTAATTTGTTTGACTATACCGAGTTGCAGACCATGCATAGGGGGCATCATGCCTGCTGCTGGAAGTGCACCAATGTCATGGTATTTGTGCATATAGCGCTGTGCATCTAAGCCTAAGGTTAATAGGGTCTGCCAATTTCCATTGGATATAATATGCTGCATACCAGATACATAGGCATCCCCTGCAAAGTGCGTTGCCCCTTTTTCAATAGTAATCATTCGATCATGACGCAATGCACCATTACCTGAAACGGTAACGTTCCCTTTTATTTTTGCTATTCTACTTCGGCTGAGCAAGCCAGTTGCCAACGTTTTGATCTCCAAAGGATCTAGTACACCACTGTGGGATATCGTAACGCTACCTGCTTGGGTAGCAGCGGTTAATTTTTTATAGGAAATACTGCCCATAGATTGTTCGCCTGGATCAGTTGCTTTTTCAGAAACTTTATTGTGCTTGGTACTGTCCCAAGCCTGGGCCGTAACAGCTGACCATGGATCTTTTGAATCTATTTCAGCTTCAAAATCAATAAAATCAACACCATAGGTATAGGTAAAAGCACCTTTACCAGTTGGTTTTGGTTTCTTGATGGAGACTACGCCATCATTTACCACAACAATTTGCCCATTGGATTCAGCTCGAATATTTAAAAAGTCCCAATCAGATATTTCGTGTTGTGAAATATTTTCATGTACAATAGTAGTGGCTTCGATTTTATGGCTTAAGCCACTATATCCATTCAAGATTTTTTTAAAAAGATCGCTATCCTTTATTTTTACAAAATGCATTGTTTTGGGTGCAAGAGTAGTCTTATAGGCAACATCTCTACAGGTCACGGTCAACGTAGATAAGCCGGTTGACCTAGATTGGATGGCCAGTTTAGCTACTACACCTTGAAACAGTTGTGTCAAGCTATCGTCATAGCCAGCTTGTATCACAACAGCAGCACCAATGGCAAAAGTTTTATCATTGGCTATAGAAAAAGTTTGCGACTGAATGCTACCATCATGCAAAACTATTTTTGCATAAGGAATTTTATTGATCCTTTTATCCACTATTATGGATTGTATAGGGTAACTTGTATCTAGGGTTTTACCACCTATTTTTATGGAGTACTTAATAAAATCACCTGATATAGAAGCCATGAAGATAAAAAAATAAAGCAAAAAATATGATTGTGCATGTCGCCTATGTAGATCAAAGTATATCCTTAGCGCAATAAGTCATTAGATACCAACTACTCCCCTGATTTTTTATAGGTTAATTGACTTGCGGATCAGAGGTTTAACCTGAAATAGTAGCACAAATAGGCTCTATTAGATCCATGCATGTTATATGAACCTTTCAATCATGCATAGGTAATAAAGTAAATAACCTGAGCATTTCCAAAAAAATAGACTATAAAGATGATTTTGAGATTAAGCGGATGATAATCATCAAGTCTTTTTTTAAGGTATGGAAATATATTTGGGGTATAGTGGATAAGAAACCTCTTATTAAATCTATCAAAATTAGTTGAAATATATTATGCTATTGATGAATTTCTTATAAAATTTATGCCATATATGGAAAAAAGTTGCTAACCACCTCTCATAGGAAACCAACTAGAGTATGCTCATTGACTTTGAGCGAAATAATTACAATATTAATTGCTTTTCATGTAAAAGCAACTACAAAACTATTCTTTGCTATATCGATCCCTATATATTGCATATTATTAGATGTTTATATTAACTGATTCATCTTGTTAACTATGGTCGCTTACACGGGATTTAATGGCCGGCGAACTATTCAGTTTTTAAGATAAAAAAGCTGGGGATGGAACGTTAAGAACGGTATCTAATACCAACATGAATGCGACTATAATGGACCGAAAAAACTGGACAAAGAATGGTTTAAAATGTTTCCTATTTTAATAGTTTTATTGTTTCAAAATGGATTTTATCAAATGGGAAGAAAAAAGGTCAGAAAATTTAGTTCATTAGAGAAGACTAAAATAGTTTTAGATTTATTGAAAGAAGCATTAACGTTAGTAGAGCTATCGTCCAAGTATGGAGTAACAACCAAAACACTTTAAAATTGGAAACATCAGTTTATGGAGAATGCCTCTTTGGCCTTTGACCCATCCAAAGTTGTTAGTGTATACAAAGATGAAATAGCTCATCTTAAGGATGAAAATGATGCTTTAGCCAAGGCATTAGGTAAAACTACAGTTGAAAGAGATTGGGCAGTGGGAAAGCTAAAGAGCTTGGACTTATTAAGTAAAAAGGGGCTTGTTGAATCCAAGCTTGCTCATCTACCTAAGGCAAGACAGTGTAAGTTATTATCCATTAACCGTTCTTTTCTATATTATAAATCTAGTGTAGAGGATACTTTTAATAGAGATATTATCAATAAGATAGCTGATATTTATAGTAATCATCCAGAATACGGATATCGCTATATATATAACCAGTTATTAGAAGATGGTCTGTATATAGGAAAGAATCGTGTGCTAGATTATATGCGTAGAATGGGTTTATCTGCTGTATATCCTCGTAAAAAGGTTTCTACTTCTTTTAAAACTTGTAAAGATAAAGTACATGGTTATTTACTAGATAAGTATTGGATTTCTTCTGGTCAGACCAAGCGTCTTTATGTACCTCAATCAAATCAAGTTTGAAGCGGTGATATAACTTATATTAAAACTAACAATGGATTTATCTATTTTGCAGCTATAATAGACTGGCATAGTAAGGCTGTATTGAGCTATAAAGTGTCCAATAGCATGGATACAACACTTGTAACAGAGGTTTTAGAAGAAGCCCTTAGTAAATATCCTGCTCCAGAATACTTTAATAGCGATCATGGAAGTCAATATACCAGTCATAATCACATACAATTGTTAAAAAAGTATGGTATTAAAATATCAATGAATGGAAAAGGTAGAAGTATTGATAATATAGTTATAGAGCGTTTTTTAGAACAATAAAATATAACTACTTGTTTATCAATGATTTTAAAAATATTAAAGAGATTAAACGAACTATGTTAAAAGACAAATTTTTCATGATAAATTTTTAATTACTTTGGTTCCTAAATTGACTTTATTTCGGCAAAGGAGTCTTTCTTTTTAAGTGTGTAAATATTTTTTAAGATTTGTAAATTTTGTATTAAATACATTAATTTTTATTCTTTAAAAGTATGAAAAAGAAAGTAAGTTCTCAAGATGGTATAAGCAAAGCGATAGATTTATTAGTAGAATCAGGAGTAGATTTATCGACCCTTTTTGAGAAAGGAGGATTACTCAAAGAACTAAGTAAACGTCTTATAGAAAAAGCCTTAGAGTCAGAAATGGATAATCATTTAGGGTATAATAAGTATTCCCGTAGTGATTCAAATAATGCTCGTAATGGCCCATCTAGCAAACAAGTTATCACTGATAATGGGGTTATATCTGTTGAAGTTCCTAGAGATAGATCCTCTACTTTTGAACCTGTTTTATTACCTAAACGTCAAAGAAGAATTCCTGGTTTAGATGATAAGATTCTATCTCTATATGCAAAAGGGATGAGTGTATCAGATATTCAGATTCAAATACAAGAGTTATATGGGGCAGAAGTTAGTGAAAGTCTGATAAGTAACATCACAGATTCGGTTATTGAAGATGTTAAGATATGGCAAAATCGTCCCTTAGAATCAGTCTATCCTATTGTTTTTTTTGATTGTTTTGTAGTTAAGGTTAGGCAAGATAAACGCATTATAAATAAGTCGGTCTATGTTGCGTTAGGTATAGACCGATTGGGGATAAAAGATGTTTTAGGACTGTGGATGAGTGAAAATGAAGGAGCTAAGTTTTGGTTGGGTAATTTGACAGAGCTCAAAAATCGTGGTATGCAGGATATACTCATTGCTTGTACAGATAATTTGTCAGGTATGTCCGAGGCAATCGCTGCTGTATATCCTAAAACAGAACACCAACTCTGTATCGTTCACCAAATTAGGAATAGCTTGCAGTATGTCTCGTATAAAGATAGAAAGTCATTATCTTCTGATTTAAAGCCAATTTATACATCAGTAACTGAAGAAGAAGCACTTATGGCATTAGAGACTTTTTCCAACAAATGGGATAAACATTATCCACAAATAGCCAAGTCTTGGTATGCCAATTGGAATAATCTGATGGTATTTTTACAATACCCTAACGCAATACGTAGGGTTATTTACACAACGAATATT
>NZ_JBOZWW010000008.1:0-37029 GCF_050864855.1 Candidatus Cardinium hertigii
TGAATCTGTAAATAGCCAATTCCGTAGAGTTACTAAAAATAAAAGAGTATTTCCTAACGATATAGCTGTTTTTAAAACCTTATATTTAACTATTAACTACATGACCAAAAAGTGGACCATGCCTATTCATAATTGGAGTGAGGCTATAGCACATTTTTTAATTAAATTTGAAAAGAGAATTCAATAAAACATAAAAATATTTTACACACTTAATTGGACAGAGCCGAATTGAGCAGTCTGAACTAGGCCATCTTGATCTAACCAATTTTTAGGTAGGTCATCTACAACTATTTCTGCAGTAAAGTAGACTTCTATTTTATGTACATTATATTTTTTATCAAAAAATTCTGCAACATAGACAATCTGGTTTGGTTTAATATCAATTCCAGTTTCTTCCTTTACTTCTCTTACCATGCACTCTGGAAGCATTTCACTTGGGTTTAAGTGCCCACCAGGTGTATACCAAAGCGTATAATCATTGCTGACAAGTAACAATTTCCTATTTTTTACTATTAGCGCTCTAGCTGTTACTTGTAAAGTATAGTCTTTCATTTTATTATGCGATAAATCATATTATAGGGGTCAACTTGGATATGAGAAATTATTGTACGGTAGACATTCTTTCTGTTTTTTATATGGAATATTAACCATTATTCAACTATAATTATTTTATAAAATTTATTTGAGGATCAGATGTATTTTATTACTCTATCAACTTTAATAAACCAAGTTTATTTTAACTAATGAACAACATTTTTATAATAGTTCTTTTCTTATTTATTGGCAATCCAGTAAAAATTATTAAATATATTTTTTGTTTATAATCAATTAAATAATATTTGTAGAATAGAAAATAAACTAGATTAAAGTACAATAATTTCCCATATCCAAGTTGACCCCTTTTATAGGTATGTTAATTTATATGACAAGCATAAAAATCCTTAACGTGCTTTATTTTCCGTTTCCTGACGTGACCCCAATTAGAAAGATCAATGAAACTGAACGGTTCTGTCGCATTTATCGCATCTGTCAAGATTTAGGCTAAAAATCTTATTTTTTACTCTAGATTATTTTTTGAGAATTATTATTCTTTATAATGAAAATCAATTTTATAACTTTTTATTAAAAATTAATATAAAAAATCTATTTTGAAGATCTTTTGACATATTTTACAAACGCGACAGAAACACTCTTTTTTATTACCATTTTACATCTCCTAAATCAACTATATTCCCTTGAAATGTTCCATCAGGTAAATCCCCATCCAAACAAAGATTACCTATATTATTTTCTACAATAGGTTTCATTTCAAAAGTATTTTGAAAACCTTCATTTATATTACCCAACAAGTTACTTCCTTTTAGGAATATATTATTTTTGACTTCGATGAATTCGATAAACTGACAATCAAAAAAATTAAAAAAGTCTTCAAAGATATTTCCGTGTATCAGTATAGGTTTGTGATTATGACCACCCATCTGATAATCAATATAATTTTTTATATTACAATTTTTTAAATAAAATCCTTGATCAAACCAACAGGAGAGAATTTGAAAACTCTCTATAAAACAATTTTCTACTATAATTGGAATATTGATTTCACCAGTCATAAAATCTATCGTTTTTATGAAACATTTAGATAGTTTAAAACTGCCTTTTTTTTTATTTCACTATGATGTAGTCTTTCTATATAAGTATTTTTTATTACCATTTTACATCTCCTAAATCAACTAAAGTCCCTTTAGTTATTCTATTTTAAACTCCACTATACATATTCATATTTATAACCTTACCATCTTGAACAAATACTTTAAAAGATTTTTGTATACCATTAATCTTAACTAGAAAGGGATTCTGTCGCGTCTGTAGTTGATTTTGTATAGCTTTCCCCCTTGTCTTAAAAATTGGATATTATGCGGCAATAAGTTTAACGAAGTTATAAAAAGTAGAATTCTGTTTTTTAGTTCCGATTATCTATTTCTATAGAATTTATACAATAGACTGAATATCAGACTTAGATAAGCCAGTAAGAATAGTAATCTCTTCCGTAGAGTAACCTTTTAGAAGCATAGCCCTAGCTATAGAAATAGCCTTATCTTTTTCTCCTTCTTGTCTACCTTCTTGTCTACCTTTATGTTCTCCTTGTTGTATTAATTGTTCAGCTACAGACATGGCTATTTGTTTTAATTGGGGATTAGATTTTTTTATTGTTTCTAGTAAATCTGGGTTATCGTCTACCTTTAACATGTACAAAAATGCTGTATCCGCATAACTAATATAACCTTTTTCAAGAAGGTAAACAATTAGGTGTATATGATCAGAAAACCACTGCTTAAAATCTCTATAAATGCCTTGTTTTAGTACCATAGCCGCAAAAGCAGCCTTTTTATAGCTAAGCAATTCATCTTCTGATGTGCTGTATAAGTCTACCAAATGAAAGCTATCGAACATACATGATTTTGCTAACTCAGGATCAGAAAACATAGACAATAAACTAGAAGAACCTTTATAGGGATGCTTACCATTGTATACACAGATATTTAATATAACCGGAAGAAGTACGTTCCCGTTCTCTTTTAGATGTTGACGAAGTAATTGAACGTTGTATTCTAGAAACCTTAGAGGCATATACGGATCTTCAGTAGACTGGTGCTCAAAAATCATGTACAGATACCCTTCCTTACCATTTATATTGGTTTTGAACACTAAATTAGATTCTCCTCTTTTCCCAACTGGATCTACAAAGCTTTTATTTGTTAACGCTAATTTCTCTTTATCTATTTTAGAAAGCAGATCAGAAGGCAAGTTGGCAGATAAAAAATCCAGTATCGCCTCTTTATTACAAAACATATTTTTAAAGACAGAATCATGAGGAGCCTTTAATCCCTCTTTTTGATCCTTTTCCTTGCTTTCTTTCTTGCTCATCTCATCAATAGGTTAGAATGAATCAACAGCTTTAAAAATATAAATATTCTTACAATTTTATTTTGTGATGGAACCGGAATATTAATTTTTCCGTATTGTCTCAATAGTATTAAAAATAATGAGTTTATAATATTTTGTTTTTTGAGATAGAAATATGATACATTTTATGGACTATTTTAGGGAGGTATTTTAGATGTTTCAAAAAACGACCGTTTGTTAAGACACCTGAATTCACGTATTTCCAAAATTTTTATAACGAAGTTGGGTACAATATTGAAACCGTAACTTTCTGCTAATCCGCTCCTGCTGGTCCATTTAGGTTTACTAACTATTTTTGTTCTTCTCCCTATTTTTACATACCTCCAATGCTTGTTTAGCGGCTTCTTCTAACGCCTGTCCTATCTCGGCGTCCAAGTATGCATGAGCTATTTTCACATCTATGGCTAATGTCTCTTGGGCCATATGCTTTACCTCTGATAGATGAATGTAACCGGATGCATGGCGTAAATCATAAAGACGTTCGGCTAACTTTATAAATAGGACAGAAAGCTGTACGTGTTCTTCTTTAATGGCTTTTTCCAGTCTATTTTGAACATAAAGCAAAGAAGGATGGTTTAACTCTTCTCGTTTATCTATTTTTATTACATTCGATACAAAAGCATAGACGCCTAAATTATAATGTTCCTTGATGTATGAAAGAGGCAAACAAGTACGACGAACCAATCCATAGAGCAAAGCAGCATAAACCACTTTAGGTGAGTGAAAAACCCAGTCTACTACCAATTTGGCAATCCCTACTGCACGTACATAAAACAATTTACCTGAAGCATGACGCTTAAATCTAAAGTGTTTTCTTAACAATAAAAGTATACCTGAGACAGTATTTATATCAATAGGATCCGCTTCATATGATGATTTACATACATCGTCATGAAACTTCATTAACTCCATCATGGAATCAGCTTCTTCTTTAGGTGTAACAATTCCTTCTGAGGTTAATGAATCTAAAGGAAGGTCAATAGTCATTTTATTGATGATATCTCCAACATCTATAGGTAATACCATCAGAACGGCGGGTTGCTTATGGTCAAAATAAGATTCTAAATAACCATAATGGGCACGAACCATACTGGATATAGTATCTTTCTCAATATCTATAGATAATGGTAGCTCTTTTCCTACTTGGGGACTTATAAAGTCTATTTCATTATAGCACGATTTGACCTTTGGAAAAAACGCATCAGTATCACTAGACCGTCTAACTATTATAGCAACAGATTGAAAATCTATAAACACAGGACAACTCTCGTTAACAGAATCTACTTGTTTAAATTGCAAAGAAGTAGAATACAATTGTATCTTAACGATAGATGGATTAGAATCATCTATCCTACCAATTCGTAAGACAGATTTAACTAACGAATAAACTACTTGATTGATATCGCATACTATATCGGTAAATAGCGATTTATTAGGAGATTTTATGTTTTCTACTAGAATCTTAGGTGGATCATCCATCTCCTGTGATAGAGCAACCTCTACTTTTCGGATCAGCTTATCTAAAGTAACTTTAGTAGGTTGAATCAGCGCATGATCTTTAGCCTTTGATCTTTTATTAAAATAGTCTACCCAATCATATAACTTATTGATAATACTTTGGAAATCTTCTTTATAAAGAGGCGTATGATTATCTAAAAAAGATATTGATTCTTCAATCTTACCAACTACTTGAGATAAAATGGATCCATGTTTTGTAGAAAGAGTAAGACTAGTCCATGGAATCAAAGCTGCTTCATAGAGAGATGCTTTGAATTCTGTAAATTCTCTAATCTTTATTTGTTCCTTTATATAAATATTTTGTTTGGTAAGATTATGTACTTTGACTTTAAAACAGATAATAACAATAAATAGAAATAGGGATAATATAAACAAAGGAAATAAGGAGCATAACACTCGGTATGATAATCCAATAAATACAGGATAAGACACTAATAATATGGTTGATACAATACCTATACCAGTATAAATAGAAAATACCCATAATATTACAGCAAGGTGGATAAAAGATAATGACAAATTAAAATTTGGTTCTACCGAATACGACCAGATCCAAAGCACGTTTAAAGGTAGATAAATCAGTAAACTTATGATCCAACCTAGACTAATCAGCCACTTTGGAATGGATCTTACCTTTTTAGAAAAACCATGTAGAAATGGATAGCCTGCAAAACACGCAGACCCAAACACTTGAAATATAAGCCAGAAGCTATGATTTGTGATACGATCTATAAAATGATTCAGAAAACTAGTGATGAAAATATAGAATCCCATATATATCATAGTAATATGACTGGGTACTATTTTAGACAATATTACTTTTTTATTATTGAAATAATTTCTAATGGTTGCTTTTCTTTCTTCATTTTTACGAAAATTCTCTTGTTGTATTTGTATAAAGGTGTTATCTGGTTTAACCCATCCTGTACCTTCCGGTTGTTTCAAAAGATAGTGTGCAGCCATCATGGCCAATCCATTGGCCAACATAGAAAGAAAGGAACCATCTATACCAGTTCTAGGTTGAATATATCTATTCCAAGCCATAATAGCAGTTGCACCGGTAGCCATACCAATTAAAGCAGTCTTAGAACTACCTCGAAATCCAAAAACAGCTAAGAAAAGTGGAGCAACAGTTATGGGGATAGAAAAATCTAAACTAATCTTTAATAGAGTTAATAGATTGTTACAATAAAAAGTTAACGTCATAGCTAATAAGCCTATTATTACGCTACTCCATCTAGCTATTTTAACTTGGTTAGTAGGATGTAACTTTTTTGATAGAAATTTTTCTAATAGATCATAACTTACTATGACTGCAGAACTATTTAGATGCGAATCAGCTGTAGACATGGTCATGGCTAATAAGCTGATAGCAATAAATCCATTAAGAATAGGAGATACATGGATTAGTATGTAATTCCAAACTTTGTTTGCAGATATATGTGGTTCTTGTATGAACACAAATAGACTGATCAAAATGATAAACAACTTGATAAAGTAATTACAAATAGTAGATATTTTAAAAACTTTATAAGCCTGAATAGGACCTGAAGCCATATAGATTCTCTGTATCATAGTTGGCTCTTTAATATATCCTATTAAATAACTGAGCGTAAGGAATAGTAAGCTTATTAAGTTAGCATTAAATTGAAATAACTTATTAAACTGAAACTTTTCTTGATCCTGTAAAGAATGTATAATTTCAAATATAGATTTCTCAGTTTTTAGAAACATAAACCAAGCCACTAATGGAATGATGACAGTAAATGTTATAAACTGTAACACGTCAGTAAAGGTAACCGAACGAATCCCACCTAATGTGGAATAGAAAATAAGTATTAAAGTTGTTAGAACAGTAATAATACGTGTACTGTATGGAACTATACTACTAATAGTCATTGATATAGCATTGATTTGCATAGATATAACCGCTATAGCACTACAAATAGATGATAGTGCTGTAATAATACGAGCATACTTTCCATATATTTTACCAATAGTTTCTGGCATAGAGAGATGGTTCATAAATGGACCCATACGTATTGCCATTAGACTAACTAACCAAAGATTAAGTCCTGATAAAATCATAAGCATAATCCAGTATAAACCGTTACTATATACCTGTTCTACAGAACGTATTAACGTTCCACCACCATAAGCCGTAGCTAATACTGTAGCTACTAAAGTAGTTATAGAAAAATTTTTATTGCCTATTGAATAGGTTCGTAAAGTCGTTGATTTATTATGATGACTATAGTAGATACCAGTTACCAACGTAACTAGTAGAAATATTACTACCATAAGAAAAGGAAGATTACACATAAGGCATATAGATTGGGATAGATGTTATCTATGTTTTGATATAATGAGACCGTTGCAATAGATAGTTATTGTAATTTTTGATAAGTTTCTAGTTGTATTTTTTGTAGTTTTTATGTTAAGGATGCATAAATTTCATTGTTTAGTGATTTTCAAGTTAATTTTGGTATATTTTATATATACCATCCCCCTAAAAACCCTTTAAAATGATATTTGGAGCTCTGTATAAATTATAGACTATAGATTCCATAACATGTTGCGTATGCGTTTTATCAAGGCCTATATACCTAGTCCCTGCACTACGGAACCACCTCTTAATACTTCCAAATACCCTTTCTACTTTATATCGCGTCTTAGATACCAATTTATTAAACCGTTTAGCAGCAGGTGATAAAGGATGATTTCTACTACCTTTCTTTTGAATAGCTGATTTTAATTTCTTGTCTTTTAGTAAAGTTTCGTTGGGCAAACCGCTATAGCCTTTATCTCCATAGAGCCTGCTTCCTGCTTTTAGGGATACTTTATCCAATAATATAGGTAAATGGGCACCATCATGACTAGATGCTTTTGTAGTAGTGACTGCCAGAACTAAACCTTCTTTACTTTCTACAAGGACATGTCGTTTATACCCATAGTAAAGATTATGACCTTTTTTAGTCCAACTAGCTTCTGGATCTACTCCTTTTTGATAACTATGAGATACCGATATAGTACCATCCTCACGCAAATTATAGCTCTTTTTACCTTTGGGACGTCTAGGAGTAGAGGTAATAGAGGCGTCAACAACTGCACCATGCTGAACCAATACACCATGGCTAGATAGTTGATCATTTATGATTTTTAACAATCTATCTAAAGCTTTCTTTTCTGTAAGCGCAGTCCTAAATCTGCTTAATACACTATGATCTGGAACAGAATTATCCATCGATATACCACAAAACCTGCTAAAAGTAATACGATCATTTACTTCCTCTTCGACTTGGTAATCGCTCGGTCCATACCACTGCTCAAGCAATAGCATTTTAAACAAAAGAAGGGGGCTATAAGCAGGCTTGCCTGATAAACGTAAACCTTTAGGATAATACATACGCAGTTCTTTTTCTACTAATGACCAGTTAATCAAATTATTAATTTGATCAAAAAACGTATGCTTGCATTTATGACGACTAGCTGATATATCTGATAAACTTAACTGACCGCTTACTTTGATTGACATAACAATATCATAAATTTTTTATTACAAAACCTAAACAATAAATACAAGTTAAACTTTTAATAAAATTAACAATTACTTTTTTATCCTAAAATCTAAAAACCTATTGCAACGGCCTCATAATATGTGTCATAAGTGATTTGAATCACTTGACATACCTTCCATTCCATTAATATAATAAACGGTAATAAAAAAGCAATTAATCATTTGACGAACAGTTTTATTTTAACTTAAATAAAAAAATAGTATCTATCTAATCATGATGCGTATATGGGTGTTGCAGTACCTTTAAGAAAAATTTAAAGCTTCTATAGTATATATTCGTTTGTTATTCATATAATTATATAACAGTTTTATTTGATATTTTAAATGGTCGTGGGATAAGATTAGAGGATTGTTGTAAGATCGCTTTTGCCAAAATGTAACCAAGATAAGCGTGATACATTAAACCACGGGATCCTAGACCCGTAAAACACCAGGTTTTGCTATCTAACTGATCAATAATTGGATAATAAGAATCTAAAGAACGATAAACCCTAATCCCAGACTTATAGCCCAACACTTTAATATCCATTTTAACCCATGGATCTATTTGGTATCGAATAAGATTTGTAGCTTCATCTAGGGTAATATATTTCAAGTCTTTTCTTGATGTCGTACCAAGATAGCATATGTTGCTTTGATCTGTTAAACTTAAGTAACCATTACCAATAATACCGTAAATCAGTTTTTTTTCACAGATTAATATCTCTCCTCTTTTTAGCACTAAGTTTAATGAAGGGTATAAGTTAGCAATATCAGCACCACAAGCTAGAATTACTTTATCAAAATGAGCACTATCATTCAGTATAAAAGTTTGCGATACTAATTTAGCTCCATAATGAGCGCATAAAATCCAAATTCCCTTTAAATAAAGATCTGTATAAACACTTAGTCCACCTGGAATAAATAGAGCTGGTCTATATATTCCAGTTTGATTATAGGTATGATCAGGATCCCATAGAGATACATCATCTTGTGTTTGGACTATTTTAGAAAAACTTTTCTGATCTTCTAGATTTATAGCACAACGAACAATTCCACTTTTTTTATAGGTTGATTTTCCTATAGCATGTGCTGCTGCATTCAATAATTGTATGGTTGCTGCTATAGCGTCTTTAGAACCCCAGTTAAGTTGAGCAAGAGAACCTGTATATGGATGTAATAGGCCTGCAGCAGCTCCTGACGCACCTGATCCTATACCTTCTTTTTCAAATAATTCTATTTTTAAAGTACGGTCTTTACTTAAAAGGTGGTAACAAACAGCAAGACCTGAAAGACCTCCTCCTACAATCGCTATACGCATGACTAGTTATAATATCTATATTATCAGAAACATCCATAACATTAATTCACTATTATAACTTGAAAATTAATGTAAAAAATATTTTTACGTTTTAAACGTACTCAATAAAAAATTGAACTAATGAGGGAATTAGGAAAAATTGTTCTAAAATGTACGCTATATATAGTCAATATCTGTGTCTTAAAAAACGACCGTTTTTTATAGTGGACTGAAAAAATAGGACAGAAAAAAACTAGTTTTGTTTCTCAAAAGTATGTTTTCATAAAATTAAAATGAATAGATCAGATGGGAAGAAAAAAGTGATCTGAATCCTCAAATCGAAAAGGTTCTCTCACATATTGATACGACATTCTATGATATTTCTTCTAAGTTCGTAAAAGATTAAAATTTACGAATTAAGTTCATTATTTATAAAATCAGTGATCACTTTATATATAAGATAATGAGGTATAAAAAAATAAGTATAAAATCGCTTATTTTTGAGTAGCTCGTCTTAGTAAGCAGATCACGAACTTATTTAATAAACACATTATAATTCCCTTACCTTAATTTGTTTTCTGTTTTCTGACGTGATCGCCTATATACCCAATTTTAGTTTAATTTAAACTTAAATAGTGAGACCGTTGCGATAGATAGTTATTGTAATTTTTGATAAGGTTGTAGTTGTATTTTTAGTAGTTTTTATGTTAAGGATGCATAAATTTAGTTATTTAGTGATTTTCAAGTTAATCTTTGTATATTTTAGATATACCATCCCCCTAAAAACCCTTTAAAATGATATTTGGAGCTCTATATAAATTATAGGCTATAGATTCCATAACATGTTGCGTATGCGTTTTATCAAGGCCTATATACCTAGTCCCTCCACTACGGAACCACCTCTTAATACTTCCAAATACCCTTTCTACTTTATAGCGCGTCTTAGATACCAATTTATTAAACCGTTTAGCAGCAGGTGATAAAGGATGATTTCTACTACCTTTCTTTTGAATAGCTGATTTTAATTTCTTGTCTTTTAGTAAAGTTTCGTTGGGCAAACCGCTATAGCCTTTATCTCCATAGAGCCTGCTTCCTGCTTTTAGCGATACTTTATCCAATAATATAGGTAAATGGGCACCATCATGACTAGATGCTTTTGTAGTACTGACTGACAGAACTAAACCTTGTTTACTTTCTACAAGGACATGTCGTTTATACCCATAGTAAAGATTATGACCTTTTTTGGTCCAACTAGCTTCTGGATCTACCCCTTTTTGGTAACTCTGGGATACCGATATAGTACCATCCTCATGTAAATCATAGCTCTTTTTACCTTTGGGACATCTAGGAGTAGGGGTGATAGAAGCGTCAACAACTGCACCATGCTGAACCAGAACACCATGGTTAGATAGTTGATCATTTATAATTTTTAACAATCTATCTAAAGCTTTTTTTTCTGTAAGCGCAGTCCTAAATCTGCTTAATACACTATGATCTGGAACAGAATTATCCATCGATATACCACAAAATCTGCTAAAAGTAATACGATCATTTACTTCCTCTTCGACTTGGTAATCGCTCAGTCCATACCACTGCTCAAGCAATAGCATTTTAAACAAAAGAAGCGGGCTATAAGCAGGCTTGCCTGATAAACGTAAACCTTTAGGATAATACATACGCAGTTCTTTTTCTACTAATGACCAGTTAATCAAATTATTGATTTGATCAAAAAACGTATGCTTGCATTTACGCCGACTAGCTGATATATCTGATAAACTTAACTGACCACTTACTTTTATTGACATAATGAGACCGTTGCGATAGATAGTTATTGTAATTTTTGATAAGGTTGTAGTTGTATTTTTAGTAGTTTTTATGTTAAGGATGCATAAATTTAGTTATTTAGTGATTTTCAAGTTAATCTTTGTATATTTTAGATATACCATCCCCCTAAAAACCCTTTAAAATGATATTTGGAGCTCTATATAAATTATAGGCTATAGCTTCCATAACATGTTGCGTATGCGTTTTATCAAGGCCTATATACCTAGTCCCTCCACTACGGAACCACCTCTTAATACTTCCAAATACCCTTTCTACTTTATATCGCGTCTTAGATACCAATTTATTAAACCGTTTAGCAGCAGGTGATAAAGGATGATTTCTACTACCTTTCTTTTGAATAGCTGATTTTAATTTCTTGTCTTTTAGTAAAGTTTCGTTGGGCAAACCGCTATAGCCTTTATCTCCATAGAGCCTGCTTCCTGCTTTTAGCGATACTTTATCCAATAATATAGGTAAATGGGCACCATCATGACTAGATGCTTTTGTAGTACTGACTGACAGAACTAAACCTTCTTTACTTTCTACAAGGACATGTCGTTTATACCCATAGTAAAGATTATGGCCTTTTTTGGTCCAACTAGCTTCTGGATCTACCCCTTTTTGGTAACTCTGGGATACCGATATAGTACCATCCTCATGTAAATCATAGCTCTTTTTACCTTTGGGACATCTAGGAGTAGGGGTGATAGAGGCGTCAACAACTGCACCATGCTGAACCAATACACCATGGTTAGATAGTTGATCATTTATAATTTTTAACAATCTATCTAAAGCTTTTTTTTCTGTAAGCGCAGTCCTAAATCTGCTTAATACACTATGATCTGGAACAGAATTATCCATCGATATACCACAAAATCTGCTAAAAGTAATACGATCATTTACTTCTTCTTCGACTTGGTAATCGCTCAGTCCATACCACTGCTCAAGCAATAGCATTTTAAACAAAAGAAGCGGGCTATAAGCAGGCTTGCCTGATAAACGTAAACCTTTAGGATAATACATACGCAGTTCTTTTTCTACTAATGACCAGTTAATCAAATTATTGATTTGATCAAAAAACGTATGCTTGCATTTACGCCGACTAGCTGATATATCTGATAAACTTAACTGACCACTTACTTTTATTGACATAATAATATCATAAAATTTTTATTACAAAACCTAAACAATAAATACAAGTTAAGATTTTAATAAAATTAACAATTACTTTCTTATCCTAAAATCTAAAAACCTATTGCAACGGTCTCATAATAATATCATAAAATTTTTATTACAAAACCTAAACAATAAATACAAGTTAAGATTTTAATAAAATTAACAATTACTTTCTTATCCTAAAATCTAAAAACCTATTGCAACGGTCTCATTAAGTTGATAGGTATGCTCATGCCAAACAGTATAAACGTTTATCTAAAGGGATTAAAACATTAAAAACCTATCTTGGTAGAGTAGTAAGAGATGTAGAACGTTCTATACAATCCTCTGATGATCTAATACGGAATCAATTTACCAATCTACTATCTATAAGTAAAAAACTTATAACCCAATCAAAAAAAAGTAAAGATAAAATTTATAGCATCCATGAACCATCCATCTACTGTGTAAGTAAAGGTAAGTATAAACATCCTTATGAGTTTGGTTGCAAGGTACAATTTACAGTAACGCATAAAAAAGGTTTAATTGTTTCAACACAAGCAATACATCCTAATGCTTACGATGGCCATACTTTACAGAAGAGTTTATTACAAGCCGAGCAATTATCTGGTACCAAGGTAAAATATGCTTTCGTAGATAAAGCCTATAGAGGTCATAATGTGCGTGTTAATGAATGTGATATATTTATAAGTGGTTCTAAAAGGGGAATAACGCCTGCTCTAAAAAAAGCTATAAAAAGAAGATCTTCTATTGAACCGCATATTGGTCATATGAAATCCGATGGTAAATTATCTGTTAACTATTTGAAAGGTATTTTAGGAGATAAACTTAAGGTTATTTTATGTGCTATTGCTCATAACCTACAACTGATTACAAGAAAGTTATTCTTAACACCCTCACAATCAAATAAATTAAAACCTATATAATTCATATTTTTAATCCAAAACCAGTTATACCTATATCTTGGGTAGGAAAAATAGAGCGCCTGCTAAAACCATAAATATTATAAAAAAATATCCATTCAATATTTTTATACAAAAAAATATTTCAGGGCCGACTAGGTAGTTCTAAGAAAGATTCTAATTGTTGTTGATTAGCTTCATTGCTGATAATAGTATACAGTTTATTCAACGCAAACTTTTATAATTTTTTTGCTATTTTCATGATGATACTTATCTGCGATACACCATGTAACAGAGCCTTTAAAAGTCTATTGCAACGGTCTCATACCCTATAGTTGTCTTTTAAGTTTAGTATGTTGTATTTTCCTTTATGAATCAAAAAAATATTTTGCAGACAGCCAGTTAACACTTAACTAAAGAGATAACTTGCGATTGGGATGTGCGGTTATAAATTGAGACCAGCTTTTGGGCTTAGCAGTAGAAGATAGACGTTGTTGGCTATGGCATAAAGCTATCGCCAGTGCATCTGAAGCATCTAAAAAAGTAGATGGAATAGATAAGTTAAGGAGATGACCCACCATAGCAGCCACTTGTTCCTTAGATGCATTGCCGTTTCCTGTAACCGCTTGTTTCACCTTACGTGGCGCATATTCTGTAATAGGCATTTCACAAGCTAAGGCTGCTGCAATGGCTACTCCTTGTGCCCTTCCTAACTTAAGCATGGATTGTACATTGGATCCATAAAAAATTGATTCAATAGCTACTGCATCTGGCCTATGTTTTTGCAACAATCTTACCATATGTAAATAGATATGACGCATTCGTAGCATATGTCCTTTGTATTTTTTTAACTCCAAAATACCATAGTCTATGAGTTTTATAGCGTTACCTATTGCTGCTTCTTGAATAATGCCAAAGCCCATAATCACACTTCCAGGATCTAGCCCTATAATAATTTTTCCACCCATAAATTATTTATTTCAAGTATATATAAAAAATGTTATCTTGATAAGTCTACTTTTCATCACTCTACAATATTTTTCTAAATTTTATAGCACAGCGTAAAACAACGTTTTATCTATACTAATAATAGGATTACTTCTGATGCAAAAGCCAATACTTGATCTTATAGACAGTAAAAATAGTATCCTATACGTGTCGTTTAAGTTTAGTGTGTAGGATACAGTTTTAATGTACGCAATTTACATTATTTATTTCTAAACCAGCACATAAGTTGCTAACGGTGTCATTGTCTAATGATCTTTATAATCAATATCAAAAAGTAATACTCTATTTAAGGACAAAGCATTATAATAAAAATACCTAATAAAATTAAAATAATCTTTTCAAGCAATGCATCAAATTTTGTTTGTTACATGTAACATGGTTACTAAATGTATAATATCTTTTTTATCAAGTCCTATAATACTATTTGGGTTAAAAAGTATGTTAAAATATTCCTCTAACATTAAAGTAAATTCTAGCATTTCTTTATTTATTTCATAAAAAGGAAGGGTTATTTGATAAAATTCTAGCATATAGTCTATTGTACTTTCAATACAATTTTTTTTATTGATTGATTCATTCATTCATAAAGTATTTAACTATTTTTTATCTTACCCTCAAAAATTTAGCACCTGCGCAAACAGAAATAATATAGATCATAAAGTAGCATAATATTTGAAATTTAATGATAATTTGGTGCTTTAATCGGCCTATTGGTTATGAACATGTCATATAATAAATGTGTACATAGCACCAACATTATTTTTCTTTCTAAAAGAATACGCATTTGTATATCCATATTGTTGTTTTCTATATACTTTAAGGTACGTTGTATACCCTTATAAGAAAAAAGATTGTATGATTTAACAGTTGCTTCACTCCAAATAAAATGATCAAAAAACAATGGCCTTTTTGGGTTATTTAAAAACCCAGATAATATAGGTGCTGTATAACCACGTTTTGTTCTTTTGTAAACCAAGGGAGGAATCATAGATTGGAATGCTAGCTTTAGTAAATTTTTTTCTCTCATTCCAAACAGATGATAATGATCAGGGAGGGTTAGTATATAATTTATGAGGTTAAGATCTAAAAATGGTAATCTGCTTTCTAAACTATGTGCCATTTCTACTTTTCCTCCTAGACATTGTAAAACGTATAAAGGAAAAGTTGTTTTTAAAAATTCTAGTTGATTTTTTTTGATCAAACTGATGCCTAAAATTTCGTTTCTTGGTATATTTTCACTATACACAATGGCTGGTTCCTTATCATGTATCGCCATTATGAAATCGTCTGAAAAAATATCTTTGGTTATATTTTCCATTTCTTGAATATTACCAATAGAAATAGGGTAGTAACCATATTGGCTAATTAGCTTGTCTCTGCCATCTTGATTACTAATCGTTAGATCATAACCTTTTTGTGTTGGTTCATTTTCTTCAGTAAAATCCTGTAAAACTTTTCCTCGGTATGGCCATCTGTCATTTTTATTTTTAATCGTCTTAAACCAAGGGTAACCTAGAAAGAATTCATCCGCGCCTTCCCCAGTGAGCACAACTCTCACAAAGTTACTCGCGTGTTTGGCTAATAAGAACTTCCCCACAAAGTCCATAGTTTGCGCCAAACATTCTGTGTGAAATAATGCAATTGGTAAATGGTTGGCCAAATCTGTATCTTCAATCCATAAAGGATGATGCGTTGTATGTAAATAGTTGGCTACATACCTGCTATAATTTGATTCATCATGCGCTTGATTTCTAAAACATAAAGAAAATGTATGCACTGGATGGTTCATGCAAGCTTGCATGATCGCACATAAGATCGTTGAATCCAAACCACCTGATAAGAATACTCCTGTTTCAAAATCACTCCACAACCTTCTTTGTACACTTTTCTTAAGTAAAACAGCAACCTTATTACTTGCTTTAAACATATCGTCCTGATGTGTATGGGGACTATTAATAGCATATGTATTTAGTAAGTAGCCATATCTTTTTGTTTGAAATTTACCTTCTTGTACTATTAAATAATGCTGAGGTTCAAGTATATAAATATCTTTAAATATAGTTCTTTTTAACGAATCCGCACGCATCATTTGATAAAAAATAGTTTCCAAGTTGATAGATACATAAAAATTCGGAAGGGCTAATAATGCTTTCATTTCAGAAGCAAAAAATAATGTATGATGCTGTATAGCATAGTATAAGGATTTTGTACCCCATCTATCTCTAGCTATAATAGCGCATTTTTCTCGTTCATCGTATAGTGCAAATGCGAATTCACCGTTAAGTTGGTCAAGTATTTGTATGCCATATTCTTGATATAGGTATAGTAATACTTCTGTATCTGTATATGATTGAAATACAATGCCTTTATTCTGTAATGATTGTTTTTTAGATTCGTAATCATATATTTCCCCATTATATACCAATACGATAGATCCATTTAGATTTTGCATAGGTTGCATGCCATTTTTTGCATCCAATAAAGATAATCTTGTGAAAGCAAAGCCAATGCCTTGCGCATCGTTGCAATAAATTGCTTGATCATCAGGTCCCCTATGCAAAAGGGCATGATTCATTTTTGATAAAGCTTCTGTAGTGATTACATAAGAAGATCCTTGTAAAGCTATAATACCAGCTATGCCACACATCTGAAATGGAGTTTATGGTTTATGTTGCAATATGAGACCGTTGTTATAGATAGTTATTATAATTTTTGATAAGGTTGTAGTTGTATTTTTTGTAGTTTTTATGGTTAAGGATGCATAAATTTCATTATTTATTGATTTTCAAGTTAATATTTGTATATTTTAGATATACCATCCCCCTAAAAACCCTTTAAAATGATATTTGGAGCTCTATATAAATTATAGGCTATAGATTCCATAACATGTTGCGTATGGGTTTTATCAAGGCCTATATACCTAGCTCCTGAACTACGGAACCACCTCTTAATACTTCCAAATACTCTTTCTACTTTATAGCGCGTCTTAGATACCAATTTATTAAACCGTTTAGCAGCAGGTGATAAGGGATGATTTCTATTACCTTTCTTTTGAATAGCTGATTTTAATTTCTTGTTTTTTAGTAAAGTTTCGTTGGGCAAACCGCTATAGCCTTTATCTCCATAGAGCCTGCTTCCTGCTTTTAGAGATACTTTATCCAATAATATAGGTAAATGGGCACCATCATGACTAGATGCTTTTGTAGTCGTGACTGCCAGAACTAAACCTTCTTTACTTTCTATAAGGACATGTCGTTTATACCCATAGTAAAGATTATGACCTTTTTTGGTCCAACTAGCTTCTGGATCTACCCCTTTTTGATAACTATGAGATACCGATATAGTACCATCCTCACGCAAATCATAGCTCTTTTTACCTTTGGGACGTCTAGGAGTAGGGGTGATAGAGGCGTCAATAACTGCACCATGCTGAACCAGAACACCATGGTTAGATAGTTGATCATTTATGATTTTTAACAATCTATCTAAAGCTTTCTTTTCTGTAAGAGCAGTCCTAAATCTGCTTAATACACTATGATCTGGTACGGAATTATCCATCGATATACCACAAAACCTGCTAAAAGTAATACGATCATTTACTTCCTCTTCGACTTGGTAATCGCTCAACCCATACCACTGCTCAAGCAATAGCATTTTAAACAAAAGAAGGGGACTATAAGCAGGCTTGCCTGATAAACGTAAACCTTTAGGATAATAAATACGCAGTTCTTTTTCTACTAATGACCAGTTAATCAGATTATTGATTTGATCAAAAAAGGTATGCTTGCATTTACGACGACTAGCTGATATATCTGATAAACTTAACTGACCGCTCACTTTGATTGACATAATAATATCATAAAATTTTTATTACAAAACCTAAACAATAATTACAAGTTAAACTTTTAATAAAATTAACAATTACTTTTTTATACTAAAATCTAAAAACCTATTGCAACGGTCTCATATTGTTAAAGCTATTAAAAGTTGTACCAACGTAATGGGCAATGTTAGCATTATTGCAAATGATGATACGATTTTCCAAATCGTTGCTACTGTTCGAGAACAGTTAGCCATTCCTGGTCCTACTTTAAATGAATTATTGCCATTTTGTTGCAAACAAACATCCAAGGAACGATTAGAAGGAAGTAATGTAGCATATCCTAAGTTTTTAATATTTGATTATCAATTTTATATAAAAAACCCTAGTCACTATGTAGATAGGGTTGGCAACAAATTAGGGTTCCCAATCATTGTAAAGCCTACAAATTTAGCAGGATCATTAGAAATACAAAAAATAAATAATCTAGAAGAGCTATCGACATGGTGTAGTAGGTATGAGCCGCAAGAGATTTTAAAATCTTACGGTCGAGCCATTCCCTTTATTTTTGAAACATGTATACCTACAGAAAAATTTGATCTATTTCATTGTGATTCCGTTATTAACAACGGGCAAGTTATCTTTACTCAAGTTAGTCGCTATGCATATCCTTGTATGGAAGTTGGCACGAATGGTAAAAATTGTGGCAGTATTTTTATTCCTGATACAATTAAAAAGTACAAAGCGCTTTATGAACTACCAGAATTAGTGATTACGGCTTTTAAACGATTTGCCGCCATACCAAATGGAGTGATGCACTTAGAGGCCTTCAGAGATCGATATAATGGACAAATAATTTTTCTTGAAACACAATTAAGAGCACCAGGGGGCGAGGTTTGTACGGCATATAAATATGCATTAGATATAGATTTAGTGGAAGTTGACTATAGGTTGCAAATGAATCTACCCATTTCACTAAATAAACGGACCAACTTTTATACTGCATGGCTACAGATTCCTACCCAGACAGGTATTATAGACCGGCTTATTTTACCAAAGGTTAAAAGTAGCATACTAAAAATGAATTACAAGATAGTAGCCCATCAAAAAACAGAACGTCCTTCATCTATATTAATGCATCGCAATACTGCTTTGAATATTATAATAGGTAACAAAAATTATGCTGAATTAGTGAAAGATTTTAATTATTTAAAAGACTTTGAACCCTTCGTGTATAGTGTTCATACCTTTAATGTTACGTAATACAACCATTAACAATGATCCATTTTTTTAAGCTATCCATCCCTGTTATACTAAGTAGTACGATTCATTGTCTAATGACCATTACAGACTTATTGATGATTGCGCATTTAGGTATGATTCCCGTATCTGCTGTTTCTATAAGTATAGATTTAGCACTTATTGGCTCTGTTTTTCCTTCTGGAATTGCTTATGGACTACAACCCTTTATAAAACAACTTAACCACCAAACCATATATGAAAACACAAAATGGTTTTACAATAGCTTATGTATCAATGTATTTGGGTCAATCATATGTTGTGGCCTTTTATTATATATGATCCATTGGTTGCCTTATTTTAAGCAAGATCCACAAGCAGTCGCTCTGGTTCCATACTACATGCCATGGCTGGCTTTTTCCATCTTGCCTACAATGATCTATAATACTTTTTGTCGCTATTTAGAAGGATTGACCTATACAAAACCTATTGGCATAGCAACTATGATCGGATTGATTGCTAATATTATATTGAATTATTTATTGATATATATCAAAATAGGAAATTTTACAAATGGTCTTATTGGAGCAGGTATAGCGACTTTATGTAGCAAGCTGATTATGGTGGTGGTACTTATCCCATATGTATGGAAAAGATTAGATATTAACGCTAAAGATCGATTGATGCTACCCTATTTTGATGGCCAATATATAAAAAAGTTATTAATATTAGGATTACCAATTGGTATTCAGCTACTTTTAGAATTTTTGTTTTTTTCTATTACAAGCCTTATGATAGGCAGTCTTGGGGCCTTATATAAAGGAGCAAATGCTATATTAGATAGCATAATTAGTATACCTCTTGGCGTTAGCTGGGGTTTTTCTTTAATAGCTTCTACTTTGGTAAAGCAGAATAGTTGCAGCAAACACAAAGAAAAAGCTATTTGGGTATATTATGTGACTCCTGGTATAGTTACCCTGCTATTAGCTTTTTTTATAGTTAATTATTCATTTTTCATTTTTACTGTATGGTATAAAGGCTGTCCAATAGACTATAGCATAATTTGTTCCTCTATTCCTTTAGCTGTATTATTTATTTTTGTAGATGGATTTTATACCATCAGCTTAGGACTTTTAAGAGGTTTAAAAGATACTTTCTTCCCATTTTTGATTGCTACAATAACCAATTGGTTGATAGGTATACCCTTGTGTTATTTGTTTACAAAAATTATAAACTGGGATATTCCATCAATCTGGCTAAGCAAAATTGTTGCTTTTTTAATTTCAGGAATCATATTGTTTGTTCGATTCTCAAAAAGATACAATGAAAAAAAGATGTACTATTGAAGAAGAAATGTTTTTGCCTTCTCAGAAACTGGCACAAGAAGAATTGAAGCTATATGAAAAGTATTCCATTCCTTCTTTGATTCAAGCAGAAAGTTTTACCATAAAAACCTTATTACAACGCAACATTGAACGTTGGATTGAACCATTCAATAGGTTACCTCAAAATATATTTACATTTCAGCAAGATGGTATTTGTTTTTTTGGTAGAAAATTAATAGCTGAAAGAAAGCTAACTGGACATTTAAAAGAATTAAATTGCAGCCACATTACGCCTTCCATGCTATTGGGCATTTTAGTACATTTCGAACACAGCGCTCATGCCATAGCAGCTTTTTACCATCCTTTAACTTTTTCAGAAAAACTGAACCTTTTTTCAAAAATTGCTGCTAATCCAATGGTTGATATCTATCATCCTTTTGTTTGGTTGGATCCATCTTCTCATCGAGAACGCTCATCACCTAAATCTGGATGGTCTATTGATACCATGCGTGCAAAGAATTTGGAGGAAGGTGAGCGACCCATTAGATCCTACACTTTAGAATGGTTAAAGCATGAAACCATGGATGGAAAGATTATTTACGACCCTGCCTGTTCAACTGGGTTATTTTTACATACGATCAAATCATCATACCCTTACGCCACAGTCATTGGCCAAGATTTAAGTCAAAAAATGGTTGATTATGCTAGCCCCTTTGTTGATAAAGTCATATGGGGAGATGCTGCAAAACCCGGTATTCCTGAAAACTATTGTGACTATCTATTTGTTCGATTTCTTAATGCTGAAGTTGTAAGTAGAAAGCACGCCTATGCTCTATTTCCCATACTACTTAGTCGACTAAAAAAAAATGGAAAAATGATTGTATTTGGACATACACCTGTATTATTATACATGCCATACATAGAATGTTTCCATAATCTTATTGCTATACAAAGAACAGGATATGCTGTAGAAAGTGGATCAATTTTTCAATATTACATATTGAGACCGTTGCAATAGGTTTTTAGATTTTAGTATAAAAAAGTAATTGTTAATTTTATTAAAAGTTTAACTTGTAATTATTGTTTAGGTTTTGTAATAAAAATTTTATGATATTATTATGTCAATCAAAGTGAGCGGTCAGTTAAGTTTATCAGATATATCAGCTAGTCGTCGTAAATGCAAGCATACCTTTTTTGATCAAATCAATAATCTGATTAACTGGTCATTAGTAGAAAAAGAACTGCGTATTTATTATCCTAAAGGTTTACGTTTATCAGGCAAGCCTGCTTATAGTCCCCTTCTTTTGTTTAAAATGCTATTGCTTGAGCAGTGGTATGGGTTGAGCGATTACCAAGTCGAAGAGGAAGTAAATGATCGTATTACTTTTAGCAGGTTTTGTGGTATATCGATGGATAATTCCGTACCAGATCATAGTGTATTAAGCAGATTTAGGACTGCTCTTACAGAAAAGAAAGCTTTAGATAGATTGTTAAAAATCATAAATGATCAACTATCTAACCATGGTGTTCTGGTTCAGCATGGTGCAGTTATTGACGCCTCTATCACCCCTACTCCTAGACGTCCCAAAGGTAAAAAGAGCTATGATTTGCGTGAGGATGGTACTATATCGGTATCTCATAGTTATCAAAAAGGGGTAGATCCAGAAGCTAGTTGGACCAAAAAAGGTCATAATCTTTACTATGGGTATAAACGACATGTCCTTATAGAAAGTAAAGAAGGTTTAGTTCTGGCAGTCACGACTACAAAAGCATCTAGTCATGATGGTGCCCATTTACCTATATTATTGGATAAAGTATCTCTAAAAGCAGGAAGCAGGCTCTATGGAGATAAAGGCTATAGCGGTTTGCCCAACGAAACTTTACTAAAAAACAAGAAATTAAAATCAGCTATTCAAAAGAAAGGTAATAGAAATCATCCCTTATCACCTGCTGCTAAACGGTTTAATAAATTGGTATCTAAGACGCGCTATAAAGTAGAAAGAGTATTTGGAAGTATTAAGAGGTGGTTCCGTAGTTCAGGAGCTAGGTATATAGGCCTTGATAAAACCCATACGCAACATGTTATGGAATCTATAGCCTATAATTTATATAGAGCTCCAAATATCATTTTAAAGGGTTTTTAGGGGGATGGTATATCTAAAATATACAAATATTAACTTGAAAATCAATAAATAATGAAATTTATGCATCCTTAACCATAAAAACTACAAAAAATACAACTACAACCTTATCAAAAATTATAATAACTATCTATAACAACGGTCTCAATATGTTGTACGTCGAAATGGTCTATAAAAATGATTGCATCAAATCGTTTCTTTTGTGCATCTGTTAATACATAAGTTGCTAGTTTAGCAATCAGAATCAATCGACTATTAGCAGGAACAAACTCGAAATTACTTTTTAACGGGTAATCTTCTGATAATACAAAGTACGTTATAGGTTTACTTGAATTTGTATGTGCATGTACCTGGAAACGGGTTAATGTCTGGACTAGACACAACAGATAAAATAAGTAGACAAATTTTTTATTTGCAAAAATTTTATAGCAAAACATAATTTAAATATTTTAAATAATTTAAAAATAAGTTCTCGAAACCTATCTTAGCTTAATATGGATACTTGCTAGTGCTTCTATTAATTGACCAGTTTTAATTAAACTGGCTATTTTATTTATATCTTCACTCATGTAACGATCTGCTTCCAGGCAGCTAACAGATGAACGAACCAGCCTATGGATCGTTTTTCCTGGAGTGCTCAATAATTCTATTTGACCAGCAACATCTATGGCTTGTGCAGCACTAATGAGTTCAATAGCTAGAATGTAAGTATTGTTATTTAATATTTTTCTTGCGTTTCGTGCTGCAATCAATCCCATGCTAACAACGTCTTGGTTATCAGCATTTGACGGTATACTTTGAATACTTGCTGGAGTACTAGTCAATCGATTCTCTGCCACTAAAGCAGTTGCAGGATATTGTGTCCCTGCTAAACCGCAATGAAGTCCCGGCTGATTTTTTACTAAAAATGGGGTCAACCCACTATTGAGTTGTTTATTTAATAGCCTATTGGTTCTTCTTTCTGATAGAACGCCTAGTTGCGTTAAAGCAATAGCAAGGAAGTCCATCGCAAAAGCAATAGGTTGTCCATGAAAGTTACCACCATGAAATACCTGGTTGTCTTTAAAAAAAAGCGGATTATCATTAGCAGAGTTTAACTCTATGGTAACTATTTTTTGTGCATGATATAGGGTGTCTCTGATGGCACCAACTATTTGTGGGATACATCTTAATGTATAGGCCTTTTGCAAATAGACGTTTGTTAAGGTTACGGCTCCATTTTTTTGTTCTAGTAGATTGCTACACAGTGTTTCATGATTTGTAATCAACCTTGATCCATCTATTAAGTTTGTAATATTAAAAGCGGTGTCTATTTGTCCTTGGTGTGGTCTTGCTATATTGTTCCCTTGTGGACTGAATGGACTATTTAATGCCTTTTGATTTTCTAAAACAAGTGCTGCAATAATTTCAGCAGTTTTTATTTGAATAAACGCGTCGTAGATCAATAAAGCAGCTAATCCAGTCATGGCGGAAGTACCATTAATAGTAGCTAAGCCCTCTTTGAATTTGAAATCTAAAGGTTTTATCCCAAGTTCAGTAAGCTTGTCTCTAGTGGGCATTGGCTGACCATCTGCTCCAAAAATAGATCCTTCCCCTATTAAGGTTAATGCAAGGTGTGCCAATGGTGCAAGATCTCCACTTGCACCTAAAGAGCCTATTTCTGGTATTACAGGAATAATATCATGGTTTAAGTAAAAAATCAACCGGTCTATAAAAGATTTTGTAATGGCAGAATATCCTTTTGCTAGGGAATTAATTCGAGCCAATAGTATGGCTCTTGACTCCTCTTTAGAAAAAAAAGGAGCTATTCCAGCAGCATGGCTTCGAATCAAATTATGCTGGAGTTCTGTTTCATATTTTTTATCAATTAAAATAGAAACCATTTCTCCATAACCCGTTGTGACGCCGTAAATGGGTATACCATTTGCTATAAGCAATTCTAAAAATTGCCTGCTATCTAAGATGTTAGATACAGCATGATCAGCTAATCTAATTTCACGCCTTTCATGAGCAATCGCATAAACTTCATCTATTGATAAATTACTACCATCTATTATAACTTTGTTCATGCAGTTAATTTTAATCTAAAGAACAAGATGCTAGATCAGATACTAGCCTATTTTGTATTAAAAACATTACTAAATACAGATAAAATTTCTAAAATACAATGTATCAACCATTATTAATTACATTTTTGTCATGTTTTCTTTAAGAAAGTATTATTTTACCGTTAACCACGCATCGCTTTGTTGCATCAATGATTTAAAATTTGATTTTTTGCAGTTATGCATGGCATATGCTTAGTTATATTGGCTCAATAGCCATGCCTTGATTTAAATCAGTCACTTGGTTGGAAAAAAAGTGCAACCATTAAATAAAAATAAAACAGGCATAGAACAAAAGTTTCCTTCTTCATCTAACAAAGCTATTCCCATCAGCGGTTACGATGGTTATGCTTTTCCCCCACCTTTTTAGGCGATTATAGTAGGTATAATTGTATAAAAATGGCTTATCTCTATTTCATCTGTTTTGTCTATCCTGTTGCATTTTTATGCTAGTTTATGGATTAACTTTTTATATTTACTTAAGTTGCCCTACTTCAAAGTAGCTAGTAGGGTAGGTTGATTATAAAAAAGTCAGTAACTGCATGAATCCATCAAATTGTATTGTATATAAATCCAATGAATCGACTTTTTAACACGCCATCTTCTGTAGTTGAAATGCCTCTTCGTACATTATCAGATCTATTATGCCAGTCGTTAGCCTTGGCTATACCCAACCAACTAGAATGTAGTGCTATAGTGCAACAATTATTGAACTATTATTTAAAAGTTGATCTAACAGATTATGTACTCAATCCACTCTGTACTATTTCACCTGCTGTTCAAAAAAATCTTTTGGATGGGTTGGGTAGATTAAAAAAGAATGAGCCCATTCAATACGTTATTGGCGCCGCCTATTTTGTGGGTAATCTCTTTAAGGTAACACCTGCTGTACTGATTCCACGACCAGAAACAGAAGAATGGGTAATATTTTTAATGCGTTATCTTTCACCTCCTACCTCTATCCTAGATATAGGAACCGGTAGTGGTTGCATTGCTATTACGCTTAAGAAGCAATTTCCAGCGGCTTTAGTAGATGCGCTTGATATAAGTAAGGAAGCGTTAGCAGTTGCTGTCTATAATGCAGCGCAGTTAGATGTAGCAGTCCATTTTATAGAAGCAGATATCTTAACAGATCCACTTCCTTCATCTAATTGGTCGTTAATCGTGAGCAATCCCCCCTATGTATCCATACAGGAAAAGGCTTTTATGGATCCAAATGTGCTAGATTATGAACCTCATTTGGCTTTATTTGTCCATGATGATGATCCACTTCTGTTCTATAGACAAATTATTAAATGTGCGGTTCGTCATTTGTGCCTCAATGGTATACTTTGTTTAGAGATTAATGAAGCATTAGGTGAAAAGATTATAGATTTATTGCACTGCGCAAATTTTAAGCAAATATCCTTACATAAGGATATACGTCAAAAAGACAGATGGATTATGGCTGTACTAAAGCATAAGCTTAGTATCTGATTGTGGATTTAATTTAAATATTGGTATTTTAACTATGAAGTGTGCATTAGCGATAAAGATTTTACGTATTGCCGTTGTCTATACATTTTTTAGCACTACAGTCTTTGGAGTTAATCCAGAAAATAGCTCTATGGTTGATATCGATGGCTTGTGCTTTGAGCAGGCTCAAGCAGATGCTGATCCAGAAATTGCCAATAAGTTTTCAGCAAAAGAGGGTCCCCAGATAGAAAAAGAGGAATATCCCTTGGTCAAGGTGGCACATAGAAATGTTATGGATCTTTTACGATATTCTTTGGTTGCTAAAACCATCCACGTCGCCAATTATACGCCTATTTTACAGCATGTTGGCATAAGGGTAAATTGGTTTGAATGGCTACAAAATGTGTGGAAAAGTCCAAAAAAAAGCTATGGAGTAGGGGTTGATTGCCATTCTATTGGTCCAATACAGTTCTCCATTGATGCAGCCTATCAATCTTATCAGCTGCAAGAAAAAGATTGTAATTATAACTCAAATGGATACTATGGTTTAGTAGCGCTACTATATGTAATGCACCCCAATCCGATTACCAATGCTTATTGTGGTATTGGTTATGGACATAGCCGATTTGATGTTATTACAACTTTTAATGACGGACGAACTGGTTCGAACCAGTTCAATATAGCAGGTTGGATGCAGTTGGTTGGAGGTTCTGAGTGTAGATTGGTCTCTCAACTTTATGGAGGAATGGGGCTTGGCATAGGCCATCTTTTGCATTCGACCGAAAATAATAATGATCGTCAGGTATTGAACTATTATGTTCCAGGTTATGGTAGAATAGTAAACAAACTAATGCTCGATGTAACATTGTATCTAAAATGGAGTATCTCATTCCTTGAAAAGAAAATAGTTATTTAGTGTTATGGTATTAAAAAAAATAAGCAATAAAACAGCTTTTTAATGGTAATTATTATGTCAAAATTAGCTGTTATTGATCTGGGTACTAATGTTATAAATGTTTTAGTAGGGGAAGTTGATCGAGAAAAGTATACCGTACTTTACCAAGAAAAAATTATAAGAGCTATGGCTCAAGAACCCCTAGATGCTACTCATATCTCATTAGAAGAACAAAAAAATATTGTAGATACAATGGTAGCCATTAGAAAAAAGTTGGATGCAGAGGGTGTACACTTTGTGGTTACCAAGGCTACAAGCCTCTTGCGTGATGCAACTAATGCAGCTGAAGTCATTAAAGCAATTTGTTTTGAAACTGATATTGAAGTAGAAGTTATTTCTGGTATAGACGAAGCTATGTTAATTTATCAGGGTGTGAGTTCTTCTTTTAGATTAACAGATAGGAATGGCTTAATTGTTGATATAGGCGGCGGGAGTGTAGAGTGTATTATTTTTGACCATCTACAATCGTTGTGGGCAAGAAGTTTTAAATTGGGTATACGTCGTGTGGCTGCTGAATTTCCCTATACTGCGCCTATTACGCCCCTTCAAGTAGCGTTTTTAGAAGACTATTATTGCACTGCTTTGGAACCTCTTTTTGTTAAAAATAAGCTGTATAGACCCAGTCAACTTGTTGGAAGTTCTGGTGCTTTTCGTACATTACTAATGTTATATACCTGTTGCTATGGTTCTTCAGCTATTGCAACAAATAGTAGTGTGAAAAAAATATCTGCCGAGCAGTTTTTTAAAATTTATGAAATTATACGAACTACTCCTGTAGATATTTGGCAAAAACAGCTTCCTATTGAACCTGTTTTTTTGAAGCTAATTCCATTATCCGCTGTCCTTATTAAAGTGATTATTAAAGCATGTCATCTAAAAGAGATTATTATTTCAGATAATGCGCTAAGAAAGGGTTTATTTATTCAAGAATGGAATCGTTTAAAACAACAAAAGCTTATCTAGGTTAAACAGGTATCAAAAAATAGCTCATACAATATGCTATATAAAAATCATGTCGTTTCAAATAAGAAAAATGGCTCATATAAAGGGTATCTAGTCTAGATATGTAGTAGAATATTTGGATTGTTTCAATAATAATTGTAGATTGAAATTGTTCTTGGCTTTAATTCATTACTTTATTATTTTTGATTTATGGTATCATTTAAAACTGGTTTTTTGATTTTTATAGTACTATACATGATAGCAATGAATTATTTATTGTTTCATTACGTAAGAGATAAGTACTTTCGTAAGTAAGTAAGTAAGTAAGTAAGTAAGTAAAACTTCTTATTCTTATTGGCCCTATGGTTGGGTAGCCTTCTTTACAATATTTTTTTTGATTTCTGTACCTAATTTTTTTTTGATATATCCTATACCTTAGTAAGTTTAAGTTTTATAGTAATAAACAAAAATTAACGCAACCAATTCCCAAAAGCTTTCAGTAAATGGTTTTAATCATTGTGTAAAAAGCAGAACTAATATAACCTTGTTTTTATCATTTAGACGATTAGAGCAATCGTATAATGTCTATCAGTCGATGGGCGTAACTTCCTTCGTTGTCATACCAACTAATTACTTTTACCAATTTTCCATTAACGTAGGTTAACTTTCCATCAAAAATGGAAGAGTGGGTGCTGCCTATTACATCTACAGAAACAATTGGATCTTCCGTATAGGCCAGTATATGTTTAAGTGGACCTTGGGCTGCTTCATACATGGTCTGATTTAAAGCTTCCTTAGTAGTCTCTTTTTTTAATAGTGCAGTAAAGTCTACTACTGAACCATTTGAAACAGGAACTCTCATCGCAATTCCATCTAATTTGCCTGCTAAATGAGGCATTACCAGTCCTATTGCCTTGGCAGCTCCTGTAGAGGTAGGAATAATAGATAGTGCAGCTGCTCTTGCTCTTCTTAAATCATTATGCGGTGCATCTTGTAGGGATTGATCAGCTGTATAGGCATGAATCGTATTAATGACCCCTTGTTCTATACTAAAATGCTCATCTAATACTTTAGCAACTGGTGCCAAACAATTGGTGGTACAGGAAGCATTAGATAAAATAACTGGTTTTGTTCTTAAAATATCATCATTTATACCCAGTACAATAGTAGGAATGGTTTGATCCTTAGCAGGTGCTGAAAGCACTACTTGTTTGGCACCTGCTGTCAAATGGCTGGTCGCCCCCTTTTTATCTAAAAAATGACCGCTAGCTTCTATGACTACATCTACACCTAGTTTCGCCCAAGGCAACACAGATGGATCGGGACAGGAATAGACCTGAATGTATTGTTTGCATATGGTAATGCTCGAAGCATCACATGTAACCTCACCTTTGAAAGGGCCATAGTGGGAGTCATATTTAAATAAATGAGCTAAAGTTGTACTATTGGCTAGGTCATTAATTCCTACTACCTCTAAATCATTACAACCTAAGATCGTACGTAAAGCCAATCGACCAATACGACCGAATCCATTAATTGCAATTTTTTTCATGGTTAAAATATATTATTCTTGTAATAGTGCATCAAGTTTAGTTAATAGGTTCAATTGATACTTTTGGGTTTTTTTAAATAAACCAAATTTATCGAACCAAGACAATGACGAAGGTGCATTACACAATTTAATGGTAAGTGTTGGCCAACCTTTGTAAAGGTAAATGATGGTTCCCAAAAGTTCGATGCGTTCTTGTTTGTTAAATCCTGTATGGTAAACAGATAAAAAATTGTCAATGCTATCCCGTTTTACTTTATCGAAAAGCTCTTTTAAGGAATTTTGATCTGCTTGAGAAAATTCCATAATGGAGAATAAAAATTGCTTTCTTTCTTCACCTTCTAATGATAGTTTAGGCCCCCAGCCATCTGCTGATACCACTTTATCTTTTTTTGGTTGTGCTTGTTCTTTTTGTTTAATTAACGCACCCGGATGATGGTGCACTACACCATCTTTTTGACTATTGCAGTGAATAGATTTTAGAATTTCTTGTCGGTCATGATCTGGCAGTTGGGATAAGCTTGCTTTTTCATGATCATTCAGTTTATGAAATGGATTAGGAAGGGTGGATATAATCAGTTGTTTGATCTCTTCTGGTTTAGTAGCATCCAGAATTTTATTTTTTAACTCAATAGCTTTTTGGTTTGATACGATCTCAAGCAAGTCGATATAGTGTTGTTGACATTCGATCGAGGTAAGTTGAATCTGCTGCAATAGCTTTTCGTTTTGCTTGATAAGCTTTGCTTGTCCATTTAGGTCAGCTTTATTAAAATATGTTTGAAATGAAGGTCGTTCGGGTTTGGGTAGAAACTTCAGTAATCTATTATAGCTTCTATGATTTTCAAGATTGTTGTTTATAAAATTTTCTAAATCATCTCTCGTTTTAATGTTACAAATAGCTTTTTCTATTTTTTGCTTTCCCGCATCATCATTGATTCCAAGTAGTTCTATGTACTTTGTTTTCCCTTTTTCAGATAACTTACCTAAAATTGGGTTTCGTTTAGGTATAAGCTCGGTTCGTACACCATTACAGCTGAAGCAGGCAAAACAGGTTGCAAATATAGCATACAATAAAAAATAATGTAAAAAAAATCGATTGATTTTCCCGGCGCTTCTATTTAACATATGACTGCTGTGAGTAATGTAGTAATTTTAAAAATTCTCTAGTATGCCATAAAGAACATATCTACAATAGTAGATAAAGTATGCCTAATAGTTAAAGTCATTTATCAATCTTACGAAAAAAATATATAAGTTGGAACTATTAACCTCAATCCAAGATGAATTTTTATATAAAGAGCGTCAATCTTTTTTGTCCTTATTTTTGTTACATTTAAACAATTAACTCCATTTTTTTGCTTTAATTAGTCGGCCCTGAAATATTATTTTTGAATAAATTTATTGAATGGATATTTCTTTATAATATATATGGTTTATCAGGCGCTCTATTTTTCTTACCCAAGATATAGGTATAACTGGTTTTGGATTAAGAATTTTAATTATATAGGTTTTAATTTATTTGACTGTGAGGGTATTAAGAATAATTTTCTTGTAATCAGTCGTAGGTTATGAGCAATAGCACATAAAATAACGTTAAGTTTATCTCCTAAAATACCTTTCAAATAGTTAACGGATAATTTACCATCGGCTTTCATATGACCGATATGCGGTTCAATAGAAGATCTTCTTTTTATAGCTTTTTTTAGAGCAGGGGTTATACCCCTTTTAGAACCACTTATAAATATATCACATTCATTAACAGGAATATTATGACCTCTATAGGCTTTATCTACGAAAGCATATTTTACCTTGGTACCAGATAATTGCTCGGCTTGTAATAAACTCTTCTCTAAAGTATGGCCATCATAAGCATTAGGATGTATCGCTTCTGTAGAAACAATTAAACCTTTTTTATGGGTCAATGTAAATTGTACTTTACAACCATACTCATAAGGATTTCTAGACTTACCTTTACTCACACAGTAGACCGAGGGTTCATGGATACTATAAACTTTATCTTTACTATTTTTTGATTGATTTATAAGTTTTTTACTTATAGATAGTAGGCGCGTAAATTGGTTGCGTATTAGATCATCACAGGATGCTATAGAACGTTCTACATCTCTTATTACCCGACCAAGATAGGTTTTTAATGTTTTAACGCCCTTGGATAAACGTTTATACTGTTTGGCATGAGCATACCTATCAACTTTACGTTTAATAGATAGACCTAACCGCTGATAAGTTTGACGCAGTTTAATACCTGTTTTCTTGGCTATACTGACCAGTTTTTCTCTGGCTTTATTAAGCAAAGAAGAGTCAGTTGGGTAACGGATATTTTTCTCCATTACAGTAGTATCAGCTATAACTTTTTCAAGTTCTTTTCGGGTCACTACTTTTTTTTTTAGCGATAAGTCTATAGTCATAGATAAGATTTTATTGAGACCTTCTTGACCTAATCTATGGCGCCAACGGGTCAATGAACTGGGGTTACAAGGCACCTTAAACTGAAAATAATCATATCCACAAAAGTATTGCCAATAAGGGTTTTCTACCCATCTAACCACTACTTGTTCATCAGAAATATTATACATATGACTGATAATGAGAAGACCTATAATTAAACGAATAGGCAAAGGAGGTTGACCAGGTCCATAGCTAAAACCGCGGTCTAAATCTGATGCTAAGGAGTGCCAAGGAATCGAATCAGATAACTGGAATAAAGGATGTTTCGGGTTAAGAAAACTAGATAAGCGTTGCTCAAACAAACGCTCAAGGCTATTATTTATTTTCTTAGATTTCATCCTTATTTTGCAAGCTTTTTATACAAAACAACTCTAAAACTGGTTATTAACCAATACAAATTTAACCATTTATTTGCTGATTAACAAATAATTATACAGTATTTCAGGACCGACTAATTATCTCCATTGTAGGGGTATTGAGCGTTCTACTTACGAGCATTATCCAAGTGCCAAAGTAGGGGATCAAGCTGTTTTTGCCTTATACAAGGATTTAGATCATCCTGGGAAAGGTGTTATGTGTAGTACGATTAGCTACGGGTTTGACTCCAAAGGAAGCATCTCTGAGGATGGTTTTGTGAATAGTGCTAAATACTTCCAAAAAGGCTTCCTAGGGGTTTATCTGTCTTAGTTGATCCAAATCTGTAAAGGCTATTGTGGTCACAGAAAGCCCTATAGACGCTTTAAGCCATAAACAAATTCATAAGGATGACGGTAGTACGATGTATATTTCTACTTGCGGTAGTTTATCAGAAGGCATCAAAAAAGAATTAGAGACTGTTTTGGCTAATGCTAAGTCCCATGGGTTGTCCGTAACGCTTGCTTTTGATAATGATCGGGCTGGTAGGCAAATGGATAAAGTAGTAAGTGAACTGGCTGGTGTGCAACAAATGGTTTGAGACCGTTGCAATAGGTTTTTAGACTTTAGGATAAGAAAGTAATTGTTAATTTTATTAAAAGCTTAACTTGTATTTATTGTTTAGGTTTTGTAATAAAAATTTTATGATATTATTATGTCAATAAAAGTAAGTGGTCAGTTAAGTTTATCAGATATATCAGCTAGTCGGCGTAAATGCAAGCATACGTTTTTTGATCAAATAAATAATTTGATTAACTGGTCATTAGTAGAAAAAGAACTGCGTATGTATTATCCTAAAGGTTTACGTTTATCAGGCAAGCCTGCTTATAGCCCGCTTCTTTTGTTTAAAATGCTATTGCTTGAGCAGTGGTATGAACTGAGCGATTACCAAGTCGAAGAAGAAGTAAATGATCGTATTACTTTTAGCAGATTTTGTGGTATATCGATGGATAATTCTGTTCCAGATCATAGTGTATTAAGCAGATTTAGGACTGCGCTTATAGAAAAAAAAGCTTTAGATAGATTGTTAAAAATTATAAATGATCAACTATCTAACCATGGTGTATTGGTTCAGCATGGTGCAGTTGTTGACGCCTCTATCACCCCTACTCCTAGATGTCCCAAAGGTAAAAAGAGCTATGATTTGCGTGAGGATGGTACTATATAGGTATCCCAGAGTTACCAAAAAGGGGTAGATCCAGAAGCTAGTTGGACCAAAAAAGGTCATAATCTTTACTATGGGTATAAACGACATGTCCTTGTAGAAAGTAAAGAAGGTTTAGTTCTGGCAGTCACTACTACAAAAGCATCTAGTCATGATGGTGCCCATTTACCTATATTATTGGATAAAGTATCACTAAAAGCAGGAAGCAGGCTCTATGGAGATAAAGGCTATAGCGGTTTGCCCAACGAAACTTTACTAAAAGACAAGAAATTAAAATCAGCTATTCAAAAGAAAGGTAGTAGAAATCATCCTTTATCACCTGCTGCTAAACGGTTTAATAAATTGGTATCTAAGACGCGATATAAAGTAGAAAGGGTATTTGGAAGTATTAAGAGGTGGTTCCGTAGTGCAGGGACTAGGTATATAGGCCTTGATAAAACGCATACGCAACATGTTATGGAATCTATAGCCTATAATTTATATAGAGCTCCAAATATCATTTTAAAGGGTTTTTAGGGGGATGGTATATCTAAAATATACAAAGATTAACTTGAAAATCACTAAATAACTAAATTTATGCATCCTTAACATAAAAACTACTAAAAATACAACTACAACCTTATCAAAAATTACAATAACTATCTATCGCAACGGTCTCGGTTTGTAAATCTTCTATTCCTCCTGGTTCTAAAGACTGGAGTCAAGAGTTGTTATCCATATTGGGTAATCAAGATATGCTTAAAGTACTCCAAAAAGAGCTGGTGCGTACTGGGCAGGAACATGAGTTGCGTAAGCAGCAAAGCAAGGAACCTACTGTTATGGGGCTAGAAATATCTATGGATTGGTAGGGGGATATGTGTCTTTTGGTAGTAAATACATCAAAATAGACTTGTTGTACTTTTATTAGACTGAATATCAAATATTTATATGTGTCTGAAGTGTCTATATGTGTCTTTTTGGGGTAAAATGACACATCATAGATATATAAATATATCAAAATCAGTGTTATATAGTTTTTATGAAGTGTCTTTTTGCTATTTTTTGTTAAAAATGCTTCTGGACACATATGAAATAATTCATAATCAGTGTTATAAGTACTTTTTGAAGTGTGTTTTTGTCGCGTTTGTTAAAAATAGCTTCTAGACACATATGAAATAGTTCATAATCAGTGTTATATTAGTTTTGTATGTGTCTAAACTAAGTGTCGGTTGAAAAAATAAGACTTTATATACATACAAAATATATAAATAATTTATAATCAGTATCATATGGTTTTTAGGGCTGGTTTTATAAAAATGGGGGGAGTAGGATGAAAATTGATTAATAATATATTTATTGTTTTGGTTATCAAAATATAAAATTAATTTTAAATAGGTTGAAGGGTTGACAGATGGTTCAAGGATTAAATTATATATCTGTCAACCTAATAATAATATTTTTATCGTTGAAAACGAATATATCTATATAGAAGGTTGAAGGGTTGACAGATAATAATGTTATATATAAAAGTTTTTAATGAGATTATACACATACTTATGTATATATATAATTATATATGCATATATATAGTTTATGTATACTATCTGTCAACCTGTCAACTATTACAATAATATATTGATAATCAATTTTTTATGGGTTGATAGATATATAATTTAATCCTTCAATTAACCTTCAACTATCTGTCAACTTATATATCTATTATATACCAGTTTGTAGTCTTATTAGGTTATACATAAAGTAAAAGTCATGTTATTTACTATGATGACAATTTGTTAAATTAAATGATATTATTTTTGTTTTATATAGAAATAATATATATTAGCGTTATGTCTAGTAGAGGAATAAAAAATTTTGAGGAATTCACAGAAAACCCTTTTTTTGGTAAGAAAATAGGGACTGTTATAGATATGGAATTTATTTTAGGTCTTTCTAAATCTGCTCAAAATATTATAAGATATATGATGCATAAAAAGATTTACTTAGAGGAAAAATTCTTATTTGATTTAGATGATTTTAACAAATTTGTCGGGTATACATCTAGAACAGCATATCTTTCTGGAATTATTGATTTGGTTAAAAAGAATGTATTGGCAAAAACTAAATTGCCTCATTTATATTGGGTAAATAAAGTTTGCTTAGACAACCCAACTTTAATAACTATAATGCGATAAAAATAAGGAGTATATAAAAATAAGAAATAGCCTCCAGAAGAAGGCTATTTCTTATTTTATTTTGGTTGGACACCGGATTAGATGTAAGGAATAGCCTTTCAAGGGATTAAACAAAAATCCTTATGATTACAAAAGAAAAAGTCCTTGAAAAGGCTGGAGGAGAGGAATACCTTATCCGCCATTTGGTTCCTACATTTAATTCAAATGTAAGAAAAAAAAATTACAAATCTATATTCTCTGAAAAAGATGATAGGCCTTCTATGTCTATCTATCAGGATAAAGGCACATGGAAGTTTAAATCTTTCAACACAGGCCACCAGGGAGATGCCTTCAGAATGTGGGCAGATTTCTATGGGTTAGATTGTAAAACACAGTTTAAAGAGCTTTTAGAAGTTATTAATCAAGAAATGTGTCGTACGTTTGTATTAAATAATCTTATTTTAATTTAAAGAGCTGGAAAAAGTCCGCAACGTAATTAGTACTAGATACTGTCCGAAACGTTCAGTCCCCAGCTCTTTTCATCTTAAAAACTGAATAGTTCGCCGGCCATTAAAGCCCGTGTTATGCGACGATAGTTAAAAAGATGAATTAATTTAATATAAATATCTAACAATATGGAATATATAGGTATCGATATAGCAAAAAGTAGTTTTGTAGCTGCTTTCCCTAAAGATCAAGGATATACTACATGTACATATAAGAATGATCGTATTGACATTGAGATCTTTTTGGGTCAACTTGATAAATCATTGCATCACTGTGTGTTAGAAGCCAGTGGCAAGTATGGTTCTTTATTAGTAGAGATGCTTCTAGATAGTGTCGTCATAAAAAGTTAGCCCATAAATGGATACATCTAATTTGGACAGCTGCCAAGAAGGATGCTGTGTTCTTTGCATACCTAGTGGAGATTCCTCTCCATTGCTTAATTTTGAGAAACATATTCTCAATAAGATGTCGGAATTTATATAAATTCTTGTCAAAATAACGTTTTGTTTTTCTGTTTTTCTTGGAAGGGATAACAGGAACAATACCTT
>NZ_JBOZWW010000058.1:0-147204 GCF_050864855.1 Candidatus Cardinium hertigii
GTAATCGAATCAGATAACTGGAATAAAGGATGTTTCGGGTTAAGAAAACTAGATAAGCGTTGCTCAAACAAACGCTCAAGGCTATTATTTATTTTCTTAGATTTCATCCTTATTTTGCAAGCTTTTTATACAAAACAACTCTAAAACTGGTTATTAACCAATACAAATTTAACCATTTATTTGCTGATTAACAAATAATTATACAGTATTTCAGGACCGACTAAATAGGAGCTAACCCAACGTATTTAGAGAACTGTTTAGCCGTTTGAAAGTGTTTACCTCCACCAGTGGAAACAATAAGTTCCATGGTAGTTCTATCACCAATCCCTTTAATAGAACTAATGCGTTCATAGAGCTCTTTATAGTTTTCTTCCTCTAATCGTGCTATTTGCTCTTCCAGATAATCTATATTTTGATTCAGCATTTTTAGTGCTAAATCATCTACTTTAGGCAATACGTTAAAAGACTCTAGCAAATTATAGGACATGGTAAGTTGCTTTTTGAGTTGAGCAAGAAGTGTTTTTTGTTGCTTTAAGGCTTGTATACTTGCTGAAGCCATTTTATAGGGTTTAGGCTCCATCTTTGATCCATACAGCGCAATAAGTTGAGCATCTACCTTATCAGTTTTTGTTACAGATAGCATTACTTTAGAAAAGTGTTTGATTTGCTTAGGGTTAATAACTGAAACAGATAGGTCAGATTCTAGAAGCATCTCTACTAATAAAGCATCATAATTTCCAGTGGCTTCTAACACACAGTGATGCAATGATTTATCAAGTTGACCTAAAAAGATTGTAATGCCATTCCTATCATTCTTATATGTAGACGTAATATATCCTTTACCTTTAGGGAAAGCAACTACAAAACTATTCTTTGCTATATCGATGCCTATATATTGCATATTATTAGATGTTTGTATTAAATTGATTCATCTTTTTAACTATCGTCGCATAACACGGGCTTTAATGGCCGGCGAACTATTCAGTTTTAAGATGAAAAAAGCTGGGGATGGAACGTTTAAGACGGTATTTAATACCAACAGGGAAGCGACCTTATTCCAGCTCTTTAAATTAAAAATAACTTTATAATACAAACGTACGACAGGGAATTAAAGATTACATGCATAAATACAATTACAACAGATTTCATTCCAGCATTAAATATCAAAAACCTATGAATGTATATATTACACATTTAAAAAATCAATACCCTATAGGCGAAATATCACGGAAACAAAGTCTATAATTCTTTGTCCAGTTTTTTCGGTCCACTATACCTTCAGCTTCTACAAGTTCCATTATTAACGATATCCATAAGCGGGTCTTTTGAAAATATGGAGTTTGTAAATAAAAGTTGAGCCTGTAAATGATTTTGTGTAAGTGCCGTTTTTTAGTAGAATCTTTCTTCAAATTCGATAGCGAATCGATTCATAGCGGCTCTCCAATCATGCAAAGCCATAGTCCACTTTTCCGATGCCTTCTGTATGGCTAAATATACCACTTTTAATGCAGATTGGTCATTAGGAAAAATTTTACGGTTATTAATAACGTCAGTCGTACGTTTGTATTAAATAATCTTATTTTAATTTAAAGAGCTGGAAAAAGTCCGCAACGTTTCGGATTAAAAATTAAGAAAAGAGTATAAAAAGCTCTTTTGTGTTTTAAATTTGTGGGATTGAAAAATAACCATAAAAACCAAAGAAACCTCTTATTAAATCTATCAAAATTAGTTGAAATATATTATGCTATTGATGATATAGTAAAATAAAAAAACGATTCAGATATAATAATGCACGTTATCAACGTTTTTTATTTGATTCATTTCTAAGATTGGATGCAATAAGACTTTTTTTAAGTAATAAGTCCAAGCGCTTTAGCATTTTCCAATGGCGAGTCTCTCTAACCTGTCCTATTACCTATAGGTCTTAGATTAGGGTATCATTTTGATCTTTAAGGATACGTATCTGATCTTTATAAATCTTAACAACCTTGTATGGATCAAATGCTAAGTAGGGATTTTCTAAAAACAGAGGTTACCAATTTTAAGGCGTTTTAACCATTATGACATACTTGGACCATAACTAGCTGAATATTCAATCTTCTTTTCATCACGCTAACATTATTTTAGCCTTTCCTGATGAATTAAAAAAACCAAGCTTATTTTTTTCCATTTTATATCATTGTTTTAACAAAATAAACATTAAATATAAAAAAAAATTATATTAATTATATAAAAAATTTTTATATAATTAATATAATTTATTTATTAAAGTTAAAAAGTTTAGTAAAAATTTTTAAGTTAAATTGTATATAAAAATAAATTTTTATGTATAAAATAGATCAAAAATATTTATTTATCAATAGAATAAATATTTATTTTATTTTGTTTTTGATAAATATTTTATGAACTTTGCAAAAGTATTTTTTTGATTAGACTGAGTTTTGAATAAATATACCCTTTATGTTTATGAAAACATATTTTTTGTTTTAACCTATTAAAATTTTATTAATACTTATTTGCATGTTTATTCATAAAAAAGATATAAAAAATATTGTAATTTACAAATTAATTTCCGGATTAGGTATAGGATCATCTTTAGTACTTACTACTGGTTGTGCTAACTTTTCCAGTAGATATAGCTTAAATGATTAGGGTGCTCAGCAGAGAATCCAAAACTTTCCAACTTTACAGAGTCTCGCAGCTAAACCATTAGGCAACGATGATCCTATATTATTTATTTCAAATATGATTCAACTTGACGCACAAGTTTCCGTTAATATCATAAATGGTGGATTAAGTTTTAATATAATAAATTATCAAGACAATACAAGACGTACCATGCTTCATAAAGCGTCTGAAACTGGTAATTTAGAAGTAGTGAAATACTTATTAAGACATTTAGAAAATAACCCCCAAATTAATTCAAAAGATAGTAAAGATTATACCGCACTGTATCTTGCATCCGAAAATGGACATGAAAAAGTTGTAGAACAGCTAATTAAAAACGATAATATTGATGTAAATCATCAAACAGAAGACGGTTTTACGGCACTCTATATTGCATCCAAAAAAGGCCATGAAAAAGTTGTAGAGCAGCTACGTAAACACCATAATATTGATGTAAATCAACAAACAGAAAATGGTTGTACTGCACTTTATGTTGCATCCAAAAAAGGCCATGAAAAAGTTGTAGAGCAGCTAATTAAAAACGATAATATTAATGTAAATCATCAAACAGAAAATGGTGATACCGCACTCCATATTGCATCCGAAAATGGACATGAAAAAGTTGTAGAACAGCTACGTAAACACCATAATATTGATGTAAATCAACAAACAGAAAATGGTGATACCGCACTCCATATTGCATCCAAAAAAGGCCATGAAAAAGTTGTAGAACAGCTACTTAAATACGATAATATTAATGTAAATCATCAAACAAAATACGGTAATACGGCACTCTATACTGCATGCTTCTATGGTCATGAAAAAGTTGTAGAACAGCTACTTAAATACGATAATATTAATATAAATCTACAACAAAAAGACAGTTTGACTGCAATGAATATTGCAGCATTTCAAGGTTATGAAAAAGTTATTGCAAAGCTACTTAACGCCCATGATATTTATGTAAACATAGAACCGGAAGATCTTTCTAGCGCACTGTATATTGCATGCTTTTATGGTGAAGAAAAAGTTGTTGAAGCGCTATGTAGACACCATAATATTAATATAAATCTACAACAAGAAGACATTCTTAGGGGACTGGATATTGCATACTCAAAAGGTCACGAAAAAGTTGTAAAACAGCTCGTTAAACTAATTTACAAAAGCTAATAGAAGCTACTAACAAAGAAATATTTTGACTAGCAAACAAATATATTTATATTTGTTTGCTAGATAATATCATCATAAGAAATGGACCCATAAATCGATACACTTAATTTGAACAACCTCTAAGAAGGCCTAATGGAAGCGAATCTACAATATAAGACCGTTGTAATAGATGTTTACTATTATTTTTTCTAATTTTTTAGGCTATCGATATAAGTTAACCATCTAATAAATTGTAATCCAACTTTTTTATCCTAGGACTTAACAAATCTATTATAACGGTCTCAAGTTAGTAAAGAAAATATAACATCCCATACTTACTATCATAATATCGTAATACAGCTAGAGTTTAGTTTATCCAAAGCCAAGTTTCTATTTTCCCAAACATTTCTAATGGATTCTTTCCTTTCTGTGCTTCTTATAGTGTTTTTTTGAAAATAATATTTGGCTTTAGCTTGAAGCATAAAAAAGCAACACGCTTTTTAAAAAAGTATTTGTAGCTTTGCATGAGGCACAATCTATAAAGTGTATGCATGCTATTTTGCAGCCCAATCGTACCAATAGGAGACATTTTAAATGGCTGATATACAACAACTGTTCTACGTTTATTAATTTTTATTTTAATCTTGCAGCTCAACGATTTTATAGTACTATACAAAAAAAAAGAAATAGTCACCAAGCTTACGGACTACCTAAAAGAAGATCCAAAAAACAAAGTCTTTCATCTGAATGGTATCCAGGGTAGCTTAGACGCTGTATTGATTGCCGCACTGCAACAAAGTTGTGGCCATGTACAATTAGTGGTAGTTGAAAACAAAGAAGCAGCACTGGCTATGTATGGAGACCTAAACCAGCTATTGCCCAGCTGCTCTGTGCTCCGCTTACCCAGTTTAGAAGAACACAACGATAAGCAAACCATTCAACACAAACGATCGGCCATCATACATGCTATAAACGAAAGCAAATCTGCGCCATTGGTCGTCACACATATAGCCGCGCTGCTGGAAAAGATCTTAGACCCATCCCTAGTGGCCACTATGTCTTACAATATACAAGTAGATCAAACCCTGTCTATTCAAAGCTTGGAAAGCATACTGAAACAAAAAGGATTTATAAAAGTAGATTTTGTTTACCAGACAGGTCAATTTGCAATACGTGGCGGCATTATTGATATATATAGCCTCAACCAATCATTTCCTTATCGAATAGAACTATGGGGAGATCAAGTTTCTACCATCCGTATTTTTGATCCCAAAGACCAAAAATCTTTTAAACAAACCGATGTGGCAACGATTGTATCCAACCCAGAAACTACAATGGAAAAACCATTGCGCTACACTTCCTTTTCAGCTTGTCTACCAGTAGGTAGCGCCATTTGGCTAAAAAACAAAGCAAAAATATGGGAACAACTATCTGGCCCCAATACTGCATCAGTCCCCTCCCATACCCTAGAAACCATAGAAAGTTTTACAGCATCTATTCTACCCTTTCATCAAATTTTATTTGGGTCGGTCGCATCTGTTGCGGCAGATAACGATCTTATACTACACTACGATGCTGCACAACAACCTATTTTTCAACAAAAATTTAACCTTCTAGCAGATGACCTCAATAAAAAAAATCAGCAAGGCTACCAGGTATGTATTACAGCGGCTTCTGCAGGACAACTTGCACGATTAAAGTCTATTTTGGAAGAAAAAGCAACTTTTACACCATTGCTGCTCAGTTTACGGGAAGGATATATAGACCATACAGCCCAAATAGTCTGCTATAGTGATCATCAAATTTTTAATAGATACTATAGGTACCAACCACCCATCCCCCCTACTACAACGGAAACTTTACTAACCGATGCATGCAGAAAACTAGAAATTGGTGACTATGTGGTACATAGTGACTATGGCATTGGCCGATTTTCTGGATTACATGCATTAAACATCCATACACAGAAGCAAGAAGCCATCCGACTGATTTATAAAAATAATGATATGGTCTACGTAAACGTACAAGAACTATATAAAATCAGCAAATATAGCAGCAAGGATGGCACAACACCTCATATGCATACATTAGGGACTTCTGCCTGGCAACGTAAAAAAAACAGTGTTAAAAAACAGATCAAAGACATTGCCAAAGAACTCATTACACTCTATGCAGAACGAAAAAAAACGAAAGGGTTTGCTTTTGGGAAAGATACGCTACTAGATGGTGCACTAGCGGCTTCTTTCTGTTATGAAGAAACGCCCGATCAAGCCATAGCCATTGATGCAGTGAAGCAAGACATGGAACGCCCCACTCCTATGGATCGACTGGTGTGTGGCGATGTAGGATTTGGCAAAACAGAAATAGCCATTCGTGCGGCTTTTAAAGCCGCAGCAAATGGCAAGCAAGTGGCTGTACTGGTGCCCACTACTATTTTAGCACTACAACACTATAACTCTTTTATCAATAGACTCTCCAATTTACCCGTTCACGTTGGTTACATCAACCGGTTTAAAACGAAACAAGAAATTCAGCAAACGGTTGCCGATACTGCTTCTGGAAAGGTGGATATTCTTATTGGTACACACAAACTGCTGACGAATAGTGTACAATTTAAAGATTTAGGGTTGTTGATTATCGACGAAGAACAAAAATTTGGTGTAAGTGCAAAAGAAAAATTGAAAAAAATCCGCTTGAATGTAGACACCCTCACTTTAACGGCTACACCTATTCCACGCACCCTTCATTTTTCACTGATGGGCGCTAGAGATTTAAGTATACTGAGTACGCCTCCTAACCATAGACTAGCTATCCAAACAAAGGTACACCGCTTCGATTTTAAAATCATTCAAGAAGCCATAGAAGATGAAATGGCCCGTGGAGGACAAATTTTTTTTGTGCACAATAGGGTAAGCAATATCCAAACTATAGCGCAAAATTTATCAGACTTACTGCCGACCGCACGCATCTGTATAGCCCATGGTCAAATGGCCGGATCGATGCTAGAGGAAAAAATACTACAGTTTATGGTAGGCCGTTACGACATACTAATAGCTACCAATATTATAGAATCTGGAATGGATATACCTAACGTGAATACCATTATCATCAATGATAGCCATCTTTTTGGTCTTGCTGATTTACATCAAATGCGTGGAAGAGTAGGTCGTTCTAATGTGCAAGCTTTTTGCCATTTATTGATTCCAGAAGATACAACCCTTACGCCAGAAGCAAAACTACGACTGGCTGCATTAGAAGAATATTCTGCATTAGGAGATGGCTTTAAAGTGGCTATGAAGGATCTAGACATACGTGGCGCAGGGGACTTATTGGGTGCAGCACAAAGTGGCTTTATAGCAGATATTGGTTTCGATACCTATTGTAAAATATTAAAAGAAACGGTAGAAGAGGTGAAACATAGTGATTTTAAAACATTGTTTCCCCAAGAAACCAAAAAGCTATACAACGAATGCTCCGTTGAAACAGACTGTGAAGCACACTTACCACCTGAATATGTCGCTAGTACCACCCAACGGATCACACTTTACACTAGGCTGAATGAACTTAAAAATATCGATCAATTAACCGAATTTAAAGAAGAGTTAATCGATAGATTTGGTCCATTGCCTAGCCCTACAGAGACCCTATTGGAAACGATACAACTGCGATGGGAAGCAGAACGAATTGGCTTTCAAAAAATTTTATTCAAAGGCCAATCTCTACATTGCTACTTAGGAGTTGATTTTCAAAAAAGAAATTTGAATACATGGGAAAGTATTATGCACTATATACAAGAACGTCCAACGCATTGTCAATTAAAAAAAACGGGACAAAACTTGATCCTGACGATTACTGCAGATTTGCATAGTGTCCTTGCAGCAAGAAATCTACTGGCTACTATAGCCATTCTTTAAAATTATAGTGGACTGAAAAAACAACAATCAATCATTTTATTACCTTAATTTGGATTGACTACTTTACACATCGATAGAAGAATTTTTAAAGTATGAAAAGCCCTACAACAGATTCAAAACCAATCTACCTTCCTTCTGATGCCATTCAAAAAAGAGCCTATATTGCATCGTTGGATGAATATCTAGAAATATATAACGCTTCGATTAAAGATCCGGTAAAGTTTTGGGAAAAAATAGCTACAGATTTTTTTTGGAAAACCAAACCGGCAGGTCCATTCCTTAACTACAATTTTGACTTAAACAAAGGAAATATTTTTATAAAATGGATGGAAGGGGCTACTACCAACATTTGTTATAACCTGGTAGACAAAACGATTCAGGATGGCTATGGAGATAAGATTGCCTATTATTGGGAAGGAAATGAGCCAGGTGAACAAAAGCAAATCACCTACCAAGCCCTGCTAAAGGCTATTTGTAAATGTGCCAATGTTTTAAAAGGTCTAGGGATAAAAAAGGGAGACCGGGTAGCCATTTATATGCCAAATACCATAGAGGCGATAGTAGCTATGTTAAGTTGTGCGCGGATTGGTGCGGTCCACGTTGTTGTATTTGCAGGATTCTCAGCAAACGCACTAGCAGAACGGATCATAGCGGCACAAGCAAAACTCTTGATAACAGCGGACGGAACATTTAGGGGCACAAAGTTTATTGCACTGAAGTCGATTGCCACCCAAGCATTGATGCAATGCAAGGGGGCTGGCCACCCAGTAAGCCATTGTATCATGTTGAAGCACTTGCACACTACCCAACAAATACCTGAGATTCCTTGGGATGATGCCATAGATTGCGCTTGGGAAAGATTGATGGCATCTGCCTCAGAAGTATGTGCACCTGAGTGGGTGGATGGGGAAGATCCGCTCTTTATACTTTATACAAGTGGTTCCACTGGCAAACCAAAAGGGGTACTCCATACAACTGGTGGATACCTGTTGTATACGGCAACGGTATTCAAATATGTCTTTGACTACCATCCAGAAGATATATTTTTCTGCTCTGGAGATTTAGGCTGGATTACAGGTCATACTTTTAATGTTTACGGTGCACTGGCCTGTAAAAGCACTTCTGTTGTATTCGACGGCATTCCAACCTATCCAGATGGAGGGCGCTTTTGGGATTTGATTGATCGGTATAAAGTAACGACATTTTATACAGCCCCTACAGCCATTCGAACCCTTATGCAACTACCTGTTTCATATGTAACAAAATATAGTAGAGCCTCCTTGCGCATACTGGGTTCAGTAGGGGAACCTATTGATCCTTCATCTTGGCGCTGGTTTTACGAAGTAGTAGGATCAAGTCGCTGTCCCATCATTGATACCTTTTGGCAAACAGAAACAGGCGCACCCATTATTTGTCCACTTCCTGGATCTACACCATTGAAGCCTGGCTCTGCTACACTTCCCTTTTGGGGCATTGTGGCCACGATCGTTGATGAAGATGGTATTGAAATTATAGGTAGAGGAAAAGGCCATCTGGTAATCAAAAATCCCTGGCCAGGAATGGCACGGACCATTGATGGAGATCATCAGCGGTTTCAAGCTACCTACTTTGAGCCATACCATGGATATTACTATACAGGAGATGGTGCACAACGTGATGCAGATGGCTATTTTTGGATAACAGGTAGAACAGATGATATGCTGAATTGTTCCGGTCACTTGATATCAACCGCTGAAATTGAATCCGTATTGATGCAACATCCCTCGGTAGCAGAAGCAGCTGCCGTATCGGCCTTACATGCTATAAAAGGTGAATCCATCCATTGTTTTATTGTCTTAAAACAAGAACAGCTATACAATGAGATAATGGAATCTGAGATCAAATCAATCATTCGAAACCAAATAGGAGCCTTTGCGGTTCCAGATCTGATACAACCTGTACCGGCGCTTCCTAAAGTGGGTTCTGGCAAAATAATGCGTCGACTGCTCAGAAAAATAGTACGACAAGAAGGCCATTTAGGTGACACCTCCACACTAGTGGACCCAAATAGTATTGACCAGCTTCGCGGACTCATTTTAAATAAGGCTAAGATGTTGTAACTGCCCCATAGGGGCAATCCTATCTATTTTGTATTTTTATATAGCTTTTACCAAATTGTCACCTATGCTACTCAAAAGGCTTGCGATAGATTATTATATTATATAGCAACACGATTCTATACACATGGAACAAAACACATTTATCTCTACAAATTGTTCTGCCAAAAAAAGCCTATCCAAACCGCTTAGTAGGCACAATCCTGGGTTACCTAGAAAGCTATATATAGAAAGCTACGGCTGTCAAATGAACTTTTCAGATAGTGAAATTGTAGCTTCTATTATGGCGCAACAAGGTTTTGTCTTTACAGATCAGCACCATGAAGCAGACCTTATTCTCATCAACACATGTGCCATTCGGGATAAAGCAGAACAGACCATTCGCAATAGACTATTGGTTTTTAACCAACAAAAAATAAACCAACCAGATCTTATTGTAGGTATATTAGGCTGTATGGCAGAACGGCTTAAAACGCAATTGCTAGAAGAAGAAAAAGTAGTTGACTTGGTAGCAGGTCCAGATGCCTACAGAGATCTTCCCCGACTTATTAGTCAGGTAGATCAAGGCTATAAGGCAGTCAACACTTTTCTATCTAAAGAAGAAACCTATGCCGATATTGCTCCTATTCGGTTACACTCCAGTGGGGTAACCGCCTTTATATCTATTATGAGGGGATGCAACAATATGTGTTCTTTTTGTATTGTTCCCTTTACCCGAGGGCGTGAACGAAGCAGAGATCCCTATTCTATAGTCCAAGAAGCTAAAAAATTATTTGAAGCAGGCTATAAAGAAATTACGCTTTTGGGGCAAAATGTAGATTCCTATAGCTGGGATCCATCTACTGCATCAGCTACTGACCCACTATCAAATAGAACCAATGATAAGGTGATCCACTTTTTCCAATTACTAGCCATGGTAGCTGAAATTGATCCCACTTTAAGGGTACGTTTTTCTACCTCTCATCCCAAAGATATGACCGATGAAGTGTTGTATACCATGAAACGTTATCCCAATATCTGTAAGCACATTCACCTTCCTGTGCAAAGCGGCAATAGCCGCATCTTAGCGCTTATGAACCGCACCTATGATCGAGCATGGTATCTTGAAAGAATTCAGGCCATTAGAACTATTTTAGGTCCATCTTGCGCCATCTCTTCTGATATGATTGCAGGATTTTGCTCCGAAACAGAAAAAGAACATGACGATACACTCTCTTTAATGGATGAAGTGCAATATGATTTTTCTTTTATGTTTTATTATTCCCAGCGGCCAGGTACATTGGCCGCTAGAAAATACCCAGATGATGTACCAGAAACCATTAAAAAGCGTAGATTAAGTGAAATCATAGCCAAGCAACGTGCACATGGGTTAATGCACAATCAAAAAAGCATAGATCAGGTTCATCAAGTATTGATTGAAAAACCTTCTAAGAAATCAGAAGCATTTTTGCAAGGTAGAACCAGTCAAAATAAGATTGTTGTCTTCCCTAAAGGGAATCATACAATAGGTAGTTATGTAGATGTACACATTACCAATTGCAATGCAGCTACTTTATTTGGCACAGTAGTATCTCCATAAGATTATGAAAGAAGATCTTCAATACATCAAGCAACGGTTTAATATTATTGGCAATGCACCATTGTTGAATAGAGCGGTTGAGGTAGCCATGCAGGTAGCTCCTACTGACTTATCTGTTTTAATTATGGGTGAAAGTGGTACTGGAAAGGAATCTTTTTCAAAAATTATTCATGGACTAAGTCCCTGCCGACATGGTAAATGTATAGCTATTAACTGTGGCGCTATTCCAGAAGGCACAATAGACGCTGAACTTTTTGGCCATGAAAAAGGTGCCTTTACGGGTGCATTAGAAAGCCGAAAAGGCTATTTTGAAGAAGCAAATGGGGGTACCATTTTTCTAGATGAAATAGGTGAAATGCCTTTGGGTACCCAAACCAGACTTTTACGGGTATTAGAATATGGAGAATATATAAAAGTAGGTGGCTCTAGTGTACAAAAAACCAAAGTGCGTGTAGTGGCTGCTACCCATGTAAACTTAGTCGATGCCATTCAACACAATAAATTCCGAGAAGATTTGTATTACAGGCTCAATACTGTTCCCATTAACATACCTCCTCTGCGTGAACGAGGTGCAGACATTATACAATTGTTCCACAAATTTTCTAGTGACTTTGCTACTAAGTATCGTACTAAACCATTAGAAATCAGTACCGAAGTAAAAAATATTTTATGTACCTATCCCTTTCCAGGTAATATCCGTCAATTAAAAAATATTGTAGAACAAATGGCACTTCTTGAAGAGGTAGTAATGGTTACACCACAGGTATTGGAAAAGTATTTACCAAAAGTACAAAACCATACCTTACCCGTACTTTATAAAAAATGGAACAATAATGAGCTACTTGAAAAAGAATATATTTACCCTATTTTATTTGATTTGAAAAGAGATATCGCAGAATTAAAAGGGTTAATGTTTAATTTAATGGAGTCTAGCCCTATAAACCACCCCATTATAAAAGAAGATACACGCCTATTCAGCACCCATAATGATCCAAAAAATATAGCCAAACAGATCCATCTATTAGAAATAGCACAATCTTTTAAAGAAGATCGCCTAAATTGCATAGGCGCATCTGATAAAACAGAAAACCTATCCATTGAAGCCCAAGAGCAGGCTTTAATTCGTAGATCTCTGCAAAAAAACCATGGAAATCGTAAAAATGCAGCAGATGATTTAGGGATTTCTGAAAGAACGCTTTATCGAAAAATTAAACAATATGAGATTGAAGAGTTCGATGTTAAACCGTAGCTTATACTTGCTTTTTAGCTTATTTTGGCTGAATGGTTGTGGTCTTTTTACTTTCTCAGGGGTTTCACTCCCTGGTGATATACAAACTGTTTCTATTCAGGAGTTTTATACAGAGACATCAGATGGCCCAACAGATTTACCCAAAAAGCTTACAGAAGCACTTGAAGTAAAAATATTACGCCTAACTTCCTTAACCAAACAAGATAAAGATGGTGACATACAGTACGAAGGAGTGATTAAGTCCTTTTCATATCATACAACCTTCAGTACCAAAAGTGAGGATAAAGATAATCCTAAGGAAATACAACGCCTAACCATAACCGTAGAAGTTTCTTGCGTGAATACTTTTGATGAAACATCCTCTTTTCATAAAAAACAATTTTCAGCCAGTTCTGATATCCTTTCTACTGAAAATCAGGATGAAAAAGAAAATCAATTGATTAAAGAGATTTTTCTTAAACTAGTGGATGATATTTGTAACAAATCCATAGGAAATAATTGGTAAATTTCAAATTGTTTTTACCATGCAAGTTCAAAAACTATTAAAATTATTGGTACATCCTGGAACCCTTTCGCCAGCAGATATACCGGATTTAGAAGCCCTTATACAAGGCTACCCTTACTTTTACTTAGCCCATGCACTGCTTGCCAAAGCAAGCTATACAAAAGAGCAAGATATAGAAAAGTATGTGGTGCAAAGGGCTGCTACTTATGCGATTGATCGTATACAGTTGCACAAATGGTTAGAAAACAAACTTTCTTTACCGCCAATAGTCAGCAATGCCAACGATAAGGGTATGCAACAAACTGCCGCTACCGCTAATAACTATTTAGAAATCATTGCTAAAAAGTCGCTTAAAAAGAGTACAAATGAAAATAGCATTAAGCAGTTCTCTGTTATTGATACAATTTTAAATAAAAATTTACAGTTTGATCCTTTTGTAGAAGTCACACCACTAAAAGAGGAAAGCTGTATAGATCTTTGTGCACAAGCCACTACTTTAGATGATCGTTTTGCAACAGAAACATTAGCTAACATAATGGTCCAACAAAAAAAATACAAACGTGCCATTGAAATTTATAACCATTTAATGGCAAAGCATCCTGAAAAAAAATCGTATATTGAGGGTATCATCTCTAGCTTAAAAAATGATCTTTAGCTATGTCTATATTCAATCTGCTTACTATATTTATTATTATCATAGCCATCCTCTTGATTGGTGTTATTTTACTGCAAGAACCTAAAGAACGCATCACTCCTTCAGGTGGAAGCGCAGCTTCTATACAGCGCATTGGAATCAATCAAAAAGCAGATTTTTTAGAAAAATCTACTTGGGTACTAGTAGGCCTATTGCTTTTTTTAACGCTACTATCTTCTATTTTTCTCAAAAATGCACCATTATTGAATAGAAGTCCTAATTTAGCCAAAGTGCAGAGCGAAGAAGCATTAAATGGCGTCATTTCGCCAAGTGATACTGATGAAGTAACTACTACTCAGGGAAATCAGCCATCTTGATCTAATACAACAGCTTCCTCTCCTTAGCGTTAATGGTAAAGGTATAAAAAGTGGGTATTGTTTTTGACAGTAAAAATAATTATGGACATAAAAGGAATGAACCTAAAAAAATATATGTTAGGCTTTTTTTTTCTGGCCTACACATCCGTGGCATATCCATCAAAAGCTGTTGGGTTGGCTACAGGGCCATCTTTGGGTATAGCTGGATTTTACACTACCCTGAATTTAAAAAAAACAAGTTTAAAAACTTCTATAGACAATATAGCACTACAGATAGGATGGTTTGCACAGTTAGATCTTTGGGTTTTATATGCTAAACTAGATGGATGGTTTGTATTAGATTCCTATAAACTATTGAATAAATCAGATCGTAATTACTTGAAATATATTCAGGCACCTTTAACCATTGGCATCCCTATTTTTAATCTATTCCGTCCTCATATTGGTCTTATTTTTCGAATGCCTGTGGGAGAAAACGATGGAGAATTTAAAGGCAACCAGCTGATAGAAATCTATAAAGAAAAGATCAATGGCTATATACTAGGCATAGGGATAGTTTTAGGCCATTTTTTAATAGATATTGATTTTGAATTGGGGCGATCAAGCCTAGCCAAAAAGTCTATAAGCCCTGAGCTAACGAATGGAGATGAAAAGTATAGGCCTAAGCAACTTGCATTAAAGATCCATTACAACTTACTGGGCTAATAAAAAATTAGCCTCCATCTAGCATATACCTTTACAAGTTTGGAGTGCCTGATTGGCTGCCTCTACTAATTCTTCTACGATATTTGCATTTAAATACTTTTTCCCAAGTTCAATATCTATTCTAAGCGTTTCTTGAGCCATATGCTTTACTTCGTCCAAAGAAACATAGCCTTTGGCATGACGTAAATCATAAAGTCGTTCAGCAAATTTAATACAAGGGATAAAGAGTTGTTCTCTATTAATGACCCGTTTAAGGCGGTTACCCACATAAAGCCCACATGGTTCCATATCTTGACGTTTATTGACAGCCATAATATTTTCTATAAAAGAATAGACGTCTACGCTATAATTGGCTTTAACATAAGGAAGTGGCAAGCCTGCATAACGTACTAAGCCATAGAGCAAACTAAAATAAACTGGTTTAGGTTGATAAGGCACCCACTTTGCTACCAATTCAGCAATACCTAATGCACGGACATAGAATAATTGTCCTGATGCATGACGCCTAAAACCATAACAACGCCTTATCAATAAAAAAAGTTCATCTAATACAGTGGGACGCATATCAGCCACTGTGCCAAGACTGTTATAAGCTTTTTTTAAAACGACCATAGATGTTTTGAGTTCCCTTGAGCTAATAGAAGTACTTGAAGGTATTATACTAGCAATCATTTTATCCCGCACAGCAGCTACGTTACAAGGAAGTACTACAAGCATAGGTTTTTTAGGAGTAGTTGGAAACTGTAAATAACCATAATGGGTACGAACAACCTGCTGTATATTACGCTTTTCCATATTGGTCCATTCTGATTCTTTTTGTACCACACTATGCCAATTACACTGACTATTTTCCGTAATATGTTGATAACAATCTTTAATTTTAGGTAACGCTTCTTGAGGAATAGCGGCATGACCAATTACTAGGGCTATAGCAGGAAACTGCACATCTGATTGGTCTTTAGAAAATGTTGTTAAGGCATATTCTAAATAAGTAGCATACAATTCAATACTTACAAAACGATTTTTTGAAGTATCTAAACCAGCCATGCTTAATACAATAGGTGTCAATAAGCAAATTATCTGGTTTGCATCACATATGATTTCTTTAGACAGTTTATCATCTTTAGACTCTATTACCAACTTTGGAATAGTATGCTCCTTACATTCCAATTTTAATGCAACCTCTAGTTTTTGAATGAGTTCATCAAAGCTAACTTTGGTTGGTATCAAGATAATATTATTTCTAGATCTAGCTCGTTGCTTTAAAAAAATGTCCCAAATAACAAAATTATTTATAATCAGATTTAAATCTTCCTTATAAATTGGCCTATTGTCTAAATAGGCAATAAGTTTTGTTACCTCTTTCATCATTTGATCTATAACAACGTGCGCTTCTTTTGGATGATTATAAATCGTTTCTAGATCAGAAGATAAAGAAAATTCAGTTTCTTTTATTACCTGTTCTTTAATTTGTTTTTCTTTTATTTTTTGCTTTAAATAATTTCCATAATCTGTATAATCAGCTAATTTACGTTTTTGATAAACAATAATGAAAAAAAGTATTAAGCTTAAGCCGACCAAAGACATTAAAAAATTAGATGATTCCAATAATAGTAGCTCCATACCTTTACAATATATGGCGTAAACAATCACCAATAACATAAAGGCTACGAGCCGTCCACTTATACACAAGGGTAAGATAAATAAAGTTACAGTCAAATGGGCTACAGATAAGGCCAATGTAAAAGCCAATGAAGCGTGTAGCGTCCCCGACCAATGCCAAAGCACATTTACAGGAAGACAAAAAAGTACACTTAACAACCAAATTCGACCCATTGTGACGGATGGTCTTTTTTTATGGGAATCGAGTGCATAACTTATGAGCGAAAGAGCTGTAACAAATTGAAGTAGATACCAATAGACAAAACCGACACTTATATAAGTCAATATAGTAGTCAGTATAACATAGCATGCTGTAAATCCTATAATCGCATTATTTGGCTTAATTTTTACCGATTCTTCTTTCTTAAAAGAAGACTTCAATAATAAAAACATGCATACTAAAATAAAAGGTAGGGCACGAAAGAACATTGTAATTTTTTAGCTATAAACAACCATCTAAAACGCAAGTATTATACTAAACTACTCAAAATAACAGAAAAAAAGCTTTAAAAATAGTGGGTTAAATATACAATAGAATGAAGAGCTAATACTATAAAATAATCTATTAGGTAATGATTAAGCAACAAATTTAGACACCACTTAAAATGTTAATGACTGGTACTAAAAATATACCATTTTTTATTAGCCTATCCAATTTTATTGGCCATAAAAAGCTATATACCATGCAGATAACGTATAAAATACAAACCATTATAACAAGCCGATAATTGCTTACTTTTTAAAAGTATATTTCATATATTTGTAGGTGTACATGACAAAGTTATTGTCCGGTAGTGTAATGGTAACACGTCTGGTTTTGGTCCAGAAGACTCTAGGTTCGAGTCCTAGCCGGACAGCTTTTACAACAATCTTTTACAAACTCAAAATAACTAAAATGTTTGGTTTGAATTACAATTGTAGATTAATAAGGTTAGGATTTTCTTGTTTTATATCACTCACTTGTCATAATATAGCATTAGCAAATAAGACAAAAGATAAAAAGAAAGAAGTAGCTGTTGTATCCCCTACTATACAAAAAAAGACCAACACAAATGGTACTGATACTGCTGGAAAGACTAAGTTACAGCATGACCTAGAAGCAGAAAATGCACTCAACCGTGCACGCTTAGAAAAACAACTCTCAACTATTATTGCTCAAATTGAACAACTGCGTCTTAAGAGGGAGCGTCAGAGGCTAGACAAAGAAATAGAAAATGAACATGTGCGCAGGGCACATGATAAAGCTATGCTTTTATTGAATATGGAGCAAGAAAAGCTTACTATTGAGCTAGCATTGGCGCAAGCTAAGTGTATGAAGGAGATGGAAGCCTATCATACCCAGTTAACTGAGTTAGATAAAAAAATACAATTAGAAAAAGGACAAGCGCAACTGCTGCAAGAGACCAGCCATCGGTTAAAAGCAGAAATAGAAGTTTTACAAGCGACAAACACCCGGGATAAATACATTCAAAAGAAACCTATCTATTTGAAAGATCCATTGATCAAGCAAAGCAATACGCTAGTGCTTTCTGACCGATGCATTGAGTTGAATGGTCCTATTACACCCTGGAAAGCAAATTATATTGTAGATCAAATTGATTATTTTAATAACCAAAATAAAGAATATCCTATATTTCTTGTTATTGGCAACTCTCCAGGCGGGGTTGTAACGGCAGGCTACAATATTTTACAAGCTATAGAGTCTAGTAAAGCACCTGTTTACGTAGTCGTAAAATCATTCGCTGCTTCTATGGCAGCTATGATTACTACACTAGCTACTAAGTCTTATGCTTATCCAAATGCTACTATTTTACATCATCAACCTCTTGCTTGGTTTATCTATGGTAATCTTAGAGAAACAAAAGAAGCTTATATGCGTTTGGATAAAATATGGAAGCGTTTAGGAGGTAGAGTAGCTAAAAAAATGGGCATATCTCTTGAAACATTTAATAAAAAGCTCTATGAAAAATCTGTGTATGGAGATTGGGAAGAGTATGGTGACCAAGCTAAAAAGCTTAAATGGGTCGATTGTGTGATCAATGGGATTCAAAATAGTGCCATGAGTAGTTTGCCCGATTCAGCTGACTATACTTTTGAACAATTCATAAAGCACTATTATAATGCTAATCCAACAAAAGCAATAGAGCCATCTCTAGAAGAGATGGCATACAATAAACTGGCCCCTCACGATGTGAACTATTGCTACAGGCCTGATCACAAGGCTCAAATGATGGATAAATCATAAGTTTTATGGGTATAGATGGTATGGTATGGTATGGCTATTCTTTAGTAGCTCACCTGTCATAGCTAAATGCCTTTTAGGATTTATACTATCTGACCGATGTAAAAACCAAATTTAATAAGCTAAAATAAAAACTATCAAATAATTAAAATGCCAAATGATAGTATTTTCTAGCGGTATGTCTATTGTTTTATTTCAATAATCCTAAGTGCATAATATTTGAATTTTACTATCGTAGCTCTCTCTATATTCTTTGTATAGTTTATTTCGTATATTATACTAGTTTCTATAGTAATTTATTCCACATGCACAATGCCATTTTATGCATTTTTTCTTATAGCATTATCCTTTTTGCTATTCGTTTTAGTAATTGCTTTCTATTTGCATCTACCTGCTACTCCATTAGAGGCAGACGATTTAGATGGTAGGCAATCTCTACATGAAATTAACGCGATTAAACAATCTATTAAAAGTAAAAAAGCATACATAAAAAATGTATTAAAGCTTATTTCTGTAAAAGAAAAATTAGCTAAACTAATACCAAGTGATGCAGTAATTGGATTTACAGGATGTTATGTTGTACTTACCACTGTATTAGATTGCATAAGTGCAAAGACTATTATTTACTGGTATATATTACAATTTTTTATAGGTACCGGCCTTGTAAGCTATACAATAGCGCCAAAAATCAAAATATCACCTTGGAAAATTGGTGTGTTTTGGCTGGTATGCTCTGTTATTTGTCTTCCTATAAATGTATTATGGCATTGGATAAAGGTGCAAGACCCTCAATTTGCACTAACTTTATCTATAGCACATTTATCGACAACTTTATTTGTATTGCCCCTTTATATAAGCATAAAGTTAGTAGCTGGTGCACTGTGCATCATTTTTTATGAAATGTATAACATAGGTCTAAATAACCTATTGTCATTAAATGATTCTTTACTATCTCTACTAGGGTTTGGCCTAATCGTTTTTAATATTATCATTTATCACAAGCGGCAAATAACCTCTTATAAAATTTATAACCGTTACTTTAAAAATCAGCTAACTGGAGAAGAAAAAAAGCAAGGCAAAGCGATAGCATCTAACCTAGATATTGGCTCAAAACTTAGTTATAAAAACAGAAAAAAGGTTGAATCTTTTGTAGAAAAGGGGATGCAAGATGCCACGGAACTTATTTCATATTTAGATAATCGGCCATTTTACAAGCAAGACCTTCAAAGTATTATCAATAATTTTGTCACTTTTACTACTTTTTTAAAGCAGCGTGCCAGATATGTAGAGCATATATTATTAACGCCAAATGAAATTTCTATAGATGAATTGATTGCTAAGCTAGAGACCGTGTTAGAAACTAAAGCATCACCAACTCCAAAACTAGCGATAGAAATAAAAGATCATACTATTCCTAAAAGGATTACATGTGATATTAACCATATGATTCAATCATTAGTTCCCACTGTTTTACGCACTGCTAACCTAGATGGTTCAAAAACTGAACGTATAAAAATTCAATTATATACTACTCAATTAAAATATATACAAAAGAATACGCAAACAGGGACATACCACTCAGAAATGAACTTCCCAGCTATAGCAATGGTAATCAGCAACGCTAATACTCCTTTAATCATGTTGCCCAAGATTAAAAATTATTATCAAGACATTACAGAAGGTAGAGAGCTTAAGTGGCACAGTAGTCATACAGATGCAGAACGTATACATGTCGAAAAACGTATAATAGAACGAGCCATTCGTGCACACTACGGCTACCTACGCTTTCCCATTGCTAAAAAAAGACCTATGCTAATGGTAGTACCTTGTAATGTAGTAAACGTTAGAGACGCAATGATTTCTAATATACACCCTTTAAATGCGCCCACAACTCAAAAAGAAATTGATCAATCCATAGAGGTGTTTATTAAATCTTACAATCAAATATTAGAAATATCTGAAGCACGTAGAGCAGTAATAGATGAAATAGTCCTATTAACAAGGCGATGCTATGGGTTTCAGCGTCATCCATCTGGGCAATTATTGTATGTACGTTCGATAGGTATTGCACAATTGGTTGCAGAATGGATCCGGTTTTATCCAGAACCCATTTATGTTGCTTTACTATACAGCTTAGTGCATTATGCAGATTTACCCCTTTCTTATATTAAAGCCAATTATGATCTGAATATATACTCTTTTGTAGAAAGTATTTTAGCAGTAAATGACCGACAAAGCATGGAACCATGTGGACTTTATATCAAAAATTCTTTTAAACAAGTAATCAATCGAGAACAACTTTTTATACTTTGTATTAAACTGGCTGAACGACTTTATGACCTACGACATGCTAAAAGCTATGTGTATTTAGATGAATTAAAATGCATGGCCCAAGAAACCCTTGCCATAGATATTGAACTAGCAAAGAAATATTTGAATGCTAAAATCGTAGAAGCATTAACAACCGCAGCAGAACAGGCCATAGAGATTTGCGAAGAAAATAATGGTTAGCTACTGGATTATTGAAAATTTTCCTCAAAAGAGTACTTTTGATCCGCTCAAATATCAATCTTGTTGCATATAATGGCGGACAAGATCCTGAATACCGGTTTGCAATTGAATAGTTGGTGCCCAATCTACTGTTTCTTTAATTTTTCCAGTATCAAGTGCATAACGTCTATCTTGTCCTATTCTTTCAGAAGTGAAATAAATAAGGGAAGTATAAGATCTTCCATATAACGGTTTCAATTGATCGAGTATTTGGCAAATCATTGACGCGATTTGAAGATTAGTTTGTTCTTGATGGCCACCAATATTATAAGATTGACCACTTTGGCCTTTATGAAAAAGGCAATCAATAGCCTTACAATGGTCTTCCACATGTAGCCAATCTCGAATACTACTTCCATCTCCGTGCAATGGAATAGACTGATTTTGTAATGCATTTTTCAACACCATCGGAATTAGTTTTTCTGGATGTTGATACCGCCCATAATTATTGGTTGATCGGGTAATAACTGTATGAAGTCCATAAGTATGGTTATAAGACCTTACCAAGCATTCTGCTGCTGCCTTACTAGCACTGTAGGGATTAGTTGGTGCGAGCGTAGCAGCTTCTGTAAACGGTCTATTATGTACATCTAATGAACCATACACTTCATCTGTAGAAACATATACAAACCGATGATTCGGATGTTTTGACTGCCTTGGTGCTTTAAACCAATGGTTATAAGCTGCATGCAACAGCACGCCTGTTCCTTCTATATTGGTCTTTATAAAAAGAAGGGGATCGATAATGGACCTATCTACATGTGATTCAGCAGCGAAATGAATCACACCATCAAAATTAAATTTTTGAAACAAAGCTTTAACTAATAAAAAATTGGCAATATCTCCCTCTACAAAATAATAATTTGGTTTTTCTTGAAGTGCAAAAGATACACGCGCTGCGTAGGTCAACTTATCTAGATTAACAATATAATAACTAGGATATTTTTTCAAAAACAATTGAATGCAGTGTGCACCTATAAAACCAGCGCCACCCGTTATTAATAATTTTTTCATAGACTTTCAAAGTAATACAATACCTAGAGGTATACCGATATAAAACTACGCTTTAAAGGGCATACATAGGAATAGAAAAACGATTTAGTAGGTAAATGCTACTGAAAATAGTAGCGGCTCTATATAGTTAAGCCAGAAGCGGAGTAGGAGGGATTCGAACCCCCGGTACCTCACGGTACATCCGTTTTCGAGACGGATACCTTCAACCACTCAGACACTACTCCAGCAGCTATACGAATAAAGTAATGAAAGGATTTTTTAGCTTATTTACTGAGTATGGGTTTGACAAATTGTATTACTGCATGGAAGACACAAGGATGTTCAAGGATGGCTTTATACTTTGGAACTGGTATGGCCAAAACATGGGTACTATGAAAGGCATCTTTGATCAAAACTCTTTTGAAATTACACTTGCTTTTAGGGAGCATATTAAGGGCATGTTGGCTATAAAGGGGAATTTGCATATCATGGTACTGGTTAAGCTGTTTTTCACCCACTACAAAAAAAGTGTACATATCATTTAAAGCCTTGAAACGATGGCGTCTTCTATTGGTTAGCAGCGTACTAAAATCAGTTTGCCCACCTCCTATCGCCAATATAGGAACAGACACATTAGGAAGTGATTTTTTTACTTTACATAAAAAAGCACTTCCCTCTATCAAGTCTTTACCACCAGGACAAAGACATAGTGCTTGATTGTCTTGTATAGTTAAGATAAGTCGCTTTTCAAGATCCGTTTCAGGATAACCAAGATCGAGCGAAAGCTTACGTAAATCATTCAAAACAGGAACGCTCAAATGGTGTGAAAGCATTTCAGCATCTACCCTAGCTCCAGGAACGCCCTCCCATGGCGCAGCTAGGGCAACCAGCCCTTTTATATTAAGGTGTCTATATTGTCTTAGAAAAGCATATGCACGGAGGCCACCTTGACTATGACCTATCAAGATGATAGACCTCTGCTCTAAATCTTTTACTTTAGTAGAAAGCTCTTTAAAATTAATTGCACTTTGTTCTTCTATAGAAGCGCTTATACTCTTTATACCTTCTACACTGGTCAAAGCTACAACAGAACCGGTAGGAAAGGCTTGCTCAAGCTTCTTTTTCATCGTATTAAAAGAGGCGGCATGATTGCCCAATCCATGAAATAAGATGATCAATGTATTCGACTGACTTTTATCCAATTTTCCTTGAACAAAAGTTGGAGTAAATAATAAAAAAAATAGAACTGACTGAAATCTATAAAAGATGCAAGACATAAGTTGATCAACATTAATTTAGAAACGGAAGATTATCCTAAGAAAAATAGACTTATAAAAAAATAAGTTTAAAAAATAATAGGCATAATCAATAACAGCAAATGCTCCTGTTTATTTTGTGCCTTAGGGAATATTAAAACTGCTTTATTGCCCCCCCAGAAAAAGAATTCGACCTCCTCTGTGGAGATACTAGCCAACATGTCTAGTAAAAGCCTTGCATTAAATCCTATTTCTAGGGGTAAGCCTTCATATATACAAATAAGATTTTCTTGTGCTTCATTAGAGAAATCTAAATCCTCTGCTGAAATAGTCAATTCATTGCTGGTAAGCATCCATTTCACTTGATGGGTAGCTTTATTGGCATAAATAGCAGCCCGCTTGAGGGCACTGATCAACGCAGGTTTATTTACGGTAAGTTTACTGGTATGTTCCTTAGGTATCACGTTCTCATAGTCTGGATATCGTTCATCCACTAACCTAGTGATCACACTAATATTATCAATACTAAATTGGATTTTATGCCGATCAAAAGTAAAACCTACCTGCTTATCTCTACTACTTATTAGCCCATTTAAAAGCATCAATGCTTTTTTCGGTACAATAATGGGGCTTTGTGCAGATACAGTGAGATCTTCACGAATATAACGAACCAACCGATGACCATCTGTGGCCACAAAAGTAGCCATAGCCTGCGTGAATTCGATATATACACCTGACATAGCAGGTTTTAATTCATCATTACTAGTTGCAAATATAGTTTTTTGCAAAATATTTTTCAATACATCCACTTCTACGTCTAAAGCTATACCATCCTCTAAAGTAGCCAGCTGCGGAAAATCACTCGCACTTTCCCCTGCCAATTTATACTGTCCATTATCTGATTGAATAGAAACTGTATAAGAATTGGGATTAATTGCTAACTTAATAGGCTGTTCTGGTAAATTCTTAACTGTATCAAGCAACATACGAGCAGGTATGGCTACACTTACTTGGGCATCCGATTGAATCGCTAAAGTAGCACTAATAGAGGTTTGTAAATCTGATGCTGTAACGACCAAATGGTTATCGGTTATCTGAAAAAGAAAATTTTCTAAGATTGGAACAACTGGATTACGAGTGATAACCCCACTAATGGCCGTTAGCTGCTGTGAAAGCAAAGCTGATGATACCGTGAACTCCATAATTATTTTTTTATTTTTTTGATTTAAACATGGGAATCATGCTGGTACCTAAAAAGAGCTTTAGACACTTTTATAAGAATTCTATTTTGTTTGGCCAATAGCCCAATCCATGTGGATATGTAAAACTATAGCACAATCTTCTATTTTTCTATTTCAGAAATATTATTTTGATATCTTATACTAGATTAAAGCTAAGCCTATGCAATTTAATAAAAAAACTTAAAACGTTGCATTTTTGCTTATTTAATAGCAAATCTACTTTATTTTTTTATCCAAAAAAGTATATCCCATTCTATTAAAAAATAGCTATTTGGCTTAATCCATATTACTTATATAAAAAATAAAGATTTATGGTGTCCTTGCCCTTTCTAATAGCATAAATTCATAATCATAAGGATTTTTATGATCTGCTTTAAAAGAACAGATGATACGTTCGACCCATTCCTCCCCTATCAAAGGGAAATAAGTATCTCCTGATACGACTAGGTGGATTTTTGTTAGGTAAATTTTATGCGCTAAAGGTAAAGTTTGTTCGTAAACTTTTCCTCCTCCAATGACAAACAACTCTGAGGCCCCTTCCTCTTTTGCTAAGCTTATCGCTTCCTCAATATTGCGTACTACATGATAACCCACAACAGACTGATCCATTTTTGTACTAACTACTATACTCACTCGATCGGGTAAAACACGGCCAATAGAACGAAAAGTATGGCTACCCATTACCAAATAATGTCCTAATGTTTTTTTTTTAAACTCTTTTAAATCAGCAGGAAGATGCCAAGGAAGCCTGTTTTGCTGGCCAATGACTCTATTCAAAGACATGGCGACAATAATAGATATAATCATAATGTATCACAAATAGATATACTAAAAAAAGGATTTATTTTGACTTATTCAATAAACACTACTATATTTGTGTACAAAATACACTGTCTGTAATAATTACGTTAAAAAAACGGGGGATTAGCTCAGCTGGCTAGAGCACTTGCTTTGCAAGCAAGGGGTCATCGGTTCGAATCCGATATCCTCCACTTAGAGGGGCTAGTTCGTATTGCATCATCTTACAAAGAGATACTAAATAATGCTATTTAACGCTACACCGCTATAAGCAGATCGATGTATCAATCAGCATAATACATCTTCAAAATAATTTTGAATTAAGTTGGCACAAAAATAGACACTGGCCTCTAATGATGCTATATGATAAAAATACGGTCGCATATTGAACGAAAGCTATTGCAACAGGCAGGTCATATTGTGGCGCTTTGCCATGATGTTTTAAAAAATACCATCCAACCAGGTATTAGTGGTCTAACGTTAGATGCTATAGTAGAAGAAATCATTCGAAGCAACGATGCAGATCCTGTATTTAAAGGGTATTGTGGCTTTCCAAATGCCACTTGTATCTCTATTAACAATAGCGTGGTACATGGCATACCCAGCAATCAACTATTGGAAGAGGGTGACATTGTTGCCATTGACATAGGTGCAAAATACAAAGGATATGTTGGAGACAGTGCTTGGACCTACCCTGTAGGCAATATTTCTGATGAGAAAAAATTTTTATTGGTCCACACTGAAAAAGCTTTATGGGAAGGATTACGCGTCATTAAAGCAGGCATCCATCTATCTACTATTTCTCATGCCATAGGTCAATATGCTACACAACATAAGCTAAGCATTGTAAAAGAATTAGGTGGACATGGCGTAGGCACCATGCTGCACGAACCACCTGAAATTCCAAACTATGGTAAACCTAATCAGGGGCCTATTTTAAAAGCTGGTATGATATTGGCTATAGAACCTATATGCAATTTAGGTCGTTCAGCTATTAAAACTTTACAAGATGGTTGGACCATTGTTACCAAAGATGGAAAAGATTCAGCACACTTTGAACATACCATTGCTGTTGAAGAAGAAGGATATACGATATTAACTACCTTAATGCAAGACTCCGTTTAATAGGGTTACAAGTTTTAAGATGAACAACCAAACTTTCACCGTTACTGATCCAATATATGCATGCCAACTCGTTGGCCCAATATTGGTCCATCTATTGAACCATTCAAAAGAATGGTTCCTCAAACTTCTATATTTAAGCGTTATGCGCACGAAGTAAAATTATGAGGCAGAAGCGCAAGCGTTTCGAAGCAAACAAATGGTTGAAACATCTCATAGAACCACCACAACCGATTTACAATACCATTAAAGGAAAATGGAATGATTTATATTTTCAAAACAATCATCCTATTACCGTAGAAATGGGTTGTGGCCATGGTGCCTATACCATAGGGCTGGCTAAAATATTTCCAGAAAGAAATTTTATAGGCATTGATATTAAAGGAGACCGTTTGTGGAAAGGTGCAGAAGCGGCCAAAACATATGGCTTACAAAATGTTGCCTTTCTACGTACACAAGTAACCCACGTTTTGGATTTCTTTGCAGAAGATGAAGTGGCTGAGATTTGGATTACTTTTCCAGATCCTAGACCTAAAACCAGGGACATAAAACGTCGACTGACCAGTATGCGTTTTTTAAAACTATATGAAACCATACTTACACAAGGTGGGCCTATTCACTTAAAAACCGATAACAGCTTGCTGTTTAACCATACATTAGATTGCCTACAAGAAAAGGGAATACAACCTCTTTACTATACCACAAATCTATATCGTTCTTCATTAATAGATAACCATTTTGGTATTCAAACTAGTTATGAAAAGCGATTTATAGCACAAGGGATGCAGATCTATTATCTATGTTTTACGCTAAAATAGAAAGCTGTAAATTGGTAACCTTTACCAATTTACTTTACCGTTTGTAATTTTTTATGTAGATTTGATTGATGCCATTATATGCTATAAAGTAAAATACAACAGCAAGCTGCTTTCTTGTGTGTTGAAGATATAATACAAATAGACTTGCGCAAATGCTTTTGATAGGTTTAAGTATATTGCTGATCGCTTCTTTTCTAGGCGCTCGGTTACAAGGCTTAAGTTTGAGTATGCTGGGTGGATTGGGTATATGGTTGTTTATGGTGGTTGCAAACGCGACACCAGCAGATCCTCCTTTTCAAATCACACTCTGTATTGCTTCAGTAGTGGCTGCAGTAGGTACTATAGAAGCTGCAGGTGGATTAAGCTACTTGGTCGAACTGGCTGAGTCCTGTATCAGAAAACATCCACGTAGCATTATATATATTAGTCCTATAGTCACTTATGCGATTACTTTTTTTGGAGGGACCAACCACATCGCCTATTCTATTCTTCCTGTTATTGCAGAAGTTTCTAAAGAAATAGGTATTCGTCCGGAGCGTCCTTTATCACTCTCTGTTATTGCGGCTTTACATGGTGCACTGGCCAGTCCTATCTCTTCTATAATGGTTATTTTAAGCGGATTTTTAAGTGCCTCTGGCATCGACGTGGTTACCATCTTAAAGGTTATCATACCTTCCACAATGGGTGGCGTACTGATGGCCACATGGGTTACCAATTTACTAAGCAAAGCTATGCCAGCTTCCTCAATGGTTGGTACAAAGACACCCCCCCCCTCTCCTGCTGTTCTGGCTCGAAGCGACAACCGTGCAAAGCTTTCAATTGGCTGCTTCCTACTGGGCAGCTTAGCAATTGTGTTGCTAGATGCTATACAATCTTTACGCCCTTCTTGGGAAGTAAATGGTATAAAGGTGCTATTCCCATCTGCTTATATTATGCCACTAGTGATGTTGTCTACTGCTGCATGTATTATGTTATTGTGCCGGATTTCACCTAAATCTATTACAGCAGGCAAAGCATTTTCTGCTGGCATACAAGGGATGTTAGCCCTTCTAGGGATCGCTTGGTTAAGCAGTACATTTGTAGAAAATAATAAACCTATATTGCTTCAGGTTATCTCGAGCTATTGCGCTGAACCTTGGCAGTTTTTTATTATTCTACTCCTTATGGCTGCTATTATGGGTAGTTCTGCCGCTACGATTAAAGCTGTATTTCCACTAGGTATCGCATTAGGGATTCCTCCTAAAATATTATTAGCCTCTGCTGCAGCCGTAAATGGTGTATTTATCATTCCAATTTACCCAACGATGCTGGCCGCTATGCATTTAGATAGTACAGGTACCACTCGGGTGGGCAAATTCCTTTTTAACCACAGTTTTATGTTACCAGGTTTGGTCTCGATTGCTGGTGCAATTGGCATTGGATTCTTAATGGTCTATATTGGGGTAGCTGGCTTGTAATCTAACGATATTTATTGGATCTATATGATGTGTACAATTGGATGGGGTATGCTCCTTATAGTGCTGATCGCAAGTCTGTACTTAGGTGGGATTTCCCTTGGGTTACTAAGTGGATTGGTCTTAGGGTCCTTAACTTTTTCGCTACAACCTGCCCCCCCTCCTAATGACCTAATGCTCTTACAGGCCACTTGGTTGCTTCTGATGGCTACACTGGAAGCAAGTGGTTTTTTTTACCTACTGACAAACAAATGCAAATTTTTTATAACGCAGATCAACAACTATTATGGGATTTTAATAGCGCTATTTTGTTATGGATTGGTTTTTTTAACAGGAGATAACGGATGGTTATATAGATTGATATGCGACCCAAATGGCCTACATAAAGATAAGGCCCGGCTGGTTTTTCCCATTGCGGTTGCTGGATATATGGCCTTATTAGCCAGTCCTTTATCGATATCAGGCATACTCCTTATAGTGGTCGCAGGCAACAATGGATTACCTATACTGCATTTAGTAGGAACGATTGCTACGTTAACAGTTGGCATAACAGTAGCCAGTAGTTGGTTTGCTTACTTTATACCCGATAGATGGCTAAGCAGGCTATATGCAGGATTCAATGGTCTTGCTAAAGATGAGGTTGTAGCGCCATCAAAAAATAAAATACGACTGCTCCTTTTCCTTTTAGTAGGCGCTGAACTACTATTTTTAAGTATACAGCCCAAACCCAATGGATCTACCCAGTTAAGTAGCATTCAAAAGATTTTTCCAGTTAAATTTCCTATATTTTTTGCTTTAACAATGCTTTCAACGGCAGCTGTAGCTATGTTATGGTTTAAGATAAAACCTGCTAAAATTTTACAAAGCCATCGATTTAAACTAGGTATTCAACAACTATTTATCTTTTTAGGATTAACTTGGTTGGTGGATAGCTTACTAAGCCATGACCACATTTATTGGATAAAAATATGGTCAGATGGTAGGGTGTATTATGGTTTTTATCTAGTAGCAGTCTTGTATATGCTCTTAATAGATATTTCTATTATCATTTGGCTGTTTAGTGGACTATTGATAGAAGGTGATAGTCCAATTGTAATCCATGCCTTATGGCTTGTGGCAGTGCATAGCTTAGCGCCTATTAGATTTTGGATCAGCCATAGGATAAAAAGCTATAAAAATAAGCAGTAGTATGTAGCACAACAAGCAAATAACCTATACAATCTTATCATTAGACTTTAACGTATTACAATGGATATAAAGAATTTATTTGGTGCAATGAAACAGGTCCAGTCAAAAATGGAAGCGGTCAAAAAACAGATGGACCAACTTACCGTAACCAAAGAAACAGGCGCTGGACTGGTTCAAGTAACGGTAAATGGAACTAAAAAGCTATGCTCTATCTCAATAGATGAAAAACTATTGAATAAAACAGATCGTCAAATGGTCCAAGACCTTATAGTAGGTGCAGTCAACCTAGCGTTGGAAGAAGTAGACCATAAAATCCAAAGAGTCATACAAGAAGATGCAGCCATGCTATAAACGAAACGAAATAGCCCCGTTGCCAACTGTTGCGATTGTAGTTTTGAATTACAATGGACTATCATTGCTTAAAGCATATCTGCCTACTCTACTGCTGTATAGCCATGACCATCGGATCATAATAGTAGATAATGGCTCTACAGATGGTTCGGTAGATTACTTACACAGCCATTTTCCAACCGTAACATGTATGGTACATCATGAAAATTATGGTGTAGCTAAAGGGTATAATGTGGCGCTAAAACAGATTAAAGCTACCTACTATGTACTGTTAAACAATGACCTCTTGGTTACAGCAAACTGGTTAACAGAGATGTTGACCCTTATGGAACATGATCCTTTAATTGGATTTTGTCAACCTAAAATATTGTCGCTGCAAAGACCAGATCAATTTGATTATGCGGGCGCAGCAGGTGGCTTTATAGATGTATATGGTTATCCTTTTTGTCGAGGAAGGATTTTCAACCATATTGAAAAAGATAGTGGACAATACGATGATACAAGAGCCATTTTTTGGGCCAGTGGCGCATGTCTATTGGTAAGGGCCAAAGCTTTCCATACATTAGGGGGCTTTGATGAGCTGTTTTTTGCCCACTTTGAGGAAATTGATCTTTGCTGGCGTGCACATATTGCTGGTTGGAAAGTCTATTACTGTGGTACCAGTACCGTTTATCATTTAGGGGGGGCTACATTAGCTTATCAGAGCCCTGGCAAAACCTACTTAAATTTTAGAAATAGGTTATTGACTTTGTACAAGTACGATCCAGCTCATCGGATGGGTACAATAAAAAATATAATTTTCAATCTATTGGCGATTTTTAGGATGTGGTATCTGGGAAAATTCGCACATAGCTGGGCGATTGTGCAAGCACAAATAGATTTTTTCAAACTTAAAAAAAAAAGCAACCCAATTTGTTTTTCATCCTACTTGGCTAATAGATATAAAAGAAGTATTGTTGTTGATTTTTTTACAAAAAAAAAGAAACGCTTTTCTGACATTACGCCTGATCAGTTTACATAGGGTATTTGGACAAACACGTAGCTAACATACCCTACTCTATACCAACTGTGCCATACAATTGACTGCTTTTAATCGAATATAGAAGATTGCAAACCCTTTTTAGCTATTTTTAGCTTTCATTTATCTTGCTAGTTTACCATTATGATACCATTGAACGACTACACTTTTATATACTTTATAGGGATAGGTGGCATAGGCATGAGTGCCTTGGCACGGTTATTGGCTAAGCAAGGTTATCAAGTTTTTGGATACGATCGCCACCCATCTGACATGGTATTACAACTCAAAAAGGAAGGTATAACGATCTACTGTGAAGATACACTGGCTGCTATTCCTGAAGTTATTTGCCACCACCCCAACCAAACTTTAGTCATTTATACACCGGCTATACCCATTGATAGCCCTGTTTTAAACTATTTTAAAACAGCTGGTTACACACTACTATCACGTGCAGAAGTCCTTGGACTTATTTCCAGACCATTTACTACAATAGCAGTGGCCGGTACACATGGTAAAACCACCACTTCAGCTATGATTGCCCATATACTCTACCAAAGCGGTATACCAATGATTGCCTTTGTGGGGGGGATCATGGAGCAATACAATACCAACTTATTACATAATAGTCCATTAGATTCGGTCAAGCTAATGGTAATAGAAGCCGATGAATTTAACCAATCTTTTCTCCATCTCAAACCCACTTTTAGTATTGTTACTGCCGCAGACGCAGATCACCCAGAAACCTATACTACACCGGCAGTTATGGAAGCTAATTTTATAAAATTTATTCAACAAAACCAGCAAAGTCTGCTTATACAAAATAGAGTTTCAGATCAGTTAAAAATTTGGAAACATTATACAAAACCTTTTCTAACCTATGGATTAGGTGAAGGCACTATTGTAGCCAGTAAGGTAACTATGACATCCCATCAAAGTGTTTTCGATTACTTAGGATATGGCATCAAAATTTCGAATATAGTTTTACCTATGTCTGGATGGTATAACATTGAAAATGCATTAGCAGCGATTACAATCTGTTTGGAACTTGGTATAACAGCAGCCCAAATCCATACCGCTATTGCCTGTTTTGCTGGCATAAAAAGACGCTTTTCCGTTGTTTGCAACCATTCATCTTATCTACTTATAGATGACTATGCCCACCATCCTGTAGAAATTAGTGCTTTGCTTCATTCAGTGAAAAAAATCTATCCCAACAGCACTATAACAGCTATTTTTCAACCCCATCTATTCTCACGTACCAAAGCTTTTTACAAAACATTTGCTACCAGTTTAAGTTTAGCAGATCAAGTTTTTATATTACCCATCTATCCGGCCAGAGAGGCACCTATGCCAGGTGTAACCGCACAACTTATATTTGACGAACTAACCTGTACAAGAAAAGCTTTAGTGACTATGGATGAATTACTTACCAAATTAGCTGTTTCCACTATTAGGGAACATCAGATCATCCTTACCATTGGTGCTGGAGATATAGCAGAATCAGTTTCAGCCATAGCTGCCACCTTAAAACAGATTTTAGGACCTGTATAATAGAGACTAAGACCATTGTTATAGAAAATTTTAACAGCTTTATCACAAAAAATTGGCCTTTTTGGAAACATTTTTGTAAACTTTTAACATCAACAAAAGTTATGCTTATGTTCCCGTTAAAGACCTATAAGAAACTTGTAAAGCCATATTTTTGTTTTGGTAAAGATGCAATTTGCTATTGCAACGGCCTTATATGAACCAATAGATGTTAACCACTACTGCACTACCACTCTTCCGCCTTATATGTTTTTATATAAGTGGCATCCTATTGGCCATTTATTACCCAACAGACTTATTTACGACACTTTTACTTTTGCTGACACTGGGTATACTATATTGGATGGCTGCGCTATATACTAGGACCACTACCTGGTTAAACCCTATAGGACTACTGCTTATTTTTTTAGTCGGTTATAGCAACCTATTGTTACAAACTGCAGAACAAAGCAAAGCAATGCGGTGGATGAAAGTGCCTCAACAGGTAGAAGGGTATACCGTTTGTATCGAAAAGGTATATACTCCACTTAGCTGTAAAGCGTTGATGATCGATATAAAAGACAGCTCTGGCTGGCACAATAGTAGGGGATCTATACAACTGTATTTTTCTAAAAAATCTGGCTATAAGCCTAACAAAGGAGATAAACTACTGATTCATGGGAACCCCGATCGGATACTATTATCCAACCACATCCAACTGGTAAATGACAATAGCGCCTTCTATAACTCCTTTACACATCGTCATATTTTAAAACAAATCGATCAAGATTTTAATCTACTCACCACCGAAGTACAAAATAGTAACTGGAGAGCCATGATCACACAATGGTGTAGTGAAAGACTCCACAAGCAACTACAAGACAATCAAGCCATTGCACTCATTTCCACCCTTCTATGGGGTGCAAAAGAAACTTTAGATTCAGGATTGCAAAAAGCGTATGCCGATACAGGTACGATTCATGTATTAGCCATTTCTGGGTTGCATGTAGGTATGTTGTACATGCTGCTAAAAGCTATTTTTAAATATATATGTAGGTACATAGGATTTTTTATCCTACCAGATCTTTGTACACTTCTCTTGCTCTGGCTATATAGTTGGCTTTGTCATTTTGCACCACCTATACTGCGTGCAACCATTATGATTACTATGGCTAGAATAGGCTTCCTAATCGGTAGAGGATCTAATCGTTACAATGGATTATTTGTTTCTGCTTTTGTCTTATTATTATGGGATCCATCTTTATTATTCAACTGTGCATTTCAACTTTCCTATCTGGCAACGATAGGTATACTGTATCTCCAGCCTTCGCTCCATCGCCTTATCACACTTGAACAATATTTCCTACGGAAAATATGGACGGCTACTACCTTATCTATTGCCGCACAAGTGAGTACATTACCACTGATTCTATATTACTTTAAACAATTTCCGCTCTATTTTATTATTGCCAATTGGCTGGTCGTACCTGCTATTTTTACCATCCTAATGGTTAGTTTGGTCTTTTTAGTAAGTAGTTATTGTCCCATCATTAATACATTAGTTGGTTTTACCCTTGAAAAATTGGTTTTTACCACCAATACACTGGTCTATTGGTTGGCAAAATGGCCTATGGGTACCCTTTCATGCTGCTTTATAGATAAGCGTACTGTTTGCCTACTCTATATTATACTGCTTTCAATTTGGCTTTTTTTTCAAAATAAAAATCTTATATATCTTATTATAACCAGCCTATGCACAACATTATATAGTCGGTCCTGAAATACTGTATAATTATTTGTTAATCAGCAAATAAATGGTTAAATTTGTATTGGTTAATAACCAGTTTTAGAGTTGTTTTGTATAAAAAGCTTGCAAAATAAGGATGAAATCTAAGAAAATAAATAATAGCCTTGAGCGTTTGTTTGAGCAACGCTTATCTAGTTTTCTTAACCCGAAACATCCTTTATTCCAGTTATCTGATTCGATTCCTTGGCACTCCTTAGCATCAGATTTAGACCGCGGTTTTAGCTATGGACCTGGTCAACCTCCTTTGCCTATTCGTTTAATTATAGGTCTTCTCATTATCAGTCATATGTATAATATTTCTGATGAACAAGTAGTGGTTAGATGGGTAGAAAACCCTTATTGGCAATACTTTTGTGGATATGATTATTTTCAGTTTAAGGTGCCTTGTAACCCCAGTTCATTGACCCGTTGGCGCCATAGATTAGGTCAAGAAGGTCTCAATAAAATCTTATCTATGACTATAGACTTATCGCTAAAAAAAAAAGTAGTGACCCGAAAAGAACTTGAAAAAGTTATAGCTGATACTACTGTAATGGAGAAAAATATCCGTTACCCAACTGACTCTTCTTTGCTTAATAAAGCCAGAGAAAAACTGGTCAGTATAGCCAAGAAAACAGGTATTAAACTGCGTCAAACTTATCAGCGGTTAGGTCTATCTATTAAACGTAAAGTTGATAGGTATGCTCATGCCAAACAGTATAAACGTTTATCCAAGGGCGTTAAAACATTAAAAACCTATCTTGGTCGGGTAATAAGAGATGTAGAACGTTCTATAGCATCCTGTGATGATCTAATACGCAACCAATTTACGCGCCTACTATCTATAAGTAAAAAACTTATAAATCAATCAAAAAATAGTAAAGATAAAGTTTATAGTATCCATGAACCCTCGGTCTACTGTGTGAGTAAAGGTAAGTCTAGAAATCCTTATGAGTATGGTTGTAAAGTACAATTTACATTGACCCATAAAAAAGGTTTAATTGTTTCTACAGAAGCGATACATCCTAATGCTTATGATGGCCATACTTTAGAGAAGAGTTTATTACAAGCCGAGCAATTATCTGGTACCAAGGTAAAATATGCTTTCGTAGATAAAGCCTATAGAGGTCATAATATTCCTGTTAATGAATGTGATATATTTATAAGTGGTTCTAAAAGGGGTATAACCCCTGCTCTAAAAAAAGCTATAAAAAGAAGATCTTCTATTGAACCGCATATCGGTCATATGAAAGCCGATGGTAAATTATCCGTTAACTATTTGAAAGGTATTTTAGGAGATAAACTTAACGTTATTTTATGTGCTATTGCTCATAACCTACGACTGATTACAAGAAAATTATTCTTAATACCCTCACAGTCAAATAAATTAAAACCTATATAATTAAAATTCTTAATCCAAAACCAGTTATACCTATATCTTGGGTAAGAAAAATAGAGCGCCTGATAAACCATATATATTATAAAGAAATATCCATTCAATAAATTTATTCAAAAATAATATTTCAGGGCCGACTATATAGTGTGTACCACATCAAAAAAATTATAGCCACTCAAAAAAAATGCACGATAATTTGCTATAACAACCATCAGTTGTCTTTTACTTTACAAGATGGGATTAGATGGTTACGTTACAATAAGCGATCATTCAATAGCAGTATAATGCGACATTATACTGGGGGCATCATAGCTACCTGGTACACAAAGATAATCCTGACCCTTCACACTATTCCGGCTGATTGGCACGGATGGCGTGGGGCTAAGCTGGACGTAGACTACCTACTAATAGATGAAAACCTACTCCATAACATGGCCATTATACTTAAAGTATGGCGTGTTAAAAATTTGATCATCTATACCAAACAAAGGAATCCATTGCGTTACTACCCAAAGATTAAAAAATTAGGTATCTCACTTATTTGGCTAAAACCAGGTAGCAAAAAAGCTTTAACCTGGTCTAAAAATTTATAGTGGAGCATAACGCATATGATTTTACCTTGGAGAAATTGGCGAAACTAGAGCTCATACATTTTCTTGACTGATCGAATAAAAGCAATTTCGCTTTCCGAATGGGTCAGATCAACAGTAGTCTTAACGGGTTGCTACTGGGTTTTTTGTTCTAATTCCGTTGCAAGCAAGTCCAATTCTTTTAAAATCTGTTGGGCAGTAGTGACCACATCTGTAATCACCTCTTTACCAGTGATTTTAGCTTCGTTGGCTATATCATTTTTATGCCCTACAACCTTTAGAATAAAAGCTTGTAACTTTCTTTTACATGATTTTAAGTTGTACATCATACCATCCCTAGCTACTGATCCTTTTGTAGGTGCGGAAAGAATGCCCACAAAAGCACCTAAGCAAAAACCTAAGCCAAGGATGACTAAATTTTCAGTTCTTTTTACCATGATTGGATCATTTAAATGGTTGGATACTTTACTGTTAATTTTCTTTATGGCTTCTTTTTAAAATACCTTCTAATACACCATTTATAAAGGCGCCACTTTTAGTACTGCCGTACCATTTAGCTATTTCAATATACTCATTTATAGATACTTTAAAAGGTATTTCTTTACATTCAATCAGTTCTGCTAAGGCCAATTTAAGTATCAACTTATCTGTTAATAGGATACGGTCTTTATCCCACTTTTGAGTTTGTGCACCAATTATTTCGTCATAACGGATGTAGTTCTCAATGACAATGGTCAAAATACGACTGTAAAACTCTGATTCTGTGACCCATTTTTTTTCCAAATTTTCCCAAAACAGCGTAAACGCAGCAAAGTCTTTTGTAGAGAGCATTGTAAAGATATGGATTAAAATTTTCTTTACCATTCGCTTATGCTCGTCCCAATAGAGGTCTTTCATAGCAAAAAAATCATTTATTGGCCCTTCCTTAAATATAATATGCTGGATAACGTACTCCAAAATTTTTATACTATTATTTGGATGTGATAGATAGGTTTTGGGCGCTTCTGCGGATTGAATAAATTGTTTATACCAATTTTGTACTTGATCTTGATCCTTGGCCCAGCTGATGCCATTTTTATAGATGCTTTTGATCCATTTGCTATTGTGATACAACTCTTCCAATAAAGGATTTTGTGCCAGCTGCTTTTTAAGTAGAGGAGTGGTTTCTTTAGATGAAACATGGATGACTTTTGCCAATTTATACCATTCTACCAGTAATAACAAAGCATAGAGAAGGGTTATGTAGATGTATTGCTTTGACTGGTTAAATCCATGCTGTAAAAAAGCTTGGTCTTTTTTTAATGCTTCTACATAGTAAGAAAGGTGCTTATCTACCGATTGCGCAATTTTTTTATTCGGTTCATACTCAAAAGTATGGGTAGGAAAGCTAGTGGCTATTGCTGTTTGAAAAAGGCCAACCGCCCTGATTTGTGCTTTGGTCAACTGTTCCTTTTTACTAGGCTCATGTAAAAAGGAATCCCATATAAAATCTTTTTTTATCTGTTCTATAGCCTCTTTTTCATGGACTTGTTTGGCAATCGCATACGCATAAAGATTTTGTAGTGCTTTTATGCGCACAAAGCGTCTAGGAATAAGAAAATTTTCCATTATAATACAGCTGCTTTATCGACACAGTTGGGCGTTTTTTATCTTTTCAATGCGTGCTATAGCCATCTCTTGTGCGACTTCTTGTGTAGGACGTGTAGTTGCTTGAGCTTGATTTAATACATCAAGACAGATGGTATAAAGCTGCTCTATACGTTGTTTGACCAAATCTATAGAAGTTGTTTTTAACTCCGTAACGGCATTAATTAATCCACCTGCATTGGCCAAAAAATCTGGTACATATACAATACCTCTTTCAAGCAACCGTTTCCCATCCTCTCCTTGATTTGCTAGTTGATTATTGGCTGCACCGACCACAACGGCACAATTCAACATCGGAATGGTTTCACTATTTAAAACTGCACCCAAAGCACATGGAGCATATATGTCTAAAGGCCAGTTGTGCAAACGTTCAATAGCTACTACTTCCACCTTACAAGCTGCTGTTATGGCTTGTAGCCTATTGGAACAGATATCGGCTACATAGACAATCGCTTGCGCTTGGCATAATAATTGTGCCAAGCAATAGCCAACCTTACCTACCCCAGCTATACCAATTTTTTTTCCCGCTAAGTTATCTGTACCAAAAGTTTTTTTTGCGGCTGCTTTCATGGCAACGTAGACGCCATAAGCGGTATGTTCTGAAGGATCACCACTACCACCTAATGCCAGCGGAAGACCTACAACATGGCGGGTTGATTTGGCAATATATACCATATGCTCCATGGTGGTATTGTAGTCAGGTGCAGTAATGTAATGGCCACCTAGCCGATCTATAAAATCGCCATATTTACGCAGCAATGGCTCTGTCAATTCAGTCCTTTTTTGCTTCATCAGTACTGTTTTACCGCCACCAACGTCTAACCCAGCTATAGATGCTTTGTAGGTCATGCCACGGGAAAGACGGAGTACATCCCTAAGAGCCTCCTTTTCATCTTGGTATTCAAAAAAACGTACCCCCCCAAGAGCAGGTCCTAATGTAGTATCATGTATGGCAACAATTGCTTGCAACCCAGTTGCTTGATCTTGAAAATAGACAACTTGTTCGTGTCCTTTTTGTGAAAAATGGGTGGTGTCATTTGTGTAATTGCTAAAAATATAGCTGGAAAAACTTTGTTCAGTTATTTTCATAGAGGCTGATAAAGGTTGTAACGCAAGAGTGGAGCAGGGGGGATTCGAACCCCCGGTACCCTTTTAGGGGTACACCCACTTTCCAGGCGGGCACCTTAAGCCACTCGGCCACCACTCCAATAACTCGTTCTGTAAAAATAAAGTTTTTTTCTATCTCAGAAAAATAAAACAGTCCTATTCAGTGGTTTATTGGCTGCATTATTTTGCAAGATTTTATACAAAACAACTCAAAACTTACTGATTAATCCATACAAGTTTAATTATTTTTTATTGATTAACAAATAATTATATACTATTTCAAGACTAACAAAATATTGGCCTACTACAAATAATTCTATCTCTAGAGATATAAAATATAACAACAAAAATGTCTTATGTAGGTCTATTTTTTATCAAAAGTGAACAATGTATTGTATACATACAAATTTGTACTTATAATTCGTATAAAATATATTTTATAATACCAATTTGTAACCAATTGAGCTATGGCACCATTTCTCAACATACCACTTTGCATGGTGGTTTCTTTTCTTGTATTAACTTTAGTAGTAGGTATTTATTTTAGTCGAAAAACTACCTCTTTTCGGCAATATGCTATAGGTGATAAGCAATTTGCAACCGCTACTTTAGTGGCTACTGTATTAGCTACCGCTTATGGAGGGGGTGGTTTGATACGTTCTGTACAACAAGTACATAATCTTGGCCTTTACTAGATCATCTTGACGCTTTTGGCTGGATTTGATCTTTATATTATCAGTAGATTGGCCTTATATATGGGTCGGTTTATGTATCACCTGTCTATGCCAGAAACGATGGGTAGCGTATATGGCAAATATCCACGCATGATTACGGCACTATCTGGCATCTGCGATGCGATTGCTATGATTGCTGCACAAATCAGTGCCATGTCTTTGTCTATCCATATGTGTTTAGATGGCATCCCCCCTAAAGCAATTACCGTTGTAGTTTCCTTAATCCTTATTCTTTATTCCAGTTTCGGCGGTATTCGTGCAGTTGTTTTTACAGATTTATTGCAGTTCATAACTTTTACCGTCATTATTCCTATTTTAGCATGGTTTATCTTTAAAAGCACAGGTAAATCAATGCTAGAAATCATTCCTTTTTTACAAAGCGAGGAAAAATTCCAATTGAGTAAAGCATTTCATTTTGATAGAAATTTAGTGGCCATGGGATGTCTTTTACTCAGCTTTTTAATGGGTTATATAGAACCTCCAACTATGCAACGCATCTATATGTCTGCTAACTCGATTCAAGCTAGAAAAGTTTTTTTCTATTCTACGCTTTTCAGTTTTGTCATCACGATTTTTATCATTCTAATTGGCCTATTTGTCTTTGTAAGTGCACCAGAATTACCAGTCCCAGCTATTTGGGGACATATCATGGCCAATGTACCGCCTATTTTTAAAGGAATGGTTTGTATCAGTTTACTAGCCATGGCTATGTCTACAGCTGATTCTAAGCTCAATGCCTGTGCCATTATGATTAGCCATGATATGCTGCAAAGTATACGCAGCCCAAAACAAGCGCCTTATGTGCACCAGCTCCGCTTGGCTACATGGACCAGTGTAATAATTGGTCTATTGGCCATGCTATTGACTTTTTATTGTAATGATCTATTGAATTTGCTCAAATTAAGTTTAGACTTCTCTCTTCCTATAGCAACTGCGCCTTTTATCTTAGCTGTTTTGGGGTTTAGGGGGACCTCTCGTACAGCTTTGATCGGTATGGTAACAGGTATACTATCTATTCTAGCCTGGAACCAATGGATTGAACCCACAACCGGTATCAACGGTTCTTTTATTTGCATGTTAGCCAATGGGATAGCTATGATGGCTGCACACTATCTATTCAAACAACCAAATGATTCAGGCTGGTTTCAGCCACTGAAAGATGATGCATCTAAGCAAATGCAACAAGTGCATATGCGTAAAAAGGCAGCACGAAAAGAAGCGATTAAAAATGGGTTGATGCATATTAAGGATACTTTGACTAATCTTCAACCTAGCTATGCAACCCTCACATGGATGGGGCTTTATGTGGTCATCACTAATTTGCTGGCTTGCTTTATAGCCTCTATTACCAACCATAGCTATTGGCTGATACCACAACTTTCAGTAGGTGCTTGCTTTTTAGGGTATAGCACATTTCGCTCTAAAAAGAGAACGCCTATCCCAGGTTGGGTAGTTGGGCTATTTTGGCTAATCGGTTTATTTTTTTGTTTGCCTATCAATGTGTTTTGGCATTGGTGGCATAAAACTACTTTGCTCTTAAACTTAGGTTTATTTTTGGCCCATTTAGTGGTAACTTTATTTGTTCTTCCACTATATCTCGGTCTAAGTGTTGTAACAGTGACCTTATGCATAGCTATCTACTTGAGTATTTTCTATTCTACCCAGCCATTGGTGATGGTCCTATCTCCATTAGCTGTTGCATGGCTACTACTACTTTGGTTGGGATTGGGATTGCTTATTTTCGGTATTTTTATTAACCTTAAAATTAAAATGCATACCTGTTTTCAACAGGTAAACTATCTCAAGGATAGAGAAAAGATGCGAACTGCTCAAAAACTTAAGGAAGCACTTTATGACGCAGCTATGGTTCCCTTTACAAATTGTAGTGCGCCCAAAGGCTATGGTTCTATTTTAGGAAAAGCAGTAGGTAAAATGGAGGAGTCCATCTCCTTTTTAGACAGCAATATGCCTCTTTATAAGCAAGATTTTCAGAGTATTATAAATAAGCTGTATGACTGGGTCGCTTATTTCAATAAAAGAGAAAAGGCTAAGGACCATGCACTTTTGAAGCTTACTAAAATTAGCTTAGATAAATTGATTGATAAAGTAGAGTTTGTATTGTGCCAAGAAGTTGATGATCCACCCACGATGTTTGTAGAGCAAATAAAAGGGGGCAGTGGCGCACCATTGCCTTATATTATATGTGATATTCATCAAGTTATCTACTCATTGGTGCAAGCTGTTTTACGGGTGAGCGGAAAATTAGATGGGGTCAGTGCACCCATGGTTGGCATACAACTGCATGCGACTGCTTTACAATTTAAGCAATCAGATCCTATAGACGATGGCCATTCTACTTCTATGCTTTTTCAGGCTATTGGACTAGTTGTTCGTAATGGTGCAGTCACTTCTGAGATACTTCCCAAAGTAAAGCCTTTGTACGATGATAGAATGGGTATAATGGGTTCTAAAAAGCAACAAGAAGTACCACCATCTATAGATCTACAACAAGAAACCATATCGAGTATGATTTGTGCCCACTATGGCTATATGGAATATCCTTTTGATGCCAAGCAACAAGCCATGCTGTTGGTACTGCCTATTGATGGGACAGCAATTCGTGATAAGATGATGGTGAAACTGCCTATAGACTACCTTACCTCAGAAACTCCTGTTACCTCTAAAGAGCAGGCTGATTCTATGATGGCATTAATGCAGTTCCATGACTATGTCTGCAAATTTTCCTATGAAGTCGACCCTATTGATGCTAAAACAGTTTCAAATCTACTTTTATTACTCAGACAGTCTTTTGGCTTTAAACGACATTGCTCAGGTCAATTGTTTTATATACGTGTAGTAGGTATTGCTAAATTGGTAGTAGAATGGGTCTTCCATTCACCTAAAGTGATTTATGCTTCTTTATTATATGAATTAGTTCGCCATACTTGTGTACCGCTTTCTTATATCAAAGATCATTATAACTTAGGTGTGTATGCCTTTATATTAAATATACTAGGCGTAGATAAACGGCAAGATTTAGACCATCCTTCGTTGCTTTATGTTCAGAATCGCTTAAAGGAAGCTATTAAAAAAGACCATATACAGCTTTCTGTTCTTTTTATCAAATTGGCCGAACGGCTCTATGACTTACGTCACGCGGAAGGCTATATTATGCTGGAAGAAGTAAGGTATATGGCTCAGGAAACCCTTATTGTGGATGTTAAGCTGGCAAATAAGTATTTGGGTCCTGAAATAGCAGAAGCATTAACTAATGCCGCCCAACAAGCATTGAAGACCTACTATCGTAAAACTGCCAGATAGGTTGCCTTGATAGGGATAATGGAACTGCATTTAGTTTGGAACTTATAAAAAATTTATTAGATTAAGGGTTTCAGCAAATGAATAAAATTATTTTCCCCAATCCAGCAAAATGGACGGAGTCTGATTTGGTTGCTTTTAACATGTTTTAAATGGCTCAACCAGGTCATTATACTGGCAAAACTTCTTTAAATCATAAATATATGCCAGAACAAATGCCCAAACAAAATTTAAATGTAGATATAAACAAAAAAGATAGCCATGGGAACACGCCACTTCATTTGGCAGTTTTTGAAGGTAATGCGCAACAGGTTAGGCTATTGTTACAGCATAACACAATTGATGTAAATGCAAGAAATAACCATTACGATACTGCCATACATTATGCCGTTGCTGAGAATCATGTAGCGTTGATTAAAGTATTGTTGGAAGAATCAACCACTATTGATGTAAATGCAATAGACAAAGATAGTTATGCGCCCCTTCATTATGCATCATTCAACGGCCATTTAGAGATGGCACAGCTATTGCTAAAGCATATAAATATTGATGTGAATATCAAGGATAAATATGAAAATACACCATTGCATTATGCTGTATTTGACTGCCATTTGGAGGTGCTTAATGCGTTACTAGCAAACAAAAACATTAATATCAATATTACAAACCATCATGGGAATACCCCATTGTATTATGCAGCATCTAAAGGTCATTTAAAGCTAGTTGAAGCATTGGTAGCGACTAAAGGCATTCAAATCATGGTAAAAAATAAATATGGAAGAACTCCATTTGATGCAGCCAACTGGAACAACCATCCTGAATGTTGTGAGGTATTATATAGTGCCATCAATCAAAAAGAAGTATAATGATCATTTGGTTGCTTCCATAAAATTTTCTGCAGAAGTTACCAACTTCTCTGTCAGAAGACAAGCAAAATTTTTAAAGCGTCATTATTAGATAAATTTTATCTGTTTAAGGCTGGCCATATCTTTTTTGCATATTTTACATCAAAGTTTGATCAAGCAAAAACTAAAATAGATAGGTCCTTGCTTCAATGACAAATCATTTATTTTTTCAATGAGCGATCTATTCATTGGCGCGTTTAAATCACTCGAAATATTTCTATACATTAGGGGTTAGCATTAACTTTATAGCCATTGCTTGTATCTTCAATTTGCTTGGGCATCTATTTTAGGCTATTGCTTAAGCAAGCCCGTAGTATTGCTAAATACTCCTACATGCTACGACGAAGTAGTAGCCATCTATTACACCGTTGCTTATCTTTATTAAGATCTCTACATAAACTAGTTTTAGTAGGACAACGATTGGGTGCTCGTTGGAAATGTCAAAATACCTTCAAGAGTCTTATCTCAAAATGAAGCAAGGGCTTTTTATTCGAATAATCTGCAAGATCATCTAGAACATAGTATAAACTATTTAATTTTTTGTTGCTCAAATCTATTCTTTTTTATTATACTTACTAAAGTAATATATTGTATGAATGGTTATGCAAATCACTAAGCACTGTCACTTTCTAGTAGTACAGTCATTTAGATTATTGTTAGGTTGGGTTATCTTAATAGTCCCTATTTTTGCAGCAGTAGATGAAAAAGCTCTTGAAATTCTAGATAAAACTTCTGCTTACTACCAAAGTCTAGAGAATTTTAGTGCGACCTATAATTTGACCATTCAGTATCCAGAAGAGGATACGATTCGGCATGGTAAAATGTGCATCACTGCTCGAGGGCCACAATATAGATTATCCTATGACCAAAAAGAAACTATAACAGATGGAGAGACGGTCTGGGTATACGATAAAGCGTTAAAAGAAGTCACTATTAGCGAATATGATAAAACAGATTCTGATCTGAACTTAGCTGAATTATATAATCTCTATCAAAAAGGCTATTTATTTGTTTACATCGGCGAACGTATCGTACATAAAACCAAGAATATAATGCGAGATATAGTCCAGTTAACGCCTCTTCATGAAGATAGCAGCTTTAAAAGTATTACGTTGGAGATCGATCGTACTACCACACAAATTCATAGATGGGAAGTAGTACAAAACGAAGAAACAAGGTATATTTGTACAGTTTGTAATTTTTCTGTGAATACGCCCTTATCAGATGCTTATTTTACATTTGATAGTAGTGCCCATGGAGACTTAGAAATAATAGATCTACGAGAAAATGAAGAAGAGATGGATGTAGATGAAATCTAACATTTAAATGACTATATGCTATAACAAAAAATAGTATAATGCTGTTGTTCCTATGTAAATAAATGGCTGGTCGTAAGGTGACAGGTCAAATAGCTTATTCAGGTAGCTTTTCTTGCTATATACATTACTAATTTATGGAAATTATTCAAGAACATTTAGATCAAGCTGAGCGCAATATGGATAAAGCTTACATCCATGCACAAGATGCTTTTGCAAAAATTAATGCTGGACGCGCACTTCCTAGTATGTTACACCACTTGATGGTAAGCTATCATGGCCATCCAACGCCACTGCACCAATTGGCTTCGATTGCTACCGTTGATCCGCGTACTTTGACGGTTCAACCATGGGAACAAAGTACGATTCCTCATATAGAAAAAGCGATTGCAGAAAGTCAACTTGGATTTTCTACCAGAAATGATGGACGCATGGTAATGGTTACTTTGCCACCTCCTTCTGAAGAAAGACGCAAAACTTTGGTAAAACTAATTAAAAGTGAAGCAGAAAAAGGAAGAGTAGTGATTAGAAATTTTCGCCGTGACTATAAAGAAATATTAAAAGCCACTCAAAAAGATGGTATACCAGAAGATGCCATAAAAAGAGCAGAAAAAAAATTACAAGATCTTACAGATGGCTACATTGATAAAATCAACCATCTGTTAACAATAAAAGAGGCAGATCTGATGGCCGTATAGTAGATGAATGCAAAGTACATAGTCTAACGCAATCGCTCCTATGGCTTGGTTGCTATTTTTTCATAACTATTTTATGTCATTTTAATCTATATACTATTTATAATGGGTCAAATCTTTAATGGATTCCCTAGATGATAGCTTTAAGTAAGTCTAGGAAAGTGCCATACCATTTACCTTTAAACCAGTAGGATAATAGATCATGCTCACCATAGCCAATTTACATGTAAACATAGACGGTAAAAAAGTACTAAATGGCGTAAACCTTGAAATAGGAAGAGGTCAGGTACATGCTATTATGGGACCCAATGGCGCAGGTAAAAGTACCTTAGCAGCTGTTTTAGCTGGTAAAGCCGGGTATGAAGTTACAGAAGGCAATATACTGCTACATGGTCAGGATCTATTGCAACTAGTGCCAGAAGCCAGAGCGGCACTTGGTCTTTTTTTAGCTTTCCAATATCCTGTTGAAATTCCAGGTGTAACGACTACTAATTTTTTAAAAACAGCCATCAATCAAATAAGGAAACAGAGGGCCTTACCTCCCTTAGACGCCGTTGCTTTTCTAGAACTTTTAAAAGAGAAGCGCAAACTGCTCCGTATGGATGACACCTTGGTACAACGTTCACTCAATGAAGGTTTTTCAGGAGGCGAAAAAAAAAGAAATGAAATGTTACAAATGGCGCTGTTAGCGCCTTCTTTGGCTATCCTGGATGAAACTGATTCTGGTCTAGATATTGATGCATTAACCATTGTATCACAAGCCATTAATGAGTTGCGTAGTCCAACCAATGCGATGATTTTGATTACCCATTACCAAAGGCTATTGGATCATGTAGTTCCAGATTTTGTCCATATTTTCTATGATGGAACCATTATACAGTCTGGTGATTTTACACTTGCCAAACGATTGGAAAAAGAAGGATATGGCTGGATTGCACAACTCACCTAATCACCATCTATGAAGGAATTTACAAATTGGTTGACAGAAATTTTTAAAAATTTTTCTGTTACAGATCCTTTCTACACAGAAAGGCTATGGGCATTTAATAGGCTCAACCAACCTGATTTTATAGCTAGCCAAACAGAAGACTATAATAACCTGCGTGAAATAGTTGATTTATGCATCCATCAGCCCTACGATTACCCTATATCTAAGCAAACTTGTTCCCCTGTGGAAGTGGACGCTAATGTAATCCAAACCCTAACGCTCACTTTTGTAGATGGAATATACGTCCCCTCGGATTTTCAGAGCCTACCTCAGGGCGTGGCGTTGCATAAATTACTAGATCTGCCACTTCTAAAACAGAAAGAGATACTGACGGCCTATATGGATGCTATTCGGTCTAGTGATGATCTATTTGTCCTATTGAATAGCATGTTGTCTCAAGAGCGCTATCTGCTGGAGATTACAGCAGCTACACAAAAAGTAATTGTATTGCAACATATTGTCACCGATGCTGCCCGCCATGTAGTACCTCAGCTGATGATTAAGGTACGCCAAGCCTGTACAGCAACCATTATAGAAAATTGGTATACCTTATCACATAAGTCGTATCCTTTGCTCAACCATTTTACCCATATTTTATTAGAAGAAGCGGCCCATCTATCGTATTATACCATCTATACGGATGCTCCATCTTGTTACCAAGTCAATACCCTCTATTGCAATCAAAAAGACCATACCACCTTTACCCATCATACCTTTGCCTTTGGTACTGCTATGTTCCACATGCATCTTAAAGTGCAAATGAATGGCAGTCATGCCCGTGCTATGCTATATGGTTTATCAACACTTGGTGTAAAAGAAAAAGTAGCGCACCAAATCCAAGTGATCCATAGTGCCCCCGATAGCTTTAGCCAACAACATTATAAATCCATCTTAGCGGATCAGTCAATAGGCCGTTTCAGTGGTAAAATTTACCTTACACCTGCCGCACAGCAAACCAATGCTTATCAAACCAATAATGCCCTTATTCTATCCGATACGGCCCGTCATTACGCCAAACCACAATTAGAAATCTATGCAGATGATGTCAAATGTTCCCATGGTGCAACGACTGGGCAATTGGATCCTTCACAATTATTCTATTTGCAATCACGTGGTATACCAGTTTCTTTAGCCCGAAGATTATTATTAGAAGCTTTTGGTAGCACGATCATTGATTCTGTTTCTGTATCCACATTACAAGATTATATATACGATAAATTCGTAGCAAAGCTTGTAAAATTGTAGTATATTTTGCCTATTAACCTAGTGAATTGCGCTTGATGTTTTCTGCTCGTCCCTTAGATATAGATCAAATTAGGGCTTTTTTCCCTATTCTAAATCAGCAAGTTTATAATAAGCCCCTGGTCTATTTTGACAATGCGGCTACCGTCCATAAGCCTTTTGCAGTTATAGATACTGCGTGCCATTTTTATCAGGAGGATAATGCCAATATCCACCGTGGGATGCATGCTTTAGCTGCTCGTGCCACTACCGCTTTAGAGCAAACCCGTTCCGCAGTGCAAAAATTTATACATGCCCCTGAGGTAGAAAATATTGTTTTTACCTCAGGTACTACAGAAGGCATCAACTTAATTGCATCGACTTATGGCGTGATGGCAGTAGGTGAAGGAGATGAAGTAGTCATTTCTGAAATGGAGCATCACGCCAACCTGATTCCTTGGCAATTGCTCTGCAAACGGAAAAAAGCTACTTTAAAGGTAATTCCTATAGATGATGGAGGACAATTGGATCTAACCCATTGTACCTTTTCGCCCCGCACCAAAATCGTTGCACTAACCTATGTATCTAATACATTGGGCACCATTAATCCCATTAAAAACATTATAGACCAAGCACATCAAGAAGGTGCCATTGTCGTCGTGGATGGCGCACAGGCCGTAGCCCATATGCCCATTAATGTTACTGACTTAGACTGTGACTTTTTTGTCTTTTCTGCCCATAAAGTGTATGGTCTAACTGGATTGGGCATTCTATATGGAAAAAGAAAGTGGTTAGAAAAGATGCCGCCTTATCAAACAGGTGGCGGGATGGTCCAACAAGTTACCCTAACAGAAGTGCGCTATCATGATCCTCCTTACAAATTTGAAACAGGGACACCACCATTGGCTTCAATTATCTCTTTTTCAGAAGCACTCAAGTTTATTTCAAGCGTAGGTTACGCCAAACTAGCTGCCCATGAAGAAAGCTTGCTTGCCTACACATTGGCTGGTTTGGCTCGTATACCAGAAGTAAAACTGGTAGGGACGGCTAGCCATAAAGTAGCTATTATTGCCTTTAATTTGACCAATATGCACCATTTAGATGTAGGTCTATTTTTAGATGCCGAAGGTATTGCGGTTCGTACAGGCCATTGTTGTACGCAACCACTTATGCAAAGATTTGGGATAGAGGGTGTAGTCCGCCTTTCTTTTGCCGTCTATAATACCATTGAAGAAATTGATCTATTTTTAGAAACATTGCAACAGATTATTGATAAAGGAAACCGTTCATATGGTAAAAAGAGCATGTAAGACCATTCGTCAACATCAAGACGAAATCATAGATGCCTTTACGACCTTCTCTGGTGATAGAGTCGCTATGCTAGACTATCTTATTGATTTAGGCGATACATTAGCCCCAATGGATGCCTTATATAAGACAGATCGCTATTTGGTACAAGGCTGTATGTCTAAGGTATGGGTAGCCGATACACTTATAACAAAACGACTATTTTTTCAAGCTGACAGCAATACGGCGATTACAAAAGGGTTAATTAGTTTGTTATTGAAGGTATTGTCTGGCCAATCTGTTCAAGATATTATCGAGGCAGATCTCTATTTTATAGCAACGATTGGCCTAAACACATTGATCGGATTTCAGCGTTCCAGTGGGTTGGCACATATGATTAAAACCCTGAAAATAAGAGCTTTAGCGAATAATCAAATCATTTCTCATGCCTAATTTTGGGCTAGTGTAAGTATCATCTATTATGACCATGTATACTAAAAACTTAGAAGTAGAACCATCTAGTCTTTCTACCCCTGATACGCTCGCAGTCAATTCAAAATATCCTCCCCACGCTTTAGATTTAGAAGAAGGTGTGTTAGGTGCATTGATGCTAGAAAAAGAGGCGCTAGTGAGTGTCATAGATCTTTTACGACCTGAAAGTTTTTATAAAGAATCTCATCAAGAAATCTACCGAGCCATCATACACCTGTTTAATGACTCAGAACCGGTAGATATGCTTACGGTGGTCAATCAGTTGCGCAAAGATGGTAAACTAGCTGCAGTAGGGGGAAGCTACTATGTAAGTTACCTAACCACACGTATTAGTTCTTCAGCCAATATCGAATTTCATGCTAGAGCTATTTTAGAATATGCCATGCGCAGAAGGTTAATAGAAATTTCTATTATGGTTCAGAAGTATGCCTACGATCCTACTATGGATGTGTTCAATACGTTAGATCGTACCGAACAAGCACTATTTGAAGTTTCTGATGGAAACATTCGCAAACGTTATCTAGAAATGCGTTCATTATTGGTAGAAGCTTTTGATAGTTTATCCAATCGCCGTACATCTGCCAATGGACTTACCGGTATCCCCAGTGGCTTTACTGCTTTAGATCGTGTTACCTCTGGTTGGCAAAAGTTTGATTTAATTATTATTGCCGCTAGACCGGGTATGGGTAAAACTGCTTTTGTACTTTCTGCTTTACGCAATGCAGCTATAGACTATAAGACACCTGTAGCTATCTTTTCTTTAGAGATGGGGGCGTTACAACTGGTAAATCGATTGATTTCATCTGAAGCAGAGCTAGCTGGTGAAAAAATAAAACAAGGTAAATTAATGGATCATGAGTGGGAACAATTGCTGCATAAGACGGCTGCGCTATCCAATGCCCCGATTTATGTAGATGATACGCCTGCACTATCCGTTTTTGAATTGCGTACCAAGTGCAGAAGACTTAAGGCCAAGCATAATATTCAGTTAGTCGTTATTGACTACTTACAACTCATGTCTGGCGATGCCAATAGAGGGGGAGGCAATCGTGAGCAAGAGATTGCTTCGATTTCACGTGCACTTAAAAGTATAGCCAAAGAATTGGATATTGCGGTGGTAGCACTTTCTCAATTAAGTCGAGCGGTAGAAACCCGTGGAGGAAGCAAACGGCCTCAATTATCTGATTTACGTGAATCTGGTTCTATTGAACAGGATGCAGACCTAGTTTTGTTTTTATATAGACCAGAGTATTATGGATTAACAGAAGATGAGTTAGGTAATCCTACACAAGGTTTGGCAGAGGTTATTATCGCCAAGCATCGGAATGGTGCATTAGATCAAGTTCATTTGCAATTTATGGGACGATATATGAAATTTATGGATGCGGATATGCCCCCTTCTACCGGTCAACCAGAACAGTTTGTCATTCGTTCAAGCAAAGCCAATGGACTACATGAAACGTTTGAATTGTTGTAGGCGATGTATCGATACCGTTGTAATAGAGGTTATGTTTTTCAATCCCCCCCCCCAAATTTAAAGCACAAAGGAGCTTTTTAAAACCTTTTTTTACTGTCTAATCCAGAATTGACGTTATAAATTTTCTAAGGAACTGACTAACTATTTTCTTCTTTTCCCTTAAGGTCACATACCTCCAATGCCTGTTTAGCAGCCTCTTCTAATGCTTTTGCTATATGAGGTCCCAAATATATATTCGCTATTTGCAGGTCTATAGCTAGCGTCTCTTGCGCCATATGCTGTACCTCTGATAGATGAATATAACCAGCTGCATGGCGTAGATCATAAAGCCGTTCGGCTAGCTTTATAAACAGGACAGAAAGCTGTACATGCTCTTCCTGAATAGCTTTTTCCAGTCTATTCTGAACATAAAGCAACGAAGGATGGTTTAGCGCTTCCCGTTTATCCATCTTTATTACATTAGAGACAAACGCATAAACGCCTAAGTTATAATGTTCCTTGATATAAGAAGGAGATAAACAAGTACGACGCACCAATTCATACAGTAAAGCAGCATAAACCACTTTAGGTGAGTGAAAAACCCAATCTACTACCAATTGGGCAATCCCTACTGTACGTACATAAAACAATTTACCTGAAGCATGACGCTTAAATCTAAAGTGCTTCCTGATCAATAAGAGTATACCTGAAACAGTTTTTATATCTATAGGATCCGATTCACAAGATGATTTACAGATATGGTCATGGAATTTCATTAATTCCATCATCGAGTCAGATTCTTCTTTAGGGGTAACAAGTCCTTCTGAGGTTAATGCATCTAAAGGAAGGTCAATAGTCATTTTATTCATGATATCTCCAACATCTATAGGCAAGACCATCAGCACAATGGGTTGCTGCTGGTCAAAATAAGTTTCTAAATAACCATAATGGGCACGAACCATACTGAATATGGTATCTTGTTCAATATCTATAGATAGTGGTCTATCTTTCTTTACTTGAGGATCCATACAATCTATTTCATTATAACATGACTTGACTTTTGGAAAAGATTCATGCGTATCACTAGACCGGATCAATACTAGCGCAATAGCTTGAAAATCGATAAACAGAGGACAACTTTGGTCAATAGAATCTGCTTTTTTAAATTGCAAAGCAGTAGGATGCAATTGTACCTTAACAATAGATCGATTACGACGATCTATGCTACCAATCCTTAGAACAGCTTTAACCAATAAGTAAACTACTTGATTGATATCGGATACTATATCGGTAGATAACGATTTATTAGAACATACAATTTTTTCTACCAGAATTTTAGGGGGATTATCCATCTCCTGGGATAAAGCCACTTCTACCTTACGGATTAGGTTATCTAAAGAAATTTTAGTAGGCTGCAGGAGTGCATGATCTTTAGCTTTTGATCTTTTATTAAAATAGTTTACCCAATCATAGAACTTATTCATAATACTTTGTAAATCTTCCTTATAAATAGGACTATTATTGTCTAAAAAGGAGATTGATTCTTCAACTTTACGGATTACTTTCTCTAAAATGGATCCATAATTTTTAGAAGGAATAGCACCAGTCGATGGAACCAAAGCTGCTTTATAGAGAGATCGTTTGAATTTTTGATCTTCTCTAATTTTTAATTGATCTTTCAGGTAAATAATTTGTTTAGTAAGGTTACTTACTTTTACTTTAAAATAAATAATCAATGTAAAAACAAATATAACGACTAAAAATAGTGGGAATAGCGAGGATAGTTCTGGATAGGATAATCCAATATAAATTGGATAAATGGACAATAATAAAGTAATTGATATAACAGTTGTACCGACATAAAGAGACAATATCCACAATACTACAGATAAATGGGCTAAAGATAAAGACAAACTAAAGATTGGGTTTACTGGGGACCACCAGTTCAACAGTACCTTTAAGGGGAGATAAAATCCCAAAAATATTAGCAAAACTAGTCCAATAAACCAATCTGGAATAGATCTTATCCTTTTGGAAATATCATATAGAAATGGATAGCCTAAACAACACGCTGATCCAAATAGGTGAAATATAAGCCAATAATAATGATTTGTAAAAGGCAATATAAAATGAGCCAGTAAGCTAATTATAAAAAAATAAAAGCCCATACATACCATCATAGTACGGCTAGGTACTAGCCTAGCCAAGTTTATTTTTTTATCAGTCCAAGAATTTTTAATGGCTTCTTTTCGTGCTATGATTTTTCTGTTTTCTTCTTGCTGGATTTGTTTAAACGTATTATCTGGTTTAACCCAACCTGTACCTTCTGGTTGTCTTAGTAGATAGTGAGCAGCCATCATTCCCAAGGCGTTAACTAACGCAGCCAGAAATGAACCGTTTATTCCCGTTTTAACTTCTACCCATTTATTCCAGGATAAAATAAATAGCGCACCTGTAATCATTCCGATCAAGACCGTACGAGCAGTACCCCGAAAACCAAAAATGGCTAATATAAAAGGAGCCGTTACGACAGGTACGGCACAATCAAGAGACCAATACATTAATTTTAAAAGATCTCTATATCGAAAAGCTAGGAGCATAGAAAGTAGACCCACTACCAGAGTCGTCCATCTAGCTATTTTAAGTTGAAATGAATCAGAAATTTTATTTGTCTTATTCAGATTTTTTAATATGTCATGACTTACCATAACAGAACATGCATTCAATTGAGAATCAGCTGTAGACATTGCCATTGCTAATAAACCAATCGAAACAAATCCTTGAAAAAAGCATGGAATATGATTCATTACATACTCCCAAACCGATTCTTTCAATAAATTAGGTGCTTGCACAAAAGAAAACAAGCTAATCATAAATATAAAAGCCTTAATAAACAAGCTAAAAATAGTTGCATATAAAAAAACCTTTCGAGCCTGAAAAGGTCCAGAAGACATATATGCTCTCTGAATAATAGGCGCTTCTATATAAGAAGCGATTCTAGAAAAAGATATTAGCAACATGCCTACTAAATGAGTTCCAAGACAGAATACGCTACTAAACTGAAATTTTTTGTAACTACATAATATAGGAACAATTTCGAAAATTGGTTTTTCTAATTTTAGAAATATAAAACAGGCCAAAAAAGGAATAATAATTGAAAAGGTTATAAACTGCAATACATCTGTATAGGTAACGGCACGAACACCTCCAAATATGGAATAAAAAATAAGAAGAAAAGTAGCAAATACCGGAACGACATAAGACAACTTAGATAAATTCATACATATCTTGATAGCCTGGGATATTATATTAATTTGTATAGTAACGGTAACAATACAACCACATATACAAACTACTGCAGCAATAATTCTTGGATACTTACCATAAATATGACCTAGAGTCTCTACCATAGAAAGGTGTTGCATAAATGGCCCCATACGCAACGCCAACCTACTAACAAGCAAGAAACCAAAACAGGTTAAAAATCCCAAAACTATCCACCATAATCCAAGGTTATGTCCACACTCTACATTACGAACCAAACCTCCTCCCCCAAAATCAGTAGCTAAAACAGTAGCCACTAAAGTAGCTGTTGAAAAATTCTTATTCCCTACCGCATATTCTCTAAAAGTGGTTTTTTTTCTACTAAAGTAAATCCCTACTATCAAGGTTAACAACAAAAAAGTCCCTACTATCACAATAGGCATATTGAATAACATCATAAATTAAATAATCTAGAAAAGTATAGAAAACAGATGGGGCTAAAGATAAGATATAGTAAAGATTTTTTTCTAAAAATCAAAAAAAAGTAGCGGATATTGATAAATCATTCTGTTATGTACCATAATATGTATATATTATATATACCTAAAAATAGTATTAACGCAAATCGTACGTTATATATTTATCTACTTGATTTACAAATTTTTTTTAATATAATATTTTATTGGTATTTGTACCAAACAATTGGCTATTTTAATTGATTTGATCAAGTAACTTTTAACGACTTAAAAACCTGATCACTAAAATAACCCATATAAAAATACTTTTTATACAACCGTTTGTAAACAAATTTATTAAATATATTTTATAGTTGATTATAAATTTAAAAAATAATTATTCAGCATGCACGTTTATAATACAGATAGACAAACTTACCTTATACAAGATGCTATTTAGTTTGAAACTAGAACAGTGATTATGATTTTTAAGACCGGTCATAGTCTATATTAAACACATACGATAGACATGGGCCATACTTTAGCATCAAAACAATTGAAAAAAATAATCATATCTTGTACCTTAACGATAAAACTGACAGACTAGACGCAAACGACAGACGGAATCCTGCCTCTATAGTGCCTATAAGATAAAATCTTGACTTTTATAAGACAAAAGCAGTGCAAAACTATACTACGATTATTTGTAAGACCTTACAACAAGATCTACATCACGCATATACCATACAACAACTTTGTGCAACATTACAGGTCCATTCAAAATCAGATAAAAATAAAGTAAAAAAAGCGTTATTACATCTTGTGCAACAAGGTAAAATTAAAAAGCTAAAGAGCGGACGGTATGCATATGCCAGTGTACCTACTTATGTAACAGGTCGAGTAGATTATGTCCGTACGGAATATGCTTATATTATCGCAGCTGATCAACCTACAGATATATTAGTGCATCAAAAAAATTTACTATATGCACTAGATAAAGACCTAGTTAAAGTTCGCTTGCTTCCAGGGAAAGGCCGTAAACGACCAGAAGGTATGGTAGTAGAAATTATTGAACGCAATACTGCACCCATCATTGGACGCATCACTGTTTCTGGAAAGCAACCCCAAGCCATTTTTGAACAAAAACGCACTACACATACGGTTCTATTAGAGGGGAAATATAACGACATCCTACAAGAAAATGACAAAGTAGTCATTGCATTAACTTCTTTTCCCAGTACGCATAAAGCATTAACAGGTACGGTGGTGCAACATCTTGGCCAAGCTGGCCTACATGAAGTAGAGATGCATGCGATTATGGCTGAGTTTGGTTTAAAAGAGACCTTTCCTGACCATGTAGTTGAAAGCATCAAAAATATACCTACGGTCATTACCGAAAAAGAAATAACCAAAAGAAGAGACCTGCGGCATATACCTACTTTTACCATAGATCCAGTAGATGCCAAAGATTTTGATGATGCCCTCTCTTATCAGCCTTTAGCCAATGGCCACCATCAAATAGGTATTCATATTGCAGATGTAAGTCATTACGTTGTACCAGATAGTTTGCTAGATAGAGAAGCATATGCACGCAATACCTCTGTATATTTAGTAGATCGTTGTATTCCCATGTTACCGGAAATACTTTCTAATGGGCTATGCTCTTTGCGTCCAAACGAAACTAAATTAACCTTTTCAGCTATTTTTGAATTGGATGCACAAGGAAAAGTTTATGACAAATGGTTGGGAGAAACCATCATTTATTCGGATAAAAGATTTTCTTATGAAGAAGCTCAAATGGCCATAGACCATCAAAAAGGTGATTTTTACCAAGCGCTTACCGTATTGAATCACTTAGCCAAACAGCTTCATGCAAAGCGCGTGCAAAAGGGAGCGATTAATTTTGAAACCCGATCATTAGTATTTGATCTGGATACCAATGGGAAGCCACTTAAAGTGACCTCAAAGTGCCGCACAGATGCCCACAAACTTATTGAAGAGTTTATGCTACTAGCCAACCAGGAAGTAGCTACCTTTGCAGCAAACCTAAAACAAAAACAGGAAAAATTAGGGCCTACTTTTATATATAGAACGCATGGCCACCCAGATGCAGATAAGTTAAATGAATTTTTTCTATTTGTGAACCAACTAGGATACAAAATAAATAGATCCAAAACATCTATATGTAAAGCCATGCATGATCTAGAAAAGGCTATTCAGGGCAAAAAAGAAGCAACCATTATCCAATCGCTGGCCATCCGATCTATGGCCAAAGCGATTTACACTACAAAACCTGATCCCCATTTTGCATTGTCTTTTGCACATTATACCCATTTTACTTCTCCGATCAGAAGGTACCCAGATGTATTGGTACACCGTCTTTTAAAGCAATATTTAAAAGGTGCGCACATCTATGATGTAGCATCCTATGAAAAAAAATGCCAGTATGCTGTAGAAAAAGAATACCTGGCTGCAAATGCAGAAAGGGCCTCCATCAAATACAAACAAGTAGAATTTATAGAAAATCTAAAGGAACAAATATTTGAGGGAATCATCAGTGGCATAACTGAATGGAATATGTATATAGAAATCTTATCAAATGGTTGTGAGGGGATGGTTCGCCTATCAGACCTTACTGATGATGTCTATGCTTTTGAGGAAAAGCACTTTCAAGTAGTTGGAAAATCGTCTAAAAAACGTTATCGATTAGGGGATATCGTAAAGGTCAAAGTAAAAAATTGCGATTTAGATAAACGACATATTAATTTTTTGTTATGCTAATCTGGGTATAGCACAATAAACAAGAAAGCCATCAGTGGCATGAGATCAGTCCATTAAAGTTTAAGGCTACAAAATTATCTGAAAGCTATCTCAAAAAAATCCTATAGGCTAGTGAGCAGCTATGTTTCTATTACCGCTCAAGAAACAGAAAAAGGCCTTTTGAAAAAAGTTGCAATAAGAAAGATTTAGTCAATTATATCAAATCCTGTATACGGTTGTAAGACTTTTGGAATACGAATCCCTTCTGGGGTCTGATTTAATTCCAATAGTGCAGCTACTACACGTGGAAGAGCTAGTCCACTTCCATTTAAAGTATGTAAAAGACAAGTTTTTTTTGTTTTATCCTTATATCTCAAGGACAACCTATTGGATTGAAAAGTTTCGAAATTGCTGATTGAGCTTACTTCTAGCCACTTATTTTGAGCTACGGCATGTACCTCTATGTCATAGGTCATAGCAGCACAAAACCCTAAGTCTCCATGACAAAGTTTTAGCACACGGTAAGGTAGCGCCAGTTCTTCCACCAATCCTTGTACATAGGTCAACATTTCTTCTAAGTTCGCATAAGAACAGTCTGGATGAGCAATCTGAACCAATTCTACCTTATCAAATTGATGGAGCCTATTCAGTCCGCGTACGTCAGCTCCCCAAGAGCCTGCCTCTCTTCTAAAGCAAGGTGTATACCCTACATGTTTAACGGGTAGAGCAGTCTCTGCTATAATGACATCACGATAGATGTTGGTGATGGAGACTTCTGCAGTAGGTATTAGATAGAATGGTGTGGATGCAATTTGATACATCTGACCTTCTTTATCAGGCAGTTGACCCGTTGCATACGCAGATGCTTCATTTACCAAAATAGGAGGTTGAATTTCGGTATAGCCTGCTTTTAATGCTTGATCCAAAAAAAAGTTGATTAAAGCACGTTGTAACTTAGCACCTTTTCCCTTATATACTGGGAAACCAGCACCGGTAATTTTATTACCTAGCTCAAAGTCAATTAAGTCATATTTTTTAACCAAATCCCAATGGGCCAAAAGCCCTTTTACAACCATTCGTGGTGTTTGATAGATAATAAGATTATGGTCAGCATGGCTCCCCACTGGTACGCTTTCATGAGGCAAGTTTGGAAGCACATAAAGCTGCGCCAAGAGATCTGATGCATGTGCTTTAAATTTTTCTGCCAACTGCTTAATGCTTGTTTTTAATTGGTTGCTTTCCTCCTTTTTAGCTTCTAACGTAGCTGCTGCATCCTTTTTCTGCAACATATTTCCTATTTCTTGGTTCAGCTTATTGAGTGTAGCGGATAAGTTGTCTAATCGAAATTGTATGGCCCGTTTTTCTATGTCTAGGTTACATATGGCTTCAATAAGCCCTGCTGCATTAGATAAGCCCCGCTTATGCAAGCCATCTATTACTGCTTTTTTATCCGTTCTTATACGATGTAACTCAATCATGCTATTTGTGTTGAAGCGCTGTAATATAGGTTATGCTAACCTAAAATTACAGTAAATTAAAGAATTAGTTCTGTCTTTTTTCCAAAAAAAATACTTTGTTTGATTTTTTCAAATTATAGTTGTATTATTGCTCATATTGGTTTGCCATGGGGCTCTATTCAAAGTCTTGGGTTGATATTCATTCCTTTGGTTTAATTTTTTTAGTATAAGTTTCCGCATTATATCTATTGTATATTCTATATAGGTACAAAAATATTTTTATTTTTGACCATTCTTACTAGATTTAAAAAGCAAAATCAGCGCAAATAAGCAGCTAATATCTTATTTGAGTTATAGACACTACTTCTGTTTAGTAATTAAAAATAGCTAATTTTCACGTGTTTAAAACCATAAATTTTTAAAATGATTTTACCTAGTGCTATTGAAGCATTTTATGTAAAGCTATTTTTATCAATGAATCATCAACTGACAAATGGTATTTGTTGCATTCATGTTCACACACTTGGCTTACATGGCTACTAGAGTAATATAAGCTACTACTATTTTAAGCATATTCGTTAAAATAGTTAAGATGATGCCTATTATTTTAATAGGATTTATTTAATTTACACCTAACTCAATCATGTACAATATCGGAGAACTCAATCAAAAACTTATTTCTGAGTTACGCGAATTAGCAGAAAAATTTAAAATTAAAAGCTATAAAACGCTTTCGAAGGAAGAACTTATTTACAAAATATTAGACCAGCAAGCACTACTACCTGTAAGGGAAATTACTCAAAAAAAGAACACGCCAATGACTGTTGCATCCCTGCAACCAAAAGAGGTATCCCCACCTTTACCGCCTAAGAAAAGTTATACAAAATCTAAGACAGTAGAAATACAAATTGACACCAATATAGATGATAAAAATAGTGAAATTACTGCTACTGAGTCAGCCAAATCAGTAGCTATCGAATACGCTCCTATTGCTCCTATAAAAGAGCCCAAAGAGGCTACTTCTTCATCTGAAAAAGGTAAAAAAGAGACAGTGGCGCAACACAATTTAGATACTACGATTGAAGGAGAAGGTGTACTGGAGATTATGCAGGATGGCTATGGATTTTTGCGTTCATCTGACTATCATTATTTAGCTAGCCCAGATGACGTCTATGTATCTCCCTCTCAAATCAAGTTATTTAATCTAAAAACAGGTGACACCATCTGTGGGAAAATACGTCCGCCGAAAGAAGGAGAAAAATATTTTGCACTTCTAAAGGTAATATATATGAATGGGGTGACCACAGAAGAGGGACGCAATCGTATCCCTTTTGAACATCTTACGCCACTTTTTCCACATAATAAGTTACATATTTCCAACGGGGCTAGCCAATATTCAACCCGCATTATGGACTTATTTTCACCTATTGGTAAGGGGCAACGTGGTATGATTGTAGCCCAGCCTAAGACGGGTAAAACAGTACTATTAAAAGAGATCGCCAATGCAATTGCATCAAATCATCCAGAAGTTTATTTAATTGTTCTTCTAATTGGGGAGCGTCCTGAGGAAGTGACAGATATGGCCAGAAATGTACAAGCAGAAGTGATCGCTTCAACTTTTGATGAACAAGCTGAACGGCACGTAAAAGTTTCCAATATTGTTTTAGAGAAGGCAAAGAGAATGGTAGAATGTGGTCGTGATGTAGTTATTCTCTTGGACTCTATTACCCGATTGGCTCGGGCACATAATACTGTTAGTCCCTCTTCTGGTAAAGTACTTTCTGGTGGTATTGATGCCAATGCACTGCATAAACCACAGCGATTTTTTGGTGCAGCTCGTAATGTAGAGCATGGCGGTTCGTTGACTATTTTGGCTACAGCACTTATTGATACAGGATCTAAAATGGATGAAGTGATTTTTGAAGAGTTCAAGGGTACGGGTAATATGGAATTACAACTGGATCGAAAGTTAGCCAATAAACGTATCTATCCAGCTATTGATGTACCTGCTTCTGGAACAAGACATGAAGAGTTGTTAATAGGTAAAGAGGAATTGGCACGAATTTGGATATTACGCAACATTATGGCAGATATGAGTTCTACAGAAGCTATGGATTTCTTACTTAAAAAAATGAGGGGTACACGTAACAATGAAGAATTTTTGGTTTCTATGAGTAATTAATTAGATAAAATATGCCAGACAACAAGCGGTAAAAATTATTAAAAACAAAGATAAGCATTAGATTGGTATCATCAGTAGTATACTATTTTGCTACTTTTATGACTTATTTTTTATTTAGGTTTTTTACCTAATTCTATTGCTACCGTTTCAAAAAAATAGCATGAAAAAAACAAGGACCATTCAAATAATTTGGTATGAAAATACTTTGTTTTTTTGCCTGATTGCTAGTTTATTAATTATCGGTATTTTTCCACTTTTTGTATGGGATAAAATTGCGTTTTTTAGATTGCTTAAACAGTGGCACCATCCTATGGTGGATTGTATAGCGCCTTATTGTACTTGGTTGGGTGATGGGATTACCTATCTATCCTTGCTATGTATAGTAACCTTATTACATGCAACTTGTAGAAAAACTATGGTTATAGGGGGAAGTTTTGTGATTATGTCTGTAGTAGTACAATTACTAAAACGTGTTTTTTTTAGAGATCAATTAAGGCCTATTGCTTTGCTTTCTGTAGATGCATCGCTACACTTAGTAGATGGAGTATCGCTACCAATAGATTTTAGTTTTCCTTCAGGTCATGCTGCTACCATCTTTGCCTTGATATGTCTACTACAGCTATTCTCTAAGAGCAAAAAAAAAATTTATAGTGTAATTTTGTTGGGAATAGCCTTAATGGTCGTCTACTCAAGAATTTATCTTTGTCAACATTTTTATACAGATGTTTATGTAGGTGCTTGGATTGGTACAATTGCTGCTCTAATAGCATACATCTGTGTTGTGGATTACAATGGGCCAAATTGGTTGGACCGTTCTATCTATTTTTTGTTGTACACCCATGGGAAAAGGTTTCCAATTAAAAAATAGTATCGTTTTTTATTTTCTAATTGGTTTTGGATGCATTTTTGCACTCGGCATAAAAGGAGTCCATCTATTTGATTTAGATGAACTCTATTTTGCCGAAATTACCAGAGAAATGATACGTACGGGAGACTATGGTCAAGTGACTTTTAATTTTGAACCACTCTATGAAAAACCTCCTTTTTTCTTTTGGCTACAAGCACTTTCTATGCATTTCTGGGGCATTAATGAGCTAGGAGCCCGTTTCCCTAATTTATTCTGTGGACTATTAACCCTTGCAACGGTATACTACATAGGTAAGGAATACAAAGATCAATGGTTTGGCTTTTTATGGATGTGTTTGTACGCAACTGCGTTTTTACCTCATTTTTATTTTAAATCAGGTATTATAGACCCTTTTTTTAATTACTTTTTGCTATTGGCCATCTATTTTTTATCTCATACCATGATGCCATCTAATCCATGGTTGTACAGCGGTTCGGGTTTATCTATAGGTTGCGGACTATTGACCAAAGGACCTATGGCCGTGATCATACCATTGGCCACGCTAGGATTGTCTTACACTTGGTTTAAGAGCAGTGTGGTTTCCTTCAAATCATTGGTTGTAGCACTATTGATTGCTACAGGGGTTCTATCCTGTTGGCTTATTCCAGAGATTTGGTGTAATGGATGCACTTTTATTAAAAAGTTTTGGGAGTACCATCTATTGCTCTATCATCAACCGGTTTATACCCATGACCAACCTTGGTACTATCACTATCTAGTGCTTTTTTTTGGATGCTTTCCAAGCGCTCTATTTGCCATATTTATCTTAAAACAAAAAAGATTGATTCAAGACAGTTACTTTGCAGCCAATATGCAAGCTTTATTAGTAGTTGTATTGGTCATTTTTACCTTGGTTGGTACAAAAATAGTCCATTATAGTGCTATGGCCTATTTCCCCATAACATTTTTTGCAACTGATTTTTTGCACCAACAGATCTACAATAGGCAATATAGCCATTCAGTTATGGCTTTTTTATTTTTAGTCATTGGAGTAGTCATAGGCACCACTTTAGCGCTTATACCATGGATAATGTTACATAAAACCTTATGGATCAGCCTTGTACAAAATCAAACTATAAAAGACGCACTACAGGTATCGGTTCTATGGAACTACTGGGATAGGATACCAGGTATGATCTATATCATAGGTATAGGGATCGCCTACTCTTTTCTCTTACAATTCCGTTTTATTCCCTTTATAAGTAATTTTGCATTAATCAATATTTGCACATTGGCATTATTTTTGATTCGTATAGCACCCAAAGTAGAAGCTTATACCCAAAAAGCAATGATTGATTTCTGTAAAGCTTGTAAAGGAAAAAATGTATATCTTGCTACGATTGGTTTTAAATCAGCTGCCCCTCTTTTCTATGCTGACTTACCGAAAAGCTTGCGGGTAGCCGATATAAATTGGCTATTAGAGGGTCCTATTGATAAGCCTTGTTTTTTTATTTTATATAAAAAAGATCGTGCCATGCTAAAAGATTATCTAGATATTACTTATATAAAAAGTTCTGGATGTTTCGCATTTTATAAGCGATTGCCTAAAACATAGACTTAGCTTCATGGCTCTAATAGCGTAAAAAAATTAAAAACAAACAATCGGAAATAAAACAATATAGTGGACCAAAAAATTAGGAAAAAACTATATAGAAACTTTCAAATAAACACTAAAAAAATACTTTTTTAAACAAAGCTTAAAAGTCTATTGCAACGGTCTAAAGACGTTTTCTTAGTTCTTGTAGTAAACCTCCTTTCTCAAAAAGGGTCGATAAATCTACTCCTGATTCTACCAATAAATCTATCGCTTTGCTTATACCATCTTCAGAACCTAATTGCTTTTTCATATTCTTAAAAAATAAAAATTAATGTATTTAATACAAAATTTACAAATCTTAAAAAATATTTACACACTTAAAAAGAAAGACTCAGCCCTTCCAGAGTGATGAGTGGACACACAAATTATGATTTTTTATCTCTCTTTACTAGCCGCTTGTATCAGTTTTATAATTTTGGTAAAATCTTCTTCTGGATGGTCTTTTGCCATGGATTGGGCTAGTTCTAACAATGTGCTCCCTGTGCCATTAGGTAAGTCACTTACTATGCGCATATTAACATTAGCTCCTTTTTCTATAAGCTTGGCAACTGAATCTATACGATTATTAATAATTGCTCGATGTATAGGCGTTCTTTCCCACTTGTTTCGTGCATCGACATAAGCACCATGGTCAATTAAAAGTTCCATTATTGTAACATTATTATTAGTCGCAGCTATATGTAACGGTCTATCCCCCCAAGGGTTCTTGCATTCCTGCTGATTGACACGGCAGCCTTCTCTAATAAGCTTTTTCACTAATTCAAGATCATTATCCTCTACTGCTTTATGTAGCGCCGTATAGCCATTCTCCATAGGATATTTTTGATCGACTATAAGAGCGGCTTCTAATAACGCAATAGCTTTTTTATTTTTGTTTTGCTTAGCTATTTCTAGTGGAGTAAAACCTTCTGCATCCTGGATATTTAAGTCAGCTCCACCTTCTATTAAGCAAGTTATAAATGGTATACAACGCTCTGATTGAGCTGCTCGATGCAAAAGGGTGCTACCAAACATATCTTTAAGGTTAAGATCTGAACCATTTTCAACTAAGACCATCATACATTTAAAAAATGTATTATAATCACGATAAACATGTAAAATTGCATGTACAGCTGTACAACGAACTATTTTATTTTTAGTATTTAGCTTAATACCTAGTTTTATAAGCATTTTTATACAATCTATATGTCCCTTGTAAGCGGATATATACAATGGTGTTAGTCCTGTATCATCGCTTGGATTGATAGGCATACCTGCTTTTACCAAACTTTCTATGCATTTAGGTTGGTTGTAGTAAGCAGCTGTATAAAGATAATTGTAAATAGTTAGATCTGCTCCCTCTTGCGCTAAGGCTGTAACAGATGCATCATGCCCTTCCTGAACTGCAAGCAATAAGGGCGTTTCCCGAGATTTGGTTGCTTCATCAACTAGTTTTCCTTCCTTGCTTAAAATTTTTATACAAGACGTATGCCCTTCTTTGGCAGCCAAATGCAATGGAATTTCGGCTGATTTATTTCGACTGCATAGATTGGCACCGCTTTCAACTAGCAGGGTTATAACTGGTAAATGACCAGCTGCAGCAGCCACATGGAGGGCTGTTTCTTGCTTTTTACTTCTGCTATGAAGATCTATACCATGTCCTAGCAATACTTTGATACAGTCTACTTGATTCATCTGAGCAGCCAAATGCAATAATGAATAGCCATTTTTGGCTTTACAATAGATGTCTCCTCCACTATTTAATAAAACTTTTAAACAATCGGATTGACCGCTTTGGACGGCTATCTGTAATGGATTATGGCCATATTTGTCTTTTATAGATAATGTTTTTTTATCTTTAGCTAGTAGTTTAACAGAGGACAAATGACCTCTTAAAGTGGCTATATGGAGTGGGGTGGCACCTTCTTTACTTTTGCTAGTAATCATTCCTTTATGAGCAATCAATAGAGAGATGCAATCTTCATATCCATAGTAAGCCGCCCAGTGTAAGGGGCTATGGCCATTTTGATCTTTACTATTTACATTTACTTTCTGGTGAATCAGCTGATTTAATTCTGATAGATTACCCTTAGCTATCGCTAAATGAAGGGGCCTAAGCTGATTATTTGTAATAGACCATAAAGCATCTGATGATGGATCTACATATGTAGTTGCTTGTTTGGCATAAGCCATATGGCAGCAAAAAATAAAAATAGAATAACTGTATACTTTGTTTAAGTAAGGCATAATGTATACAATTAATGATTTAATTAAGAATATTCTTCATATGTTGTGGCAAAACGCCTTAAAAACTGACATAATGCATCGAAAACTTCCCAAAACGCATTAAAGAGGTAAAACACTTATTACTTTTTGTCATATTTTTTTAAGCGATTGTAATTTAAGCGGGTCAAAATTACTATTTCCTTTAAGATAGGGCAATAACTCTGTAGTAAATAGTCAATATGGGCACTAAAGGTTTAAACGAAAAACATAACTTAATCATTTTTTAAAACAAATGCCACAAAAGGATTCCACTAGATGTTACTGAAATGTACTGGGATAGCAAGTACGATAGGTAATAGATGGGTTTGGATATTTGTTTATATATCGTTTTTTTAACTACCGTAATAGCCTACCAACTATTTTTTTTACACAACGCTTCAGTAAGCGTTTGGTTACAATAGATACAATAGCCCCCCTTGTTCCATCATATAGGCCCGCTGTAAGTTTTGTTTTTTCTTTATTAGAGATAAACCACCATACTAAAACGCCCCCTAAAATGGTTCCCAACCATAACGATAATTTTTTAGACATAAACTATAGGGATTATAAAGAGTCGTAAAGCAATAAAGAAGCAAAGCATAGCAACTTTTTTAGTTGCCTCTATGGTATGCATAGAGGCCTATGCAAGCTTATTCATTAATAGTATGGACCGTTTCTTCAGATAACGATTTAATGCAACCCGATAACTTTTTTGCCTTGCCTTGGATCGCTTTTGTAATTTTTTTCTTGGTATCATCGCAGACTAAAATGCCCAATATAGCACCTAATACCACACCTAATGATAGGTAATACACATTTTTAAACATAAATTTACTTTAAACTTAAAGCCTTTAAAAGGCTAAATAAAACTGAACCAGTATACTAAATTTACACACTTTAACTTAATAAAGCTATAAAAAGAGAAAATATTCGACCCTAAGAACAGAATCGATATCATAAAGATGAAACAAAATCTAAATATCCAATTTAGCATATTTGGCATAACGTTCTATAAATTCTCTACGAGGAGGCACTTCATCCCCCATTAACATAGAGAACAGATGTTCTGCCGCCAATGCAGAGGCTATAGTTACCTGTCTGAGCTTCCGACGTGTTGGATCCATAGTAGTATCCCAAAGTTGAATTTCATTCATCTCACCTAAACCTTTATAACGTTGAACAAAGACAGCATCAACTTTTCCATCTTTAAGGCTAAATTGTGTGACCCATTCTTCTTTTTCTGATTCTGTCCAGCAATAGTGCGCTTCTTTATCTCGTTTCACTAGATACAGTGGAGGAGAAGCAATATAGAGATGCCCTTTTTCTATAATGTCCCGCATGTAGCGGAAGAAAAAAGTTAAAATAAGGGTACGAATGTGGCTGCCATCTACATCTGCATCAGTCATAATCACAATTTTGTGGTAACGTAATTTATCTAGATTAATGGCTTGCTCGCTACCATCTGTACCTATCGCTACACCCAGTGCAGTGATCATATTTCTGACCTGCTCATTATCATATATTTTATATGCTTGTGCTTTTTCTACATTCAAAATTTTACCTTTTAAAGGAAGAATAGCTTGGAATCGTCTGTTCCTACCCATTTTAGCAGTACCACCAGCAGAATCACCCTCTACCAAAAATAATTCACAAAGCGTAGGGTCCCGTTCAGAACAATCTGCTAATTTACCAGGCAAGCTGTTGCTCATTAATACATTTTTGCGTTGTACCATTTCACGTGCTTTTCGGGCAGCTTGGCGGGCTTGAGCAGCTACAATAACTTTGTTAACAATCAGTTTTGCTTCCTTAGGATGTTCTTCTAAGTAGTAATGTAATACTTCAGCTACACAGCTTTCTACAGCGCTTTGTACTTCTGCATTCCCTAGTTTGGTTTTTGTTTGTCCTTCAAATTGAGGTTCAGCTACTTTTACAGAAATTACAGCAGTTAGCCCTTCCCGAAAGTCATCTCCAATGATCTCTATTTTGGCTTTTTCCAATAAACCAGATTTATCTGCATAGTTCTTTAAAGTGCGGGTTAAAGCTCTTTTAAATCCAGTTACATGCATACCGCCTTCAATTGTATGAATGTTATTTACATAAGAAACCACTGTTTCAGAATAGCCTGTATTATAGGTCATGGCAACCTGTACGCCTATATTATTTTTTTCTCCTTCTACAAGAATAGGCGTGGGCATAATGGAAGTTTTGGAGCGTTCTAGATGGGAAACAAATTCTAGAAGGCCTCCTTGAGAATAAAAAGCTTGTTGAAAAGGATTACCTTGTTCGTCCTGTTCACGACGATCCTCTAATTGCATCTTTAGCCCTACATTTAAATAGACCAACTCTTGCAGTCTATTGATAATCGTATGTAAGTTATAGACCGTAGTGGTAAAAATAGAACTATCTGGCGTAAAATGAACGGTGGTGCCCCGTAGTTCTGTAGTACCTATTTCTTTAACAGGGTAGCATGGAATACCTTGTGCATATTCTTGTTTATAAATTTTTCCGTTTCGGTATACGGTAACCTCTAAGTGAGCAGATAGTGCATTTACACAGGAAACCCCTACACCATGCAAGCCTCCAGAAATTTTATAGGTACCTTTATCAAATTTACCACCTGCATGCAGTATGGTCATAACCACCTCCAAAGCTGACTTCTGTTCTTTTAGATGCATGCCAGTGGGAATGCCACGACCATCATCCCATACAGTAATCGCATTATTTTCGTGTATAATAATCCCAATTTGAGTACAGTAGCCTGCTAAAGACTCATCAATAGAGTTGTCTACTACTTCCCAGACAAGATGATGTAATCCCTTTATGCCTACATCCCCAATGTACATAGCAGGACGTTTGCGAACAGCTTCTAGCCCTTCTAAGACTTGGATATTATCTGCTGAATAGTCATTAATGGTAGGGGTCATCTTTAAAAGCTGTTTAATATTTTAAATAAAAAATTTATATGCTAAGATAATAGGTTTAAACGAAAGACACACTATATTTCAATTATAGTCATACCGGCCATACAGTGTACAGGACTTTGGAGGGTTATTCTTTTTACCAAAGGATGGTAATTTAAGTAATTGCGCACGGCACTACGCAAAATGCCTTTTCCTTGCCCATGAATAATTTTTAATCGACAATGGCCTAATAGCAACGCATGATTGATAAATTTCTCTAATGCACATAGCGCTTGAGCTTTGTTGAAACCATGTAGATCAAGTATTGGATCAGCTGGCATAGATCGTGTGGGTATCGTCACATTATTTGATAAAGGTCTATTTTTTCGAATAGATGACGGAAACATGACTGTTTCAACAGATTGAAGTGGTAGATAAAAGTGCAATTTTCCAAAATCAATTAGTACCTTATCTAGACTGATACTTATTACTTGACCTATAGCAGCTTGATTTTTAATGCGTACATAGGTACCAATTGCAATGTTGGCGCACATATATAAAAGAATTAAAAAACTAAATAGAAAGTTCTTTTAAAGCTTGATAAATTTTTCTATAAACTTCAAGTGCCCTTTCTGAAGAATCTTCTAAATAATATTTTATACTTTGATTGAAAGACTGCGGGTCTATCTTATATAGTATTAATATTTTTTTATGGTTTTCACGACGTAATATAGATATAGTTGCTTCAGGATAATAGCTATTAAGTAACCAACTATTGAGCAACTCCAAATCTCTTATTACATTTACAAAAACCATAAAAAAATGTTCATTGACTATAGTCGTAGGTGGATGGCTGGTAGAAGCTGTTGTGAAGGGTGCGTTACGGGTCCAGTACAATAGCAACAATGCGAAAAGAATAGTAGCTATTTTTTTCATCCCATAAGCGCGTTTAAGTGATTCATTTTATGTAAAGTTACGTAAAAACTCCTATATTGGGTAAACCTAAAGTAGATATTAAATACATTAGGCTTAGGTGGCCATTTTAAAAAGCAACCATTATAGCAACTAAAATTAGGATACTATAGGGAGCAATCCTCGCATCTAGCTATTCCGTAATAGCAAGATAATTTAGATATACTATAACTACAAGTCGAATATAAAACCACTCGCTAGGAGGTAAATGGGTTTTGCAAGGAACTTTATGGCCTATTTTTATGTAGGTAACGATAGCTCATATAAAGATTGATTATGGAAGTCTTCCCAAGAAAAATTCTTTCTGTTGTTCATCCAAGCAAATTCAACTTCGATAAAAGTATCAACTACCATTTGTCTATTAATATAGGTTATGGTTTGATTAAGGTATGTTGTATAGAAAAGACTACGCAAGCATGCCTATTGCTGGGCGTATATGCACTCCCTCTGGATAAAAACCATCCAACCTACATCAAAAGTTTAGAGCAATTTTACAATCAAGATTTTTTTCTAATTAAAAAAAATTGGTTTTCTGTTACTTTATCTATTTCAAATCAAAAATTTACCCTTATACCTCATTTGCTGCTAAGCAAAAAAGATTTGTTGACCTATATGCACGTTGCTTGTGGTGTCGATCCAGATGATGAAATGATCTCTTTTACCCATGCATTTGCAAAAATGTCAGTTGTGTTTGCAGAAAATGCTTCTGTATTAGATTGGTTTAGAAAACGTTATACCGGTAGCAATTTTCATATTATCCACCAAGTTAATGCGATTATAGAAGGATTTCACATAGAATGCTTATATAAATCAGAGTTATTTGTCTGGTTGGCAGAGGACTATTTGTACATATTGGTCCATAATAAAAAAAAACTGCTCTATTGTAATTTATTTTCTTATAAAACATCTGACGACTTATTAGGCTACCTATCAGCTGTAGTCCAGGTTATGCAATTAGATCGTACTTCGTGTACATTACTGGTAGGTGGATTGATTGAAAAAAAATCATTGGCTTATCATCAATTGAAAACATATATTCCAAAAACCACCTTAAAAACAAAATTTGATTTTTTTAAATCAAGTGCATATGTTTTTAAGGCAAGTAACACCTCCCCTATGTTGTATTTTGATCTAATGAGCAGTTTACTGTGTCATACTCATAGCAGAGTATAGCAATAAGTTAAAAGGGAGCTATGTATGTGATTCGTAGTATAGTGGACCGAAAAAATCGGAGAGAAAAAAGTAGACTTGTTTCTCAATGTTATGTTTTCATCAACATAATATGAATGGCTCAAAATAGATAGCTATTCTAGAGTAGCTAATGGAAAATTTTACACTGATAAGACAGCTCTAACGGCTGCCGATCTGCTAAGTGATAGCATACTATCTTGTTATCAAGATCAAAGCATACCTATCTTACGTATACGAACAGATCGTGACACCAAGTATAAAGGCAAAATAGAACATCATGCTTTTGAGTTGTTTTTAAGTATAGAAGGTATAGGACATACGGTTACTAAAGCCTATGCATCACCAACCAATGGATTTTGTGAGCGTTTTAATAAAACAATGAAAGAGGAATTCTTTGATACAGCTATGCATAAAAAAATCTATACCAAGCTGGATGATTTGCAAGAGGATTTAGATAGATGGGTGCATTACTACAATCATCAACGAACGCATTCTGGAAAATATTGTTATGGTAAAACACCTATACAAACTTGGGAGGATAGTAAAAAATTAGTACTTGAAAAAAGTAATCAAATCGCATATGTTAAAGGAACATCTAACAGGCTAAACTTAAACGACAACTATATACTATAATTTTTACCGTCTGTAAGATTAAATATCAACTACTACAACTTAATGGGAACATAAAGGTGTAACACACCTCGACGAATCACACAGATTTAGTCAATATATTTATACAATATTTTCAATTCAAAGGACCGTAACAATCAGCTAGCCAGCTGTATGGATAAAAGTATAAACCTTTTTCCCTTCTTTAACATACTTGTTGTGTCGTATTACGGCATGCTTAGTGGGTAAAATTTCATAATCTTGAATTGCATTGTTTTGTTTTTTCGTTTTTAACGCTTCTTGTAGTGATTTACTTATATCTAATTTGCCTTCTATTCCTTTAGCAATGATCAATACGATTGCTTTGCTGCCCTCTTCTATAGGATCTATAGCCAACCATTCATCCAAAAATTCTTTTGGTATACCACCTTCTTTATCATCATGATTAACCCTATACTTCATGCCAGATTTTATCGTTTCAGGAAATTTTTCCGATGTGACACGCCCATAAAAATTAGGGGTTAATATCCAGTCAAAGGCTTCTTTATCGGCTTTATCCGTCTGAACCATATTATTGTTAAACTTAAAAGCAGTATCACCATCATGAAGCGGTTTTTGATCACGCGCAATATGAAAACGCATCTTTCCTAACTCTAATTTGGTAACCAGACACTTATCTTCAGGAAAATCTTTCTCTGGCTCATTTAATTCAGACCATCTAGGATGATACACCCCGATTTCTTGTTTTTCAGCAGAGCAAGACGATGCCTCCAAAAGGCATACTGGAATCATAACCACTAAAGCCTTCAGAAGGCATAATAAGAAGCCTATAAAGCAACGCATAAAAAATTGGAATAAAAAGGTAAAAATAAAGCTAATCCAAACACGTTGGGCAATTTAAAAAAAATAAGTCGAATACAAAAATGATTGGAGACACCCTTTAGGTTAGCGACCAGATGCTCAAAGTGGGTGCATGTGGCTCTATATCGAAAATTGAGGGTTCAGAATCATAAGAGATAAAAATCTAACCCAATATGGGCAAAACAGCTGGTTTTTTTCAGAAAAAAGACGTAACATTGTGTAGTATTGTGGGTTTTATCCCCAAAAGCTACGTGTAGCAGTAAATTTCATAAAAGGGCCCATAGCTCAGTCGGTTAGAGCATCTGACTCATAATCAGCAGGTCCCAGGTTCAAGTCCTGGTGGGCCCACTCCATTTATCTTACTGCAATGATTACTTGCCTTAATCCATCAGTTCCCTGGTTTATATTATATAATCAAGTCTTAATAATAGCCACCTTCTTCTACTGTGTTTTCCGATATATATACACCAATTGCCATCTATGACAGTGGTGTAGGTGGTTTAACCATTGCTAAGGCCATCAAAGCAATTTTACCAAAAGAATCTATTCATTATATCGCAGATACTAAAAATTTACCTTATGGTGACAAAACATCTGTAGCATTATGTGGTTATATTGCACAAGTAGTAAATTTTTGCCTAAGTAAACGGTATAAACTACTAGTGATTGCCTGTAATACAGCCACTGCTGCCGCAGATTATTTTATGCCCAATTATCTTAAAACGATAGGAGATGAAATGGGTATCATCAATGTCGTTGATCCAGTAGTTAGATACATCGATGGAATGAATCGCTATAACCAGATAGGTCTTATAGCCACAAAATATACTGTATCATATGGCATCTATGCAAAACGGTTTCGAACCACTGGTATAACACTTACTTCTCTGGCCACGCCGCTACTGGTGCCTATGGTAGAGGCCTCTTTCAATGGAAAATCAGTAGACCATGTTTTGTTAGATGATTATTTAAACCAAATCGTTTCCCCAAAGTTAGATGCACTGATTCCAGCTTGTACACATTATATATTTTTAGAACAAGCATTAAATTTCTTTTTAAGGAAACACTTTTTAAAAAAGATTGAACTGATCAATCCAGCAAAACTTACCGCATTAGCGGTCCAGCAACTTTTAAGTAGACATCATCTTTTGAACAAAACAAAAAAAAGATTGCCTGACTGCTTTATGGCAACCGCGCTAACCCCTTCTTTTCAAAATGCTAGTGATAAACTATTTGGACAAAAACCTATAGCGATCAATCTATCTGACTATAGACCATCCATAGACTTTACATCATTCTGTTGATGGCATCATAGCCTTGTAATTGAATTCAATTTAAATTATATTAAGAATCAGCAACGTATCTCTATTGGTCTCATAATCGCAACCAAATCAGGCAAAGGATTGCTTTTACCTAAAAAATATGTTTTTATTTAACGTTTCTATTTGCATAACTTTTTTACTCTTTACAATTGGTTGCGATTGTAATAGACGCTTCCAAAATGGTAGTACGAATTTCCACCAAGTTCATACCAAGCCATTAATCGTCTTGTTTCATGGGTTAGGTGCGAATGTTTCTTCTCTTAAGACACTTCAAGAAGCACTTGAGAATGAATTTGGTAAAGAATCTGTGGTTGTTTTGGATAACATACTGCCAGAGAAGACGGCTATATTTTCTATAAAAGATCAAAGCAATAAATGCTTTAATAAACTTTCAGAGGACAAACCTAACCTACAGCATAGCCCTACCCTACTAATAGGCCATAGCCAAGGTGGTCTTCGTGCGTATAATATGTTTCATCAATATAAAGATGAATTAAATGTAAAAGGTATTATTACACTAGCTACACCATGGGAAGGCGCACCGCTCCTTGACACAATTGAGACACTTAACCAGTGTGACACAATCACCGGGATTAAAAACAAAGAATTGTATTCAAAATATTTTACACCGCCTGTTTTGAATGATATGTACAAACTATCCGATAGTATGGGTCAACCTACTAACTGGATTGAACAAGAGCTTGTGCGCAGGCTAGAAAATTTGGTCGTTGCAGAGTTCATTGCTGGATGCTACGATTTAAAACCAGGAAGTATATTTTTAAACTCGATTAAGGATGCACTTCCCGAAGAAGAAGTGCCCATACTAGCTATAGGAGGAGGGGCAAGTGACTTTAAAATTTTTCTACCTAAAGAAACCAGCCATGAAACCAGCCATGATTTTAAACACCTCAACAGCGCATGGACTAAAATTATAGTTGGCGAAACAGATCTTAACGAAACAGATTTTGATCTTATAGACAACAAACATGATATGATTGTACCGCTTTATAGTCAGCTTGCATGGCATATTACAAACAAAGAAAATTTCAAAAGAAAGATTATTGAAGATGCCCCTCATGATGAACTTTTAAAGGAATTTCCTATTGAAGCATTTAAAAATATATTATGCCATCCTACTATGGTAAAAGAGGTAATTCAGTTTGCGAAAGATATTTTTTACAGTGATTCTATAACATGTGAATGTCAAGTACTTGAATAGAGTTGATCCAATCAAACACCCACAACATCATAAAAGTAGCTACAAAAGAGAGTAGCTTATATTGGGAAAAGTGCAAGGCTAAGGCTAAAGTTCCGCCCAAGTTTTGCGCACGAATTGCGCGAGGGAACGAATATGTCCCTTGCTAAAATCAAAACCAATACCCGCTGTTTGGTAGACCTTAGGGATCGATGTAGTATAACCCAATTTCAATGCATTGAGGTAGCCATTCCATGCTTGTGTAGGATTTGTTTGTGCATGTTTCCATACGCCTATTGCACCAAGCTGTGCGATAGCATATTCAATATAATAGAAAGGCACTTCAAAAAGATGCAATTGTTTTTGCCATAAATGGCTTTTCACTACCTCGTAACCTGTCCAATCCGTTACACCATCTGAAAAACTAGTAAAGATACGATTCCAATTTTCTGCTCTTTCTGATACAGTATGATCAGGATGCGTATAGACCCAATGCTGAAAAGCATCAATAGCAGCTATCCAAGGCAAACAACTGATGACATGGATCAAATGATCTTTTTTAGCACGATTAAGCTCTTCTTGTTTGGCAAAGAAAACATCCCAATAGGGCATAGTAAGCAACTCCATAGACATAGAGGCCAATTCTGCAATTTCTGATGGACAATGCTTAAAAACATTTAGGGGTAAGTTATGCACTAAAAAAGAATGAACCGCATGGCCTGCTTCATGGAACATGGTTCGTACATCATCTACAGTAGAAGCTGCATTCATAAAAATAAAAGGTACGCCTGTCTCATCCAAAGGATAATTATACCCACCAGGTGCTTTCCCCTTACGCGAAGCTAAGTCCAAATGGCCCATTTGTTGCATGGTACGCAAACAATCTGCTAAAAAAGGATCCAATTGCTCAAATACCGTAATGGTCTTAGCAACCAGTTCTTCAGCATCTGTAAAAGGACGCAATGGTTTTCTGCCCTCTATATCTACTGCATGATCAAATGGCTGTAGTACGGCCAATCCGAGCGCTGCTTTGCGCGCTTTTGCACATTCATTGAGGAGTGGAACTATTTCTTCTTGGATCGCTGTATGCAAGGTCAAACAATCTGCTGGGGTGTAATCAAATCGATCCATAGATACGAAGGCATAGTCTCTAAAATTCTTAAATCCAGCATTCAAAGCCAATTGATGGCGTTGCTGAATCAACTTTGAGTAGAGTGCATTAAGTGCATCTTTATCTTGCAACCTGCGTTGTTGCATCTTATCATATACCTCACGTCGAAAGGCCCGGTCGGTAGATTCTAAATGGGGTGCAGCTTGTTGCAAAGTACACTCTTCACCAGCTATCTCTACTACCATCGCACCTGCTATCACACCAAATTGACTTGTATTTAAGTGAATTTCAGTTTGAATAGGTATATTTTCTTGTCTGTAACAACGCAATTGATTTTCGATTTTTCGAAAAAAGATATCATATTGCGTTTGTTTACGTAATATATGGGCCGATTTTGCAGCTAAAACTTTTTGATGCAATTGATCTGTAACAGCAGCTAAATGAGGAGCTATAGACGTAATATAGTATTCGTAACGATCTTTAGCCACTGGATCAGTCGTATTGCAAGAAGTACGAATGTAACGCCAGCCTGCATCCTCTTCTAGTACCCCTTCTAGCTCACTCCAATCGGCTAAAAATTGTTTTAGACCATCCAATGAAGAGAGGTCTCTAGCGAGTAAGTGGCTATAGAAGGGCTGAATGGAAGCCCAATCTGTGCTAACGTAATCTGTTGGCAAAAAAGTACGAATGTATTTTTGCATGGAATATATTTTATTATATGGCGATTTGTTATGGCGCAGCAATTTACCAATATTAAATAAGAATCACAAACGAACCATTGTGCTACCTTATATCAGACATCCTACAGTGACTTATCAATGGATGCTTTAAAACAAACGCCAGAGAACTTTTTTTACAGGTCTTTTTTAGTTTTAGAAAGATAAGAAGACGTTAAATACATAATGAATTGAAAAAATCGTTTGAAAGGTTTATATTTAAGATCTGTTGCTAACCCCGTTGCAAAATGCACATACCGTTTCCCCTAAATAAATGATGGTTCGCATACAACGCAGCAACTCAATACAAGGTTAGCTTCTATACCTAGAAAATATATCTATTTGTAGCACACTTAGTGATAGATTAGATATATAGATCAACCCAAATTACCTATATCATTTATGGCTATGCAGCACAATACACTTTTATATCATTTCTTTCTTGATCCACTTGCACATGGTACCGTCTGCATGATGGTAGCTTATCTAGTAGCACCTGCTCAATTTATAAAAGTAGTCCACCAAGAAACGGGTGAATCCTATACCTCCATTATTAATAGATGTATAGATAGTAGAAACATTAAATTGTTTTTTTCAGGTGCCCATATTTATGCATTTCGACAGGTCATAGCCGCTTTATCCTTTGGACTTTCGCAATGGCTCTTCCGTTGCTCTATTAACTATTATCCAATAACCTATTTTACCTTATCGGTTAGTTGGGAATGCTTCCTAGCAGGAATAGTTGAAACCATCGTCACCGTATACAGCGAAACAAAAGAAATTGCTGCCAATAAAGGTCCCCTTATAAAACGCAAAGAAAGGGTTATGGATATTTTTACCCCTGTTCTTTTAAGAAATATACTAAGTGCCTCCCCATGCATATTGGCTCATGCGCTTACAAAGGATACAAACGGAATAGGAATCAATATAATCGTTAATACTTTATTGGGTATAGCTGCATCTGCTTTAACCATGCCTTTTGATTTAATCGCCACACAAAATTGTGGTGCAGAGATGCGCATGACTTGGATAGGTCGCTTAAAACATAACATCACAGTAGAAAAGAAGTTTCTTTCCATCTTTAATGGATTAACGATGCGCATTTTGCAAATCGTTCCCTATTCTATTGGCCACGGTCTTGTAATGCTTTTCTTAGGCAAATCTTAGCGATTACAATCCATCTGTACGACCACCATTTTGATGTATAAGATACACTTAATAATCTAAAAATCAATATGAAACAAGTAATCGCCCTATTAAAAAATTCCTATGCTACCCACTGGCCTGTTAAGAACAGTACGCTAAAAAAATTTTTTTCTATGGCGATCTTAATGTTTCTTATTCTACTGAATCAAAATTTAATTCGTGGCATAAAAGATAGTCTTGTCGTTACCTTAATAGGCGCAGAGGTATTGAGTTTTATCAAATTATTTATTGAAATGCCCGCAGGGGTTGTATTTGTAGTGATCTATACCCTCTTATGTAATAAGACAACCACAGAAAAGATCTTTAGAGGCATTGTACTTTTTTTTCTCTTTTTTTTCATCTTATTCGGCTTTTTTTTATTCCCTTATCAAGGACTATTACATCCTGATCCTTGTATGGTAGATGGTTGTATTAAGCTCCATCCCCACTTTAAATGGTTTTTTATGATGTGGGGGAAATGGACATTGGTACTTTTCTATGTAATGGGTGAACTTTGGCCTATGATTGTTTTTACCTTATTATATTGGCAACTGGCCAATGCCATAACTAAAACAGAAGAAGCAAACCGATTTTACTTTTTTTGGAACTTAGTTGGACAAGCTAATCTACTTATTTCCAGCAGTGTTATGGTTTACTTTTCTCGTAGTGATCATTTTCTATTGCCCTTTCTAGGGGTACGTAAAACAGCAATAGAGCTAAAAATAGCTGCCCTTATGGTGATGATTATGCTCTTGTGTCTCTTTATCTTATTTATACACAAGTATATTGAAAAGCATATCATCTATGGTAAAGCCGTTCACATACAGACCAAACTACAGCTGGGTCTGTATGAAAGTTTTAAACTAGTTTCCAAGTCTAAATACCTTGGCTTAATCTGTGTATTGATGATTTCTTACTCCACAGTTGTGCATTTAATAGAAGGACTCTGGCACTATGAAACCAGTCTTTTTTATAAAAAAGATCCTACAAATTTTATTACTTATCAAGGAAAAGTCTTATTCTGGACAGGCATTTGTACCCTCACTTGTTCTTGCTTGGGCAATACAATGATTCGGAAGCTAAGTTGGCTAGGTGCGGCACTGGTTACACCTATTACAACACTGGCAGTGGGCAGCTTTTTTTTCCTTTTTATAATAGCGACGCATTTGAATTTTTTACCAGAGGCTATAATGGGTATATCCACTTTAACCATTATTATAGCGATCGGTGGTCTACAAAACGTATTAGCCAAAGGAACTAAATACGCTTTATTTGATGCAACCAAAGAGATGGTATACATCCCATTAGACCGTGAGATGGCTACAAAAGGCAAAGCAGCAGTGGATATATTAGGTGGGAAAATAGGAAAATCTGTAGGTGCGATTGTACAAGTCATTGCTTATACTATTTTTGCTACGGCACAACCCAATCAACTGGCACCATTTTCAATGGTAGTATTTATCTTAATTTGCATCATTTGGATTGCAGCAGTAGCCATACTGTCAAAAAAATACCATAGACTCATAAAAAAATCCGATTACCCTACTTTTAACTAAGTGCATATAAATAGGATATAGTCCACTACCTATGAAGCAGTTGATTAAAGCAAAACTAAAAGGAGATCCCATTATATGGGGGATTGCTTTTATATTCTCTCACTTGAGTATTTTAGCCGTTTATAGCGCTTCTAGTTCTCTAGCCTATAGACAAATGCATCACAATACTGAATATTATTTGATCAGGCAGGCGCTGCTTATAGGTGGCGGATTGGCTTCTATGTGGTTAAGCCATCGGATTGATTACCGCTACTATGCCGCTATCGCTAAAGTTGCCCTTTGGATGTCTATTCCACTCTTGTTGGTAACCTGGCAATATGGACTAAAATTAAATGAAGCTTCTCGTTGGCTAAATATCCCTTTTATTAATAAATCTTTTCAACCATCCGACCTAGCACAACTTTCCCTTATCATACGGATCGCCCATATGCTAGCCAAGCAACAAAAAAATATTACTTGCTTTAGATCTGCCTGTTTGCCTATGTTAATCTGGTCGGGCCTTATTAGTGGATTAATTGCTTTAACCAATTTTTCTTGTGCCATTCTATTATTTGCCACCTGCTTGACCCTTATGTTTATTGGTAGAATCCCTATTAAATATTTACTCATTATTGTACTTACTGGTATATTCGTTGCAAGCGGCGCATTAATATGGGGTCAACGTGGGGGGACAGCCCTCAAAAGAATAGAGGGATTTATCAAAGGTAATGTCTCTTTTCAAGCTGAACAATCTTACATTGCTATTGCAACAGGTGGACTTTTGGGCAAAGGACCCGGTAACAGCACCCAACGCAACTTCTTACCCCACCCCTATTCCGACTTTATTTATGCCATCTTAATCGAAGAGTATGGTCTTATAGGCGGTATATTTGTCACAGCGCTCTATTTGCTTTTACTATATAGATCGATTGCTTTGCTGCCTACAGCTTCTAGTTATTATGGGGGAATTTTAGCTACAGGTATAAGTCTTTTAATTGTATTTCAAGCTTTATTGAATATGTCCATTGCTGTAGGTCTCGGCCCTGTTACAGGCCTTCCTTTACCATTTGTGAGTATGGGTGGGACTTCTGTTTTATTTACAGGTATTGCATTGGGCATTCTATTAAGCATTGGTCAAGGCGTCATCGATACAGAACTGATACATTTACAAAAAGAAGTGGCCGGTATTCGTTATAATAGATATAAAAAAAATGGACGCAATGGATAGCTTAGTCTATTTTACTATTTCTAAGAGAAGGTAAAATGGTTTAGAGATATTTTTTTGTATATTGTGTGGGGTTCAATCTTACCGCTGTAAACTGGCATTATGTTAAAAAAATGTAATTTTGTTGTGTAGCCATCCTACATGCCATCTATTTAGGATTAGATTTTTAGTTACAGTAATATAAATTTATTATTTTTAATTCCCAGCGTACATTATAATAACCTTTAATAAAAAAGTAAAACGCGTAACCTAGTTTTAGCCCTGGTAAAGCAATTTATGTTGCAGAGCGGTGGTTTATGCTGCTTTTTCTGCCTGTTTTACCTTGATACGTGCTTATGTTTAGTGACACATGGATAATAATAAATTAGTAGAGTCATTTGCAGAATTTGCCAAATCTAAAAATATTGATCGCCCCACCGTCATACGTATTTTAGAAGATGTATTGCGTGCAGTTATGGTTAGCAAATTTGGGAATAGTGATAATTTTGATATAATTATCAACCTTGACAAAGGAGATCTCCAGATATGGCGTTTTCGTGAAGTAGTAGCAGATGATGGAGCAGATCGATGCGCCCCTGATAAAATACCCCTTTCAGAGGCTAGAAAAATAGAGGCCGATTTTGAACTAGGAGAAGAACTATCTGAGGAAATTAAAATTTCCGATTTTGGCAGAAGGCTGATTATGACTGCTAAGCAAATGCTGGTACAAAAAGTTCGAGAACTGGAAAAAGAATCCCTCTATAATAAATATGAACAACTAGTGGGTTGCTTAATTACAGCTGAAGTAAATCAAATTTTGAGTAGGGAAATCATTTTATTAGATGACGAAAGCAATGAACTTTTTTTACCAAAATCAGAACAAATACCTAAGGATCAGTTTAAAAAAGGAGAACATGTTCGTGCAGTTATCTCCAAAGTAGGGATTCATAATGCAATACCTCGTGTGATACTTTCTAGGACATCACCTATTTTTCTAGAAAAGTTATTTGAAAATGAGATTCCTGAAATCCAGGATGGGCTTATTGCCATAAAAAAAATTGTACGAGATCCCGGTGCTCGTGCAAAAGTAGCCGTTGAAACTTTCGACGACAGAATCGATCCAGTAGGCGCTTGTGTAGGTATCAAAGGATCTCGTATACACGGCATTGTCAAAGAAGTGCAGTATGAAAATATTGATATTATTAATTATACTGATAATTTAGAATTGTATATTACACGTGCCCTCAGTCCTGCATGTATCAATCGAATTGAATCAAGCAATGATAGGATTTCTGTCTACTTGGATCCCAATCAAGTAGCACTAGCCATTGGCAAAGGAGGCCAAAATATTAAACTAGCCAGTCGGCTAATTGGCAAAGAACTAGATGTGTATAGGGATGTGGCCAGCGATTTAGAACAACATGATATGCCACTTTCTGCGTTTAATGATGCCATTGAACCTTGGATTTTGGAAGAACTGCATAAAGTTGGTTTAGACTCCGCTAGAAGCGTTTTAACTTTATCCAAAACAACCCTTGAGGAACGTATAGATTTAGAACAAGAAACAATAGACGAAATCTATGCCATATTAGATCAAGCGCTCAATCGTTAACCTAAATACATCCGCTAGGTAGCGTAATACAACCTATGAATCAAGAAAAAAACATGCGACTCAGCCAAGTGGCTCGAAAATTAAATGTAGGAACAGAGACGCTTGCGTCTTTTTTAGCTCAAAAAGGATTTGTAGTAGATAACAAGCCCAACGCTAAAATAACGATCGAACAATTTAACCTATTGGCTACTGAATTTGTCTCAGCTGGTATGGATAAAGAAGAAGCTGCACATGTAACCATTGGTAAAACCTACCTAAACATTGTTGCCCCATCTGATAAGCATGATGGGACAAAAAGTAAAGAACCACTTCTACAAAAAGGAGCCACACCAGTAAAAGTGAAAGAAGGTGCACAAACGCCCCCTACTCCACCTGCTCATTATGAAGCTTCTATTCCCGTTTTACCTGGTTTAAAAACAGTTGGAAAAATTGACTTGACTACTGAAAAAACGAAAGCTAAAGTCCCTTCTATGGTTCCTTCTACTCCGTCTGACACTGGAGCAATACCTCCTCCTTCCGTAACAACGGAGGCCAATACCCAGCCACCTTATTTAGAAGAAACAGCCAAACCAGCCCCTGTTAAGCCAGATAAAATATCTTTTTCAGAACCCCTTAAAAGGCCCTCTATCGTAGGTAAAATGACGCTACCTGAATCTACTTTTAGAAGGCACCACCAGAGCACCGGTCCACTACCCCAAAAATCCAGCGGGGGCATCGGTGCATCTAAAACAGGGGGCACCAAACCACACAATAGGTTCAAAAAGCCTATAGATGGCCCCGCTGCACCTAGGTCTATACATGGTAAAAAAACAGGATTATCTAATTTTAATACAAACTCGAATGGTTTTCGCAAAGAAAAAGATCTTAAAACAAGATTAGGCCCAAAAGAACAAGAAGGGGTATCCTCCCAAGAAATAGAAAGTCAAATCAAAAGAACTTTAGCAAAATTAAACCAAGGGACCGGCGATGCGACCCGCTCTAAATATAAAAAAGACAAACGTAGCGCCCATCTAAAAGCTGAAGAAAAACGTCAAAGTCAAGAAAAAACAGCAGAAAAAATTTTAAAAATCACAGAATTTATTTCAGCTAGTGAACTGGCCTCTTTTATGGACACTACGGTAAATGAAGTACTTTCTACCTGTATGTCTTTAGGTATGATTATATCGATCAACCAACGTCTGGATGCAGAAGCCATCACTGTAGTTGCGGATGAGTTTGGCTACAGTGTAGAATTTGTGGCCATACAAGAAGAAGAGGTCTACCAAGATATAGAAGAAGCCAGTGGTCCACTGGTAGAACGTCCACCTATTGTAACCATTATGGGACACGTAGACCATGGCAAAACTTCATTATTAGATTATATCCGTACTACAAAAATAGCTGCAAAAGAAGCTGGCGGTATTACCCAGCACATTGGAGCCTATGCTATTAAGACCGATCAAAAGAAAAAGATTGTCTTTTTAGATACACCCGGCCATGAAGCTTTCACAGCTATGCGTACCAGGGGCGCACAGGTAACCGATATTATTGTAATTGTGGTCGCTGCAGATGACAGCATTATGAACCAGACGAAAGAGTCTATTAGCCACGCACAAGTAGCAGGTTGTCCCATTATTATTGCCATCAATAAAATGGATAAACCGCAAGCCAACTCAGAAAAGGTTAAAAAAGATTTGGCCACGCTCAACATCTTAGTGGAGGATTGGGGTGGAAAATACCAATGCCAAGAGATATCGGCTAAAACAGGGCAAGGCGTCAACGAACTGCTGGAAAAAATTCTGCTCGAAGCTTCTCTCTTAAACCTAGAAGCAACACCCTCTAAAAAGGCCAAAGGGACGATTATTGAGTCTTTCTTAGATCCTGGTAGGGGGTACGTATCAACTGGCATTGTACAAGATGGCACCTTACGGATAGGCGATATTATCCTAGCCGGTGTCTACTATGGAAAGGTAAAAGCGATGTTAAACCACCAAAACATAGCGCAAAAAATAGCGCCTCCTGCTACAGCGGTGCAAATATTGGGATTAAATGGCCCCCCCAGAGCAGGCGATACCTTTCGTGTAATGGGTAGTGTAAAAGAAGTAGGAGAATTGGCACAAAAAAAGCAACAGCTGTTGCGCGAGCAGGCATTGCGCACAAAATCGCAACTTACCCTAGATGAAATTGGACGTCGTTTAGCCGTAGGCAACTTCAAGGAACTTAATATTATCATTAAAGGGGATATGGATGGTTCTATTGAAGCATTGGCAGATGCATTGCTGAGTCTATCCCATGAAGAAGTAGGCGTCAATATTGTACACAAGTGTGTAGGAGCCGTCTCAGAGTCTGACGTGCTCCTTGCTGCTGCTTCTGAAGCTATTATCATTGCTTTTCATATTAAACCATCTGCACAAGCTAAAAAATTGGCTGAAAGAGAAGGGGTAGAGATTAAACACTATTCCATTATTTATAGTGTTATAGATGATGTACGCAATGCGGTACAGGGACTTTTGGCACCTACTATCGAAGAAGTACCTACCGGTCGAGCAGAAGTTAAAAAAATCTTTACTTTTTCAAAAATTGGTAATATTGCAGGCTGTCAGGTTCAAACAGGTTTTATCAAACAATCTAACCCCATACGTGTCATTCGGAAAGAAGAAGTGGTATTTACAGGTCCCATTCAGACTATAAAGCATGGACTAGAAGAAATCAAACAGGTAAAATCTGTCTCTGAATGTGGTATACATATTAAAAATTTTGACGCAATTGAAGTAGGAGATATTATAGAGGGTTTTGAGCGAAAAGAAATTAAACGACAGCTTTAGTGGACGCTTTAACGCTACTTTTTAGTTGAATACAAGGGATAATCTCCTATTTTCTATTTTTAACCATTGCCAAATGGTTGCATAAATTTTTATGTCTATTCGCCTGCATTCGACAGTTAAACCTATCTTTAATAGATTCGCATTCTGGGGCATTCCAAGCAGACATATACTTCATCTAGAAAAAAGATAACATGATTTCTAATGAAACTAAAGGTACTATAGTATTGATTTTTATGGGTATGCTTATTACTATTGGCCTTATAGGACCAGTTATTCATAAAATCTATATTCTATATCCTTTATGTAAAGATATTTGCTTAGCTGTTTATAACCTCATTACGACCTTATGCAAAGCGACTGCGTCCAATACTGGTTCATCATCGCCTAACGGTATACCCAACTGTAGCACATGGGCTAAGAAGCCACATCGGTTAAAAGCCACTTCGCATAACACGATACTTTCTGTACAAAAAGCTAAAATAGTAAATAATCATTCCGTTTCTACTACCTTAAAGAAAAATAAAGTAGCCAAGCAACCTGCTAAAGCAATCCTTTCTTTTCAAGAATCGGAGCAAAAATGGCAACAGAATCAAGGATACTATCCCATAATACAGGCAAAAAAAGCTTCCTTGATAAGCAAACAAAAATTATTTAGAAGTGCATTACTGATGCATGAACTTATGAAACGAAAATGTTTTATAACATAATCTGATATATTAAGGGATGTATAGACTACTTTTTGCTTGATCAAAAAAACATATATTACCTTTTTTGTAGTAAATTGATCCAGTACAGCACGAAATACATTTTTGTTTATTTGTAAGGTCAACCAATGGATTTTTATACATTTCTATCTAAAGCAGGCTTTAAAATTCTTATAATTTTCATCCTTTGGGGTATCCGACGCTATAACGATCGGAAGCATTCAGATCATGAAACTTCCCATAAAGAAAACGATTGTGATTATGAATATCAATATGAATATGATTATGATGAAGAGAATGAAGAGGAGAAAGAGAAGGAGGTAGCGCATCAAGCCATCTCTTCTACCAACTCCAAGCCAATGGGCTACAGAAAGCCTCAAGCGCCACCTTTGCCACAAGAAGCAGCCGCGCATCCTAGCGCATCCAAACCTACTCCCAGTGTAATGGGGAATCGAAAAGCCCATTTGGTCGGCAAACGAAAACTATTTAAAAATGGATTGCTAATGGATGCACTTATGAAACGAAACGACTATATAAGGTGAGCTTATCTTATAGCAGATTGCACTAAGCCGTTTTTATATTTATACATGAAACCATACAGTCTATCTCAAGGGCTTTTAAAGCCACATTTGATTACCGTTACAAACGAAAATTGCAACCTGCGTATAGATAAATTTCTATCAGACGCTTTACATATAAGCCGCCATAAAGTTCAGTCAGCCATTGCAAAAGAATGGGTTTCCATTAACAATCAGCCGATTAAATCCAACTATAAGGTTCAGCCTAAAGATGCCATCGTAGCCCATATACCTACCGCCACGGAGGCAACTAACCTAACTCCAGAAGCGATACCATTGGATATCGTATATGAAGATGACCACCTACTGGTTGTCCACAAACCGGCCCAGATGGTAGTCCATCCAGATACCGCCCATCAAACCGGAACGCTGGCCCATGCATTGCTCCATCGCTATAAAAATTTACCTTTAAAAGACGATATGCCTACCCGGCCGGGCTTGGTACATCGGATTGATAAAGATACCTCTGGTCTACTGGTAGTTGCCAAAACAGCAGAGAGTTTGGCCCATTTGTCCCGTCAATTTTACAACCATACGGTCAAACGGATCTACCATACATTGGTTTGGGGCACCCCTGAAAATAGATGCGGCACCATCGATTTAAATATTGGGAAAAGTCCTCGCCACCATCAAAAAATCGTAGCTTTTCCCGATGCCCAACAAGGGAAAAGAGCCGTTACCCATTATCAGGTCATCAAGCCCCTCCACCAAGTTGCCCTTGTAGCCTGTAGATTAGAAACAGGACGTACCCATCAGATCCGCGTCCATATGCAACAGATCGGCCACCCCCTCTTCGGTGATTCCAAATATGGCGGTGATGTAATTGTTAAGGGACAACGCTATGCTTCCTACAAGGCCTTTATACGCAACTGCTTTAAAATCATGCCTTATCAGCCACTCCATGCAGCCCTATTGGGCTTTAACCACCCAGTTACGGGCAGACCCCTCTTCTTTGAAGCGCCTTTACCAGAAAATTTTGTTAAACTCATAGAGAAATGGGAAAAATACAACACCGCTCGTATGGACCATGTTGCGCAAGATAAAACAGTCGATCAAAAAAGCCTTTCACTTTTCCAATAGGGAAAGCAATAGCTTACTAGCTATAGTAACCTTTATGCTAGTGGCCGTTATCGCCCCTAAAGTAGTACAGCTATACTACAGATGGACCTATAGACCAGACCATTGTGCAGACACCGCCTTACTGGACAAACAGCTGGCTTTATTGCAAGCCAATAGCAATAGATTGGTCCCATTCGATATAAACAGCGCTACAGCAGAACCATTGCTAGCCATAGAAGGGATGCCCCAACCACTTGCCCTTAGAATCCTACGCTATAGAGACAAATTGGGCGGATTTGTTTCCTTTGACCAATACAAAGAAGTATATGGCCTATCTGGCCATCTGCGCACCAAACTGATGCAGCACACCACCATACGAAAAGGACATCCACCTAAAAAAATATCCTTAAACCAGGCAACCTTTAAGCGCTTGGCTGCCCATCCCTATATTTCATACGCTATGGCCCAAGCCATTATAGATTACAGAAAACGCAAAGGAAAATTTACTACCTTGCGTGCCATTCAAAACCTACCCGGCTACCATCCAGATTGGGGGAAAAAAATAATGCCCTATCTCTCCCTTTAGCCACCCATTACAACAGCTCCCCCTTTTTGATTTCTAAGTAAGAATGCGTATTATAAAGCGTAGCACTACTGCTATGCCTATTTATTAACTCTTTAACGGCTTGATCTTATGATATACTTTAATATGCCGTTATATATAGTGGCAGCTTTTTTGGGATTAACCTTTCTAATGGGTGTCTATTTTAGTAGAAAAAAAACTACTTTTCGGGAATATGCGGTGGGGAATAAACAATTTGGTACGGCTACTTTGGTCGCTACCGTATTGGCTACGTCATTTGGGGGGGGAGCATTAATTCGTACTGTAGAGTGTACTCATATTCTTGGCTTATACTGGATAGTCCTTATTACATTGAATAGTTTTGGATTCTGGATTATTAGTAAGTTAGCTTTGCGCATGGGACCATTTATGCAACACTTCTCTATGACAGAAACGATAGGTAGTATTTATGGTACCTATCCAAGGATTATAGCTGCTTTGGTTGGTATCTGTACTTGTATAATTGGTATTACTTTGCAAATTAACGTAATGTCTCAAGCGATTAATATGTCTTTGGGATCGATTGACCCTCGGATCATTACTATTCTTTCCACTGTACTCCTTATTTTTTATTCTACATTTGGGGGGGTTCGGGCCATTACCTATACAGATGTATTGCAGTTTATAACTTTTTCCGTTATTATTCCTCTTCTAGCCTGGTTTATGTTTATACAAATAGGCAAACCAATTACTGAAATTGTTCCTATACTACAAGACCAACCTAAGTTCCAATTTAGCAACTTATTTCAGTTTAATATCCAGCTAGTGGGAATGGTGCTACTGCTTATGTCTGCTCTGATATCATTTATGCAGCCTGACCTTATACAACGGGTCTATATGACTTCTAGTCCCATTCAAGCTCGAAAAGTTTTTTCCTATGCAATACTTTTTAATTTTATTATAACTTTTTTCATAGTACTAACTGGTCTATTTGTTTTTGTAGGAGCACCTGATTTAGCAAAAGAAAATATTTGGGAATATATAACTACCCATATTCCTTCCTTATTTAAAGGATTTCTTGCGATTAGTTTACTTTCTATGACGATGTCTACAGCGGATTCTGGATTAAATGCTTCTTCTATTATGGTGAGTCATGATATCATGCAAAGTCTACAAAAAGGAAAAAAATTCCCTGACGCATATCGACTTAAAATAGCTAGACGGACTACATTAGTAGTAGGTTTATTGGCTATGCTCCTAGCTTTTCACTGTAAAGATCTGTTAAAATTAATGTATTGGGGTATTGATTGTGCTGTACCTATAGGAACAGCACCTTTTATATTAGCCGTTTTTGGTTTCCGGGGTACTTCGCGTACCGCTTTAATCGGTATGGCTACCGGTCTCTTCACTATTTTAGCCTGGAACAAGTGGGTTGCACCTGCTACAGGGATGGATGGTTCTTTTGTTGCTATGTTGGCCAATGGCTTGGCGATGCTAGCGGCCCATTATCTACTGATACAACCAGAAGGGGCGGGTTGGTCTAAACCAGATGACGAATTTCGGCAGATGCGCCAAGCGCAGGAGCGTAAGCGTGCGGAACGAAGAGCAGCGATTAAAATGGCGTGGGCCAATAGAAAAATAACTTTGGGTAAATTGGCTCCTGGTGATACTACCCTACGATTAATAGGATTATATATCATAGTTACTTCTATTATGGATTATTGGTTTTATGAACCAACTGGCATCTCTTGGGCAATAAGCCAAGTTTGTATAGGTGCCTTTGTTATAGCTTCTAAAACTTTCTTTAGCAAAGCACTGCCCAACTGGTTGATTGGCCTAGGTGCACTTATCGTCCTAACGATTCTTTTACCGTTAGATTTGCTTTGGAACTGTTGGTATTCATTAGACCCGATTTTTACGGCATCCTTATCTTTGACCCATTGCGCGATTATTTTATGGACCTTACCCCTCTACCTAGGGACAAAAGTGGTAGCAGGGACCGGATTATTAATGCTCTCCATGTCTATTCAATACTTTTTACCCGAATTAGTTCCCCTACTTCCACTATGTGTAGCGATACTATTCATATTTGCCATGATTATTTACTTTAAAGTCAGATTAAATTGTTCTGCAACTAAAATTCTTTATCTTGAAAATAGAGAAAAGCTTAAAGAAGCGGAAAAACTAAAAGCTTCTTTATATGATGCAGCCATAGTACCAGCTGCTTCAGCTGGCGGGTGCAAGGGCTATGGCGCTATTCTAGCGCAAGTGGTGCACAAAATGGAAGAATCTATCTCTTTCTTAGACCAAAACATGCCCCTTTACAAGCAAGATTTTCAAAGTATTATCCATAAGCTGTATGATTGGGTAGCCTATTTTAATAGAAGAGAAAAGGCAAAAAGGCATGCACTGCTTCAGCCTACTAAAATTAGTATAGACCAACTGATCCATAAAGTAGAATTTGCGTTGTCCCAAGAGATGTCCAACCCGCCTAGGCTACTGGTAGAAAAAATAAATGGCACGCATGGGCCATTGTGCCCTGATATCATATGTGATGTCAACCAAGTAGTTTACTTATTGATTCAGGCTGTTTTACGGGTGGGTAGCCTAGCTAAGGCCCCGATTATCCGCCTACAACTGCAGCCTACCGCTTTGCAATTTAAGCAAGCAGATGGTATTGAAAGCCATTGCCCACTATCGATTCTTTTTCAAGCTACTGGCTGGGTAATAAGCGAAGCAGCCACCCCTTCTGAAGCGCTTCCGAAGGTAAAAAAATGCTATGATGATAGGATAGACTGTATACGACCTCAAACGCAGCAGCAACGTCCGCCATCGATAGACCTGCAGGAGGCTACTATATCGACTATTGTAAGTGCCCACCATGGTTACGCAGAAGTTTCTATGGATAGAAAACCACCAACTATTCTGCTGATATTGCCTACTGATGTTACTGAAATACTGCATCACATAACGGCTGGGCTACCTATAGATGCTTTAGCGGCAGAAGGCCCTGTCTCCCCTAAGGAGCAGGCTGATTCCATGATGGTTTTGATGCAATTCCATGACTATGTCTGCAAATCTGCTTATGAAAATGATCCGATCGATCTAGTCACCCTTTCAGGGTTGCTGCTACTAATGCGGCAACGCTTTGGCAGTAAGCGGCATGCCTCAGGGCAATTGTTTTATGTACGGGCAGTAGGGATTGCTACACTCGTGGTAGAATGGGCTTTTCACTCTCCTAAAGTGATTTATGCCTCTTTGCTCTATGAGCTGGTACGCCATACCTGCTTGCCCCTTTCATACATAAAGGAACATTATAATTTAGGGGTGTATGCCTTTGTATGGAATGTAGTCAATACAGACAAACGACAAGCATTAGACGATCCTTCTTTGCTTTATGTACAAAACCGCTTGCAAGAAGCTGTGAAGGAAGAACATGTACAGCTTTCTGTTCTGTTTATCAAACTAGCCGAACGGCTCTATGATTTGCGCCATGCAGCCGGCTATGTCCATCTACCAGAGGTACACCATATGGCACAAGAAACACTAGCCATAGATGTCCAAGTAGCCAATAAATACCTAAACCCAGAGATAGGCGCAGCCTTAGAAGAAGCGGCCAAAGCCGCATTAGCCATTTGTGCCAACTACCCATTGGAAAAAAACAACGATACAGTTGGTTAGTACATCCCCCCCACCTTTCTCATACTACCTTACTTTATATAAAGCTGCTTGAGCAAATCAACTGTTTTTTTAACTTCTGAAAAAGTAGTATTTTTACTAAAAGAGAAACGTATCGCATGGTTGTTTTCTTTTTTCAAAGCCGCTACAACCGCCGAACCTATAGCACTACCACTTGTACAAGCACTGCCTGTAGAAGCAGCTATCCCATGAATATCTAAATGATAGACCACCATATCGCGCCCGTCCGAGTCAGGCAATGAAATATTTAATAGGTTGGGACTGCTTTGGGTTAAGCTTGCACTCTGTCCATTAAAGGTTACATCAGGCATATCTGTTTTCAATAACTCGATCATATACTGTTTAATAGCCAATAAATGTGCTACTACTTTTGTTTTATGCGCAAAAGCCATTTCCAATGCTTTGGCCATGCCAACAATATAAGCCACATTTTCAGTCCCTCCACGCATATTTAACTCTTGCCCCCCTCCCGTAATCAGTGGTGCAACGGATACTGTAGCATCTATATAGACAAAGCCAATCCCTTTGGGTCCATGTATTTTATGGGCAGAACCAAGGGCAAGGTGGCAAGACTGGAAGTCAGCAAGGCCGCAATAGATGCTTTGAATGGTATCAGAATGAAAATAGGCCCCATATGCCTTACAAAGCTGTCCGATGGCTACGACGTCTGTTAGATTACCTATTTCATGATTGACCCGCATAAAGCTGACCAAAGCATGGGGATGGTCTTTTAACCATTGGGCTACTTCATCCAAGCTAAAGCCCCCGTCTTGGTCTACCTGGACATAGGATAAGGTAATCTTACCCTGTCTGGCCAAGGTTTCTAGAGGCATCCGAACCGAAAGATGCTCTAAGGGAGCAGTCAACACATGGGCAATTTGCATCGCCTCTATAACACCCCTTAAGAGCATATTGTTCCCCTCTGTACCACCAGAGGTAAAGAAGATTTCAGAAGGTGTCACATCGAATAAGGAGGCTATTTTTTTTCTAGCTTTTTCAATTGCTGCTTTCGCACGGCAGCCATAACGATGTACAGAAGAAGGATTGCCACAAAAATGGGCCATATAAGGCAGCATGCTATCCAATACGGCTGGATCTAATGGCGTAGTAGCGGCATGATCTAAGTAGATATCCATAATAAAGTATATAAGCCAGGTGGGTCAGTAAACGAATGGTACTTTCTATCATCCTCGGGTAACTTTATCATTGCCCTTCCATACATCCCGTATAGTGCAACATCTGACTGGCCAATCTTTTGATGTCTTCGATCGGAGTGGTTCGATTTACTTTGACCATTACTTCAAAGAAATTCCTGCACATAGAATCAAAATGACCCACACGGCATTTGGCATGATGGTGGACTAGAATAGATGCCAAGACGGGATGGACCGTCAAATCTAAGTAAAACAAATAATCAAAAGAACTTTTTATAAACTTTTGTATGCGGTCACTTTTTGCCTTCCCTAAAATAGTAATGGCATGATGGTCAAAAGCATAGCGCAAATGGCTACTGGTATGGATACGGTCTTTATGTGTAGTGTAACAAAGCACACTGACTTGCTTATCCAAATTTTTTAAATCTCGAATAAAACGTTGTACCACCTCATGCTTGGCAGGACTTTCATAACTATACAATACGCCTATAGTGGTTGCTTGCTTCAACCCCACATTGCTGCGCGCCACCGTCTTATTTTTTGCGGCCAAACGGGTCACAACGGCTAAAATAAAAAGCTTTGCACGTAAGTATAAATGCATCATGCCATCATCTTTATAAACTCAACTTCCTCCAAAATGGGAATGCCCCATTCCATGGCCTTCGCCAACTTGGATGGACCAACTTTAGTGCCTGCTACGAAATAATCCACCTTAGTAGAAACAGCAGGCAATACCCTCCCTCCTGCTTCTTCTATTAATTTAGTACATTCTTCCCTTGTAAATTTTTGAAAAGTACCCGATATAACAAAGTTTTTTGAAGCAAATGGCAACAAAGTATCCACAGGCTCCGGCAGCGCAAACTGCACCCCCGCAGCTTGAAGCGCATGAAGCATGGTTTGTTGGTAAGGATCCTGGAGGTAACCCAGTATACTCTGCACAATCTTCTCTCCAATATCTGGTAGCTGCAATAGCTCCTCTTCGGTAGCCTCTTGCAACCGCTCCATAGACCTAAAGTGTAGTGCTAATTTCCTGGCTACCGTTTCTCCTACATGCTGAATACCCAAGGCAAACAATACCCGATCAAAAGGTCTTGTTTTGGAGGCTTGAATATGAGCCAATAATTTTTGCGTGGATAGCGTTTGAAAGCCCTCTAAGCCATTGACCGCATCATAAGGCAATGTATACAAATCTGCTGCCGTTTGGACCAATTTGGCCTCCAATAAAGCATCAACTGTTTTAGGGCCCAAGGTATCAATATCCATCGCTTTCCGATGGGCAAAATGGAGTAAAGTACCCTTTAACTGGGGCAAACAGTGCTGCTTATTGGGACAGTAGTAGGCAACAACTCCTGCTGCCCGGTGGAGTAATGTCCCACAAGCAGGGCAAGAAGAGATAAAACGAATAGGTTGACCATCCCTATGGCGACGGGCCCTATCTACTCCCACAACCTTGGGAATAATTTCCCCACCTTTTTCAATAAAAACCGTATCGCCCAAACAAAGATCAAGTCTAGCCAACGCATCTGCATTGTACAAAGAAGCACGACGGACCATGGTGCCTGCCAATGGAACTGGAGTAAAATGGGCAACTGGCGTCACTATTCCCGTTCTGCCTAGCTGAAAAGTTACCCCTTCTAAGATAGAGGATGCACTTTCTGGTTGATATTTATAGGCAATGGCCCAACGTGGCGATTTGGCAGTTGTACCCATTCTATCTTGTTGATCCAACGTATTTACCTTGATCACGATTCCATCGACCTCAACTGGTAAATCTTTTTTATGCCACGCACAATAACGGACATACTCCATTATTTCCATACCATTGCGACATACCTTATAGGTAGGTGGCACAGAAAAACCCAAGGCAGCCAGTACCGCCAAGGCCGCTTGTTGCGTAGGACAAGTATAGGATGACCCATACAAACCATACCCATAAAATGCCAACTGACGATCTTTCACCCCCTCTACATCCAATGCCTTTAAGGTACCAGCTGTAATATTACGGGGATTGGCCCACAAAGGCTCACCTTTTGCCTTGCGTGCACGATTTAACGCTTTAAAAACTGCCTTAGACATAAAGGCTTCGCCACGCACCTCAAATGGATCAGATGGCACACCTCGAATGTTTTGGGGTAAGGGCAAACATTGGGCCACATGGCGTGTGACATCATCACCTTTTTCACCATCGCCCCGTGTCACCACACGTACCAAACGGCCCTTTTCATAAAGGATGCTTAGTGCTACACCATCTATTTTAGGTTCGCATACAAAATCTACCGTCTCATTTGGAAACATTTTTTTTACCCTTTCCACAAATTGCATCACCTCTATTTCTGAATAGGTTTTAGCCAAAGAGCGCATAGGCGTCTGGTGGTACACCACTTCAAAACCCTTGGAAGGTTGTTCTCCAACTACTTCAGTGGGAGAGTTAGAACATTTTAAATGAGGATGGGCCTCCTCCAATCGCGTCAACTGTTCCAACAATTGGTCATATGCATAATCAGAAATTTCAGAAATTCCCTTTTGAAAATAACATTCATTGTAGTACCCAATTAAATCTACCAAACGTTTGATTTCCTTACTGATATCAGATGGTTTCATAGGCTATGCACTCCATATTATAAACTGAACCTATTTTTTGTAGCGCCCAACCAACCCACTATAATACACATTCCACCAATGCCGCCAATCCAGCCCCAAGTACACTAACCCATAAAGTAAACTGGTTCGAATGATGATTGGGACTCGCTTCAAAAAGCATAGTAGCTGAAATGTACAAAAAATTACCGGTTACAATAGCAGATAATACAACACTACCTCCATCAGAAATATAATGATGGGCATAGCTACTCAGCCACAACCCTACTGGAGAAGCCAAAGCAAATAGCACCAAATAACGTAGCATGCGTCTAATAGATAGGTTAAAACCACGCAACACACTGGTTAAAGCAAAAGCCTCCAGAAACTTATGGAGCATCATACCGAATAAAAGCCCTTTTTGGGCAGCATGGCCAGGGTGACCATGGGCTAAAAGGGTACCATCTAATAGCGCATGCAATGCAATAGAAGTTAAAAACGAAAACATTTTATAATCCTTTAGGCAAGCATGGCCTGAAGTTGGGGCCATAGAATGGCCATGCTCCACACCAGCGGTAAAGGTTTCAATAAAACGCTGCAAAAAAAATCCAATCATCATACACCCTCCTACATACAGAGGCACTACCTTAGACAGAAAAAGCTCAGGCATTAAATGCAAGAAAGTATTGGCCAATAAGTACCCTCCCGAAAAAGTTAGCAAGCATGGTAAAACCCGCATCGAACACTGTGTAACCACCAAAAGGCCACCTAGTAATGCGGAAAAAAAAAGTGCAAAAAACTCGATAATCATTATCAATCCATGATGGTTAAAAAGACCGTGGATATCGATTCGTTGCATAACGTTATGCCACACGTACCGCTATCCGTAACCGTGCGCTTCGCGCACGATTGTTTCTATTTACCTCCTCTATAGAGGGCATAAAAGGTTTTTTTTGTAGCGGAACAAAAGGACGCAATAGATTGCCATACCCATCCTGTTCTATCTTGCCCCATACATTACCTGTATTAAAAAAGTTCTTAACCAATCGATCCTCTAAAGAATGATAGGCAATAATGGCCAAACGCCCTTTCGGTTTAATACATTCAACACTACGCTTTAGTAGTTCCTCTAATGCAACAAGCTCATTATTTACTTCAATACGAATGGCTTGAAACACCCTTGCAAGATACTGATTTACTTTTATTTTAGGCGCGAATGGTTCAAGAATAGTTCTTAACTGATGGGTCGTTAGAATGGGTGCACGCTTGCGTGCCTGTATAATAGCTTCAGCAACGGCCATCGCGCCTACTATTTCCCCATAACCATTCAATACATCAGCCAATTGTTCTACTGTATAGCTATTGACTATATGCTGAGCCGAATAAAGAGCATTTGGATCCATTCTCATATCCAGTGTACCATCAAAACGAGTAGAAAAACCACGTTCTGGCGTATCTATTTGGTAAGAAGAAGTGCCTAAATCTGCTAAGATACCATCTAGTTGTGCAATACCGTAAAAATTTATAAACTCCTTCACAAAACGAAACGATGCCCTAATAAAAGTTAAAGGTTTACCAGCAAACGATTGGGCCATTTTAGCAGCTGCTGGGTCCTTATCAAAGGCAAATAAATGGCCACTAGATAGGGATTCGACTATTCTTTTCGCATGGCCTCCTCCTCCAAAAGTAAGGTCAGCATAGTGGCCTGTTGGTACTATAGACAAGCCCTGCACCACCTGATCTGGCATGACTGGTATATGATAGGGCTCTGAAACAGTTGTAACCATATATCAAAAATTGTAAACTTTAAATGTTTTACAAAAATAAAATATTTAGCGCATTTTTAAATACAAATAAACTAGTACAGGACATCTTAGTGGTTATGAACATATACATTAGACCCGTATAAAACATTGCAACCTAAATAAATTTTGAGTACATCTTGTAGAACAGGTAAATCTATATTAGATCAAAGAATCTGAGCAAAAGTGTTTTTTTGCAATTTTAGTAATTATTTTGTAATAATACATATATATTGTATGCATTCGTTTTGAAAAGTTACTATTGCTATAAGTGTTTATTTTTTGCGCTTGGAAGGATAACTTCGTAACTTTAAGAACAGAAAATTTACTTTAAGGGTAAACCTTAATCTTGAAAAGATAAGCTTATAGATCGGGTTAACCTGACAATTTTTTGATTGTATCAAATGATAAAAAAACATGAAATTCCTGATGTAAATAATTGGGATTTACATCAGCTTGCAAGAGCCGTAAGCAAAGATCCAAATGATACCCAACAAGCTTGGTCTACCATTCAAGCAGCATATGAATGGGCAGAGCAGTTTGAAACAAAAATGGATAAAGCAATATCCAAACGTTGTGTAAAAGATTCGCTACAAGTAGCCATGATTGCTGCTACAGAGATGTTTTTAGATCTTCCTACCGTTATAGTTGCCCTCTTAACACCAGCTTTTTTAACAAAATTTATTGAAAAAGAAGCTGTTGAAAAGCATTTTGGTTTAAAAACAGCTTCTATACTACAGGAATTGGCCCTGTTAAAAGATTACAGATTACGCAACGATACCATTCGTAACTATCCGAATCATCCTGACATAAATTGCCACCATATTTTAGCCATTTTGCTACAAATTTGTGACATTATGCACCTACATTGTAGTGGCATAACATTTGAAAATGTCGATACAGAATTGGTCCCTTCTAACACCCAACTGCTACTGGAGCTCAAACATTTTTATATCCCATTATCGCATAGAATGCGGTTATATGATATTCAAACTAAGTTGGCAGATTTTTGGTTAAAACATACAGATACATTGAGTTACTATGCCATTACCGCCAAGCTTGGAATGACTAAAATAAAAAGACAGCAAAAATTAAATCTTGTTGCTGAAGAAGTGCAAGCAGCTGTAAAAGAACGCGGTATTGATTTTATTATAAAAAAACGGATTAAATCGGTTTATTCTATTTGGCATAAAATTCAAAAACTAAAAATTGATTTTGATCAAGTCCATGACCTTACGGCTATTAGAATTATATTAACCAATATGGATGGTAAAACATTGCAAGAAGAAAAAGTAGCTTGTTGGAAAATACTTAGTATTATTAGTAATCTGTACAAACCAATATGCAATATTATGCGGGATTGGATCAGTATACCAAGAGATAGTAGATATGAGTCACTCCACCTTACCTTTGAAACCTATAAATATGGGCAATTAGAGATACAAATACGTACAGAGCGCATGGACTATATAGCAGAATATGGTGAGGCAGCACACTGGAAATATAAGTATACCAACCTATAATCACCTATCAACCACAAGTGTATACCATTTGATTTTCCAGCTATTTTATTAAAAAACACCCCATTTATGGTAAATCTTTCTTTCGTTTACCCGCTTTTTTGGTTCAAAACAAAGCGACAGTGGCGATGCATGATTGGAATTGGGTTTTTAATTTGCGTTAGCTTATATGCAATACTGGCCTTTCCTAACACACACGCACCCAGTCGGTTGCTGATCATTCCAAAGGGATGTACCCGTTACCAACTCAAAAGCAAACTAGAACATGAAGGATATATAAAAAATGGAACCACTTTTTTATGGGCAACCTACTTATTGAGGTATTATCCTGAACATAGGCCTGGTCAATACCGAATAATGGATAATATGGACAATTGGCATATGATTAAAGTGCTACGTGGTGGCATGCAACATCCCGTTAAGCTTACTTTTTCTACTGCGGCCAATAAAGCTTCCTTAATAGATCAGCTGGTCCGTCCTATAGGGATCACCAAGGAACCACTATCAGCACTGCTACATGATGCAGAAAAGTTATCAGTCTATGGCTTTACGCCAGAAAATGTATTAACTATGTTTATTCCAGATACCTACGAAGTATACTGGACCATTACAGCAGAACAGTTGCTATCAAAAATCCATCTGGTTTACCAACGTTTTTGGGATACAATACGTCTGAATCAAGCGAAAAAAATAGGCTTATCTCCAATAGAAGTTTCTATTTTAGCCTCTATCGTTCAAGCAGAAACAAACGACCCACAAGAAGCTGCTAAGATTGCAGGCGTCTATTTAAATAGACTCAAACGCCATATGCCCCTTCAATCTTGTCCAATGCTTGTCTATGCGCTAAAAGAAAAGCAATGCAGTATTAAAAGAGTCTTACAACAGGATACCTATATCGATTCTCCCTATAATTCCTATCGTAGAAAAGGGTTGCCACCTGGACCTATTGGTTTGCCTAACGTAGCAATGATTGACGCCGTATTGAATTATATACCACATGATTACCTTTTCTTTTCAGCAAAAGAAGATTTTTCAGGCTTGCATTATTTTGCCCGTTCTTATAGAGAACATTTAAAAAACGCTAATAAATATAGCAAAGCACTGAATAAGCTAAAAATTATGCGTTAAAGCCAAGTAGCAACATCGTCTATATCTGTTCGGCTTCTATAGCAAGAAGCAGTTTGCAGGTTTACAGAACCATTCTATATTCCAACAGATACCGCATATAGCGCGGGTTTATAGCTAAATCTAATAGATTAACTACAGACCCGCATATATGGCACATTTTATATTGCTCCTATTCTACAACCGCCATGAAGGCCATGGACGCAATAGGAGGCCAACATGGTTACGCTACAGCTCTATTTTGATTTTGATCTTTATGCATACTACCAGATAGGCCTTCATCCCTATCATCATCCAGTGGTGTATGTAGGGATAAAAAATAATTGGATGGCCTTTCCAGCGCATTCTCTGTCTCTTGAGAAAAACAATAACCATTATTTTGGTTATCCTCTTGTATTATAGAATGGTTATCATCATTCTGAAGTTGATTGTTATCAACACAATCAGGCAATTCACTAAACAAATTTAGTGGTCCATCAAATGGTAGCTCATCAACAAAAGAATCTTCATCTTTATCTTTATCTTCATATTCATCTTGATCGGGATAGGTATTACTGCTTATATCAAAGGAATTATCCCAGGTACAATCAAAAGATTCATCTTCATGACCGTCACAATCAGCCTCTTCTAACAGACCATCTGTTTGATTCGCTACACTAGAAGCTTCAGTATGTTCTTTCAGATCATCTGTTTGGATCGATATACTAGACGTTTTAACATGTTCTTGCAGATCATCTGTTTGGATCGATATACTAGACGTTTTAACATGTTCTTGCAGATCATCTGTTTGGATCGATATACTAGACGTTTTAACATGTTCTTGCAGATCATCTGTTTGGATCGATATACTAGACGTTTTAACATGTTCTTGCAGATCATCTGTAACCGCTACTATTGCTGCAGGCATCTTACTTGGAGTTGAGTCAACTACTTGCTGTATAACAGGATTATAGATGGTTCTACTATTTTCTTCCTCTTTTATAGAAGAGGAGACACTAAAATGATCCACTGATGGGTTATTTAATAATCTAAAATCAGGATCTAAACGATTTTGAATTGCTTTTGCATGAAAGTCATGCATACCTTTATTACAGTTAAAAGCAAATAAAAATGTACCCATAGTAGATAAAAATAGGCTTTTGCGCATACTTCCTTTGCATATTAATTTTGTTTTGTTTATATTGCGGTGCATGTGTAAATTTGTTTTGTTATTAACAATAAAATTTTAAGCCAGCCCCACAAGCTAGGTCTTTCTTAATCCTCATTATGCAAGTTGCATTGGGTCAATAATCCATTTGCTATATGTAAGCTGGGATAAAACAAACAGATCAAAAATGTATGGTATATAGCGCAAGATGCAGCGGCATATATAAAATCGATTAATAATATCGAAAAAACCAAGTTTCAAACAAGCTAATAAAAGAGATTGTATTAAATCTTCTCAAATAGGCTTAAAAATAAAACAAACTAAGAAAATCAGCTTTTGCCCTATCTTCCTAGAGAGTGATATCTTTCATTTCAAAAGGCCATGGTTTAATGGTATTAAAAAAAATTACAATCTACAAGTTGTATAAGCTTTTTGTTAAAAGGTTGTTCAACGCTTCATAGCTCGGTTTTACAACAAAAAAATTTTAATGCTTTATCTGCTGATAAGCTATTATACTGGGAAAGTAGCACCTCTAATTTTTTCGATCGCATTTAGCAAAACAGTACACCATATGGCATGGTAACCAACCATATAATTGCAATAAGTAGTCAAAAAGTCTAATCTGTTTAGCCAAATAGAATTTGTTTTTATATCACAGCTATCCTTCATCCTATTGAATTACTACCATGCATACCATTCACCTGCTTTCTGACTTACTAATCAATCAAATAGCAGCTGGAGAAGTAGTGCAACGCCCTGCTTCTGTAGTCAAAGAACTACTAGATAATGCAATAGATGCAGGCAGCAAAAAGATAAAAATTATTATAAAAGATTCTGGTAAACAACTTATTCAAGTGATTGACGATGGCATAGGAATGGATGAAATCGATGCTCGAATGTGTTTTGAAAAACACGCCACATCCAAGATTACCCATACAGATGATTTATCTAAAATCCAAACCATGGGTTTTAGAGGCGAGGCGATGGCCTCTATTGCAGCGGTAGCACAGGTAGAAATGGAAACCCGTTTACACGAAGCAGCTATTGGCGTTTTCATTGCGATAGAGGGATCTAAAATCAAAAAACAAGAAGCAATTGCTACACCACCAGGGACTAAAATTAGTGTAAAAAATCTATTTTATAACGTTCCAGCACGAAGAAACTTCTTAAAATCCAATCCAGTAGAATTCAAACATATTCTAGAAGAAATCCAGCATGCCGCACTTGCTAGAACAGAAATTGGATGGAGGCTCCACCACAATGATATAGAAATATATAACCTATCACCAGAAAAATTAAGCCATAGAATAGTACATCTGTTTGGCGAAAGTTATAGAAAACAACTGATCCCCTGTAAAGAAACTACCAATATGGTGACCATAGAAGGGTACATCGGGAAACCAGAACAAGCAAAAAAAACAAGAGGAGAGCAGTTTTTATTTGTAAACCAGCGCTTTGTAAAAAGTCCATTTTTAAATCATGCCATTAAACATGCATACGATAGACTGCTACCAACAGATAGTTTCCCCTTTTATGCCATCTATTTAACCATTGCTCCTCAATTGATTGACATAAATGTACACCCTACTAAAACAGAAATTAAATTTCAAGATGAAAAAGCACTTTATGCGATTTTGCAAGCGGCGATTAAAAAAAGTTTAGCTACCCATCATGTGGTTGATTCTTTAGATTTTGAACAAGATACCAATTTTTCTTTGCTGCATTTTAGCAATCCTATCCAAGTAAGCTCCCCTCATTCAACAAAAGAACGAAATTATACACAATTTAAAGTAGATCGTTCTAATAGATCTCTTACATCACCTAAAGATTGGCAAAGTTTATTTCCGGATGACAAAGCAGAAAGTGAAACCGCTAGCCAAAACGTTGGAACCGTCCATTACGAAGAGGGGACAGGAAAAGCTGTACAACTGTATACCAGCTATATTATTGTTCAACTACAATCTGGTGCACTGTTAATTGACCAACAAGCTGCTCATGAACGGGTGCTGTATGATAAGTTTATGGACCACTTTCAAAATAAAAATGGGGCATCGCAACAGTTGCTTATGCCAGAATATCTAACTGTAAACGGTGTGGATTATATGGTTCTATTAGAAAATAAAGCTATTTTACGTTCATTGGGCTTTATCATTGACCCATTTGGGGAATCTACGATTATTATTCATGGCTGTCCAGCTGAATTAAAACACCACTCACCAAAGCAATTATTGGAAGGCGTAATAGAACAACTTAAATGGAACAACAACAAGCAAAAATTAGAAACTTCAGAATGTTTTATCAGAGCATTGGCCAAAAAAGCGAGCATACCACATGGTATAAAACTAAATGGCATAGAAATAGACGCACTATTGGCACAACTATTTTCATCTACTAATACCATGTATACACCAGATGGAAGAAAAATATGTGCCAAGTTATCAAAAGAAAATTTAGTAAGTTTCCTTACATAACTGCTGCATGCTATCCACCGATGTCAATGGTGTAAACGTAAACCAATCGTATGGTTCTTTTTGTTTATTAAGCAATTAAGCAATAATATTAAGTAACTTATACAAAGCCAGATAGCCTCAAAAATGTGGTACACATTATTGATATCTATACAGTTGGGTAACAAAAGCCCAGGTGGTTGAACAGCTACACGGTGTATATCTAAACTACATACGATCCTATGCGTTATAGAAACATTGATCCAAATCTATTCATAAAGAATAGAAAAAAAATGGAAATCTATCTTTATCCCAATAGCTTAGTAGTGTTGCATGCCAATGATTTGATGGCCAAAAATACAGATGGAACGATGCCATTTGTACAAAATAGTGATCTTTTTTATCTTTCTGGCATTGACCAAGAAGAGACTATTCTACTGCTCTATCCAGATGCCATTAAAAAGGAATGGAAAGAAATTTTATTTATCAAAGAAACCAATCCGATACTGTCTGTTTGGGAAGGAAACAAGTATACTAAAGAAGCAGTAAGCCGTATAAGTGGAATTGTGACGGTGCACTGGTTGAGTGACTTTAAGCCAATTTTTCATACGTTAATGGGTTTAGCCGATCAGCTATACCTTAATACGAATGAGCATCCAAGGACAAACTTCCCTATAGCCACTCGAGACAGGCGTTTTATTAGCTGGTGCCAGCACCACTATCCCTTGCATACATATGCACGGCTAGCGCCAATTATGCAAAAACTACGTGGCATAAAAGACGAAATAGAAATTGCCCTTATACAAACGGCTTGTGACATTACAGCAGCTGGGTTTCTATCTACTATACCAATGGTCCATCCTGGATTAATGGAGTATGAAATAGAAGCATTGCTCTCATATGAATTGCTTAGGAGAGGTTCAAGGGGATTTGCTTATGCCCCTATTATTGCCAGCGGTACAAATAGTTGCATTTTACACTATACCAACAATGATAAGCCTTGCCCACCAGGCGAACTGTTATTGATGGATATAGGTGCAGAATATGCAAATTATTCTGCCGATGTAACACGCGTTATACCTATTGATGGAAAATTCACAGCCCGACAACGACAAGTATATAATAGTGTACTGCGTATATTGCAAGCTGCAGAAGGGCTATTGCGGCCAGGACTACCTTTCTTAGATTATCATAATGCAATTGGTGGGTGGGTAGAAGAAGAACTGGTTGCACTCAACCTGATCAAGGCTACCGATATTAAAAACCAGCCTAAAGAGGCTCCAGCTTACAGAAAATATTTCATGCATGGCATCTCACATCACCTCGGACTGAGTACACATGACCTAGGCGATACCCATGGTGTCATTTTACCCAATATGGTTTTAACAATAGAGCCAGGTATTTATATTAAGGAAGAAAAAATAGGCATACGACTAGAAAATAATGTTGTGATTACAACAGATGGCGTACAAAATTTAACACAAAACATTCCTATAGAAGCGGAAGCAATAGAAGCATTAATGTGTAAAAAATGATAAGAAATTATAAAGAAACCATACAAAACAGTGCTAATCTGTTCTGCAAGCTAGCCCATTAGCACCTCCCCTACCCCAGAAAGCGCAGTTTTGCTTAGCTTACAGAACAGACTGACCTATAAGAACTTTTTAGACCTTACGATTTCTTGCTTGGGCTACCTGCCTCTTGATTTTATCTGCGTCACTACCATACCGCTGCTTGTTGATAGCGTCCCTTACCATACCGCGCAATTTAGCACCAAGTTGCTTGCTGATTACACAGCTATCCTGAACTTCATCAATTTCGCGGACGATAGTAACAAGCTCCTGAATGGTCAGACAGCCAGGTAAGGTTTCCAATAGATACTTAAACATCTGCTTTTCCTGAATAGATACAGTTGGAATTTGGACTTTACTGTTATGCAATAAGGCCGACCAATCCCTATGTTTAGGTAAATAACTACACTGGAATACAGAAGAACCTTTATTATTGGGTTTAAACAATGCTGCAATTGCACCGTCTTTACCCGAACGATCTACTATTTGATCCAATAATAATTTAAACGCATTTTTCTTTTTAATACGGGCAGCTAAGTGTAGCGGTGTCCTGCCCTTATTATCTTCACTGGCCAAAGCTTCTACAGGAAGTTTATTTGCTAGCAACACTAGTATATCCTTAGGCAAATACTTAACTGCCAAATGGAGGGGGGTCATACCTGTTTGATCTTTTTGATATAGATCTCCGTTAGGAAGCTTATGGATCAAGCGTACGATAGCATCAATCAACTGGCGTCGCATACATATATGTAATAGTGGCATACCATTTTCATCTTTGCCACTTAAAACTTCTGCAGGAAATGTATCCACAAGCAACATAAGTAGATCCTTTCCTCCATCGAGGATCGCCAGATCTAACGGCGTTCTTCCCCTTTTATCTTTAACAGATAAATCCTCTTGAAGCAAACGGGGCACCAACGCCCTTACGCCAGCCGGCCATCTATTTATAATAGCCAAATGGAGCGGCGTCATATCTGTTTCCGGATCTGCAGTGGTGGTATCTATATCCTGATGTGCCAATAAAAAATCAAATATTTTTTCATGCTTACATTTAAGCGCCCACATAAGTGAAGTTAAACCATTTCCCACTGCATTGGGATCTATGTCTTTACCATTCAATAAAGCTTTAACGGATATTAAGTCACCTTTACTTATAGCATTGCGAAGCGCACTTTGGCCATTTAAATCAGGCACATGGTGGAAAAGTGTATCACGTGTCTTACACTGCAACTGTTTGAACCTATCCACGTCTTTATACATATCCAATGGAAAATAGTCAATCGAACGGGGAGCATTAAGATCCGTAAATCCTTGACGCTTACCACTTATACAAGAAGAAAACTGTAAAGCAGCTAAAAATGACAACGTTGCAATCCTTTTTGATGAGCAGTTAGACGGTTTGATAAGATCAATTTGTTTTAAATTTTTATTCATTTTTTTGTTTTTTTATAAAAATTGCAACCAAGACTAGAAGACTAGCATATTATGCTTGCTTCATTACCAATAAATTCTCTGCTATACTGATTCATAAAATTTGCTTGCACAAACGAATAGCCATCAACAAATCTGTAATCCATAGAGTAGTAGGTCGAACATACTACTTTTAAATTTAAGCTGTGGACGGCTTGTTGGTTTGAGTAATAGATAAACAGGTATATATCAACCTCAGAAAACCCTTTATTACAAACCATTCACTCAAATACAATCAAATATAGCATCACTTACTTAGTAATATTCATTTAAACGGCCTGCCAACTAAACTTAAGATGGCTTCTGTTATATAATTATAAATAAAAAAATCCAGAATAGCTTGTTACCAATTCAAATTACTTTTTAGTGAGACCAAACAGCTAGTCTATATGTTCCTTATTTTTTATTTAAAAAGCGAGCAAAAGCATCTCGTCCTGCATAATTTACTTTATTTTTTAAATCAGATTCAATACGCAATAAGCGATTGTATTTAGCAACGCGATCTGTACGACAAACTGCACCTGTTTTAATCTGTCCAACCCCTGTCCCAACCACTAGATCAGCAATCGTAGTATCCTCTGTTTCTCCAGATCGATGGGAAATAATAGCACTATAATGCGCTTTTATGGTCAATGCAATCGTTTGAAAAGTCTCTGTTAAACTTCCTATTTGATTGTATTTAATCAGGACTGCATTAGCTAAATTTTTCTCTATGCCTTGCTTGACTAGGTCTGGATGGGTCACAAATAGATCATCCCCTACCAATTGCACCCGTTCACCCAATTGTTGCGTCAGTTGACCCCAACCGGTATAATCTGTTTCAGCCATACCATCTTCTATACTTATGATAGGATAGCGATCCACTAATTTTACCAAATAAGCTACCCATTCCGATCTAGTGAACTGCTTATTTTCTATATAATAAAATCCATCTGGTTGATACCATCCAGTACTAGCCACATCTAAACCCAAATAAATATCTTCACCAGGGGTGTAACCAGCTTGGATAACGGCTTCTAAAATAGATTCAATCGCTTCTGTGGTACTATATAAATTAGGAGCAAAGCCACCTTCATCACCCACATTTGTACTTAGCCCTTTTTGCTTCAAAGAATGCTTTAAAACATGAAAAATTTCTACACCTGCACGCAATGCTTCACTAAAAGAAGCAAATCCTAAAGGCAGAATCATAAACTCTTGTACAGCAAGCGGATTATCTGCATGCAAACCGCCATTTATAATATTCATCATAGGCACTGGCATCCTGTATATTCCATTCGATACTCCACCTATTAAACTAGAAAAATATTGATACAATGGTTGGCAAAAATGCAAAGCAGCCGCTTTAGCAATGGCTAAAGAAACAGCTAAAATAGCATTAGCACCCAAATGCTGTTTATTGGACGAACCATCAAGGGCTATCATTAAGCTGTCCAAACCAACTTGATCATCAATATTTTTTCCAATTAAATTTGTACCAATAATCTTTTGTATATGTTCGACTGCTTGTAACACCCCTTTCCCATGATAACGATTGGCATCTAGATCTCTTAGTTCTAATGCTTCAAGGGAACCTGTAGAAGCACCAGAGGGTACACTGGCATATCCTATTTCGCCTGATACTAGATGTACTTCAGCTGCTATGGTTGGATGGCCACGGGAATCTAAAATTTCATACGCCTTAATGGCACTAATCTTTGACATCTTTATTGCTTTAAATTAAAAAGTTTTGTCGCTTTTAGCTTTTATAAATATTTTTGCATGGATATTAGAAATCTAAACTTTTGCAGCTAATAAATATAGATCCTAATCTTACAAATCTATATATCAATCATTATGAACAATTTTAATTAAAACCCTTTGTAGAATTATAGATACCTGATGGTAAAGCATTTATGATTATCAAAGCTATTCTTTACTACTTACCCTTAATTTTTTATAAAAAAACAACATCCTGTAAAAGGGTATGAGCCATCTCTGCATGAAGTGTAGTAAGGATTTTATCCTTATTAAGGTTTAGCTCATGTCGTAAAGGCGCAGAAGTTATTTTTAAAAATATTTTATTATCATGTACATAGAGCTTTTCTGTCCGATTACAAACCACTTTAGGCATGGTTTTATGCCATGCGGCACGTACCATAGCTGTTGTCAATTGTTTCTGAAAAGGAGAAGTTTCAAGAAACCTATGGACCAATTCCTTAAGACTTTTGGCATGTTGTAAATCATTCATGATCAGTTGTATTTTACAAACTTATTTCTCAAGATCAGCATAAAATTATACAAAATAGCTCTAAAAATAGTTATTGAGCAGCTTGCTACTATATGCCATTTTCGTTTCAAGATAGATCTAGATTGTAATATTCCACTGGAACCTTAGAAGGCCTAATAAACCGCAACCATAATATGCGTCCTTTTTCTAGAGGTTCTGGCTGTCGCATACGATTTTTTTCCAAAAGAGCAGATTGCTTTATACCATAGCGCTGTGCAATAGACCATGTATCTTCTCCAGGTGCTACCACATGATAATGTATCCCCCCTTTACTGCCTTTTGCACTATAATAATATATATGCCCTGGAATCAGTTGATCTATTTTTTTAATGTCGTTTATAAGAATAAATTTATCTATAGACATCTTTACCAACTGGGCTAAATAAGCAATGGTATCTCCTTTTTGGGCTACAATGGCTCGTCTTCCGTTGGCTTGAATGAATCTACTAGAGCCATTATTGTTTAAAGGACGCACCTTCGGAAAGATTTTAGCAGACTGTAGGTATTTTCCATAATCTATACGATGCAATTGACCTTGCTTAGGTGGCCTATTTGAGACTACTTTTTTATCCTTAGGCAATACATTCTTTACTGGCTTGGGCAACTTTAAAATAGGACGCATGGACGCATGCGTATGTAACAATGGCACCAACAAAGCGCATTTTGTATGATCTGGTACCACAGAGGTCCTAAGCCACTGATTGTGTTTAGATAACAATTTCTCTTCTATGTTGAAATGGGCCGCAATGTCTTTTAAGTTTTGACCATGATGGCCTTGATGATAAAGACATAACTTATATGTAGAATGTTTTTTTTTCCCAGCGATCTTTCCAAATGCAATCTTAGTAGCTAAAACTGAAATAATATACCCATCTGTTTTATCATTCAATCGTACCACCTTGGCTCCACGGTATTCCTTAGGAAACAGTTTGATCGCCCCTGTCCTACCCCTATTATAGGCCAGTAATGCTCCCAACCAACTATCAAAATATTGGCAATGACTCTTTAAAAAACGGGCTGCTGCCTTGGTAGATTCAATCAAGTGCATTCTTTCATCTACAGGATGATCGATCATTAATTTTAAGTCTATAGCAGCTACTTTATGTATTTGCCAAAAACCTACATCATGGGTATGACTCACTGCATCTCCTACCAGCATACTTTCATGTAAAGCCTGAAACTTAAAATCATCTGGAACATTTTCTTCCGCCAAAGTCTTTTCTATAAGCGGAAAAAAAAGATGGGTTCTATCTAATATTTCACTAAAAATCTTCTTTGGTCTTGTCAATTGATTGACTTTTTCTTGTACACGATTACGGACACCATCTGTAAATTTTAAATGTATACCAGCAAATTTTATTGCTTTTGGCACCACAATCGGTTCCAATGCATCAACAGACCAGCCACTTAATAGTATCAAAGCGACTGCCATAACAAACCAACGCATAGATCAAATCATTTTTAAAAGTGGTGCCACAGTGCTAGTACTATAGCGGCAAAAAAGTAAAAAATAGCTTGGATTTTTAGCTCTTATTATAGTGGACCCAAAAAGAAAGAAACAAAATTAATAAAATTTTTAGTCCACTACTATATTATATTTAAGATTTTACTTAATTTGGCTGCATATAAAGTTCTACTTAAAGAAAATAACCAACGATTAGAAGCGCATAAAAGAACAGATCAATATACTACATACATAGTATAGATGTATACAACACAGGCCATATATGCATTCCTCTAGCATAACGTTTATCTTATATAGGTTGCTCTTATTTTGCTTACTCCCGAACTATAGTCATGGTTATACCAACTCATATTCATCTATAAAAAAAATTGACAATAAGCTGTATATAGCAATTAAAGAAGATGATATAGATGCAGTAAAATCTTTACTACAAGATCCAACAGTTGATCTACATACGCAATACAATTATATTCAAGATCCTCTTCATTGGGCAGCAGCAAATGGTCATGTAAAAGTGGTCAAAGGATTACTAGCCGCCAAAGGTATAGAGGTCAATCCAAAAGACCAATATGGGGCTACCCCCCTTCATTGGGCAGAAGTAAATGGCCATGTAAAAGTCGTTAAAGCATTACTAGCCACTAAAGGTATAGCAATCAATCCAAAAAATAAATATGACCATACTCCACTTCATGTTGCAGCAGATCAAGGTGATGTAGAAATGGTAAAAACTTTACTAGACACTAAAGATATGTTGGTCAATCTAAAAGATAAAGATGATCGTACACCTCTCCATTTCTCAGCATATAACGGTCATCTAGGAGTAGTAAAAGCCTTAATAGCCCATAAAAGTATTCTCGTCAATCAAAAAGATACAAACGGCAATACCCTGCTTCATCATCCAACATCACGCCATGATCTAAAAGTGGTAAAAGCTTTACTGGATGCTAAAAGCATTAATGTCAATCAAAAAAACCATAATGGCAAAACAGCCTTTGATATAGCTAGGGAAAAGAACCACGCAGAATGCCTTGCGATTATAGAACAGACGCTAAAAAGCATAGATAAGAAGGTTGCAATCAAATTTTCACTTCTATAATGGCAAATGCACGAAAGGCACTTTTCTCCAAAGAAGAACTATGTATAGGAGTAGCCAATCTCTTGATCCATTTTGATAATGCATTATATGGTTACTTAGTACCGATTATGGCACCTCTTTTTTTTCCTAAAAAAGAGCTATTGGTCCAGTTGATATGGGGCTATAGTCCTTTTATTATTTCTTTTGTCGCCAAGCCTTTTGGCCTGCTCTTTTTTAGCAATATGGCGCAAAATAAAAAAGAAATGGTTGTATTGCGTTATACGCTTTTGGGTATAGGGATTAGTTTAATAGGGATGAGTTGTTTACCCATCTATAAAGGAGGATCACTATGGACAGTTGTGTTATTGTGGTTGGCCAGGGGTTGCTCAGAATTATGTGCAGCCGGTGCATATAATATTTCCAAAATCTACCTACTTAAAGGTGTAACCCTCCAACAGGCTAAAAAGCTAGCACCATTTTATGAAGTTGCTTCAATGATGGGTATTTTATTAGCTGGTGCCGTAGCGGTCTGTTTTGCATGGATCGATGATCCATTTTCATATTGGCGTTTTCCCTTTTTAATAGCTGCCCTATCTACGTTATGCAATATTCTTTTTTTCAGCAATAAAGCAACAGAAACGGAAAACGACCTCAACTTTATGGCACCAAAAGCATGCGCCTATCTACCACTTTGGAAAGCACGTAAAGCCATTATACGCATCGCTATAGTGGCTGGATTTGGTTACGTGGCCTATACAATTCCCTTTCTTTTTATGAGTAGTTTTGTGCCTATGGTCACTACGGTTACCTATGGAACTATGATGGAATACCTGCCCATCTTTATGGTATTGGATATCTTGCTAATGAGCTGGATCGGTAAAATTGGTCAAAAATATGACCACAATAACCTTATGGGAGTAGCCAGTGGGCTAATCACTTTATCCATTATTCCCCTTTTTTCAGGATTACAAAACGCTTCTATCTTTTATATAACAGCAGTACGCTGTTGGTTCATTTTTCTAGGGGTTATTTTTAGCTGCTTTTTGACTATTTGGTCGAAAGAGCAAGTAGCTACAGGAACACCTTATGTTACCATAGGATTGGCTACGGTATTGGGTAGTACTTTATTTGGAAAATCTGCTACTGCTATTTGTTTCTATCTTTTTCATACATATCATACCCCTATAGCACCCGCCTGTTATATAGCCTTTTTGGCTTTTGTAGCTACACTGGTTATGACTGACTCTGCATCAGAAGGGTAATATAGTGGACTGAAAAAAGCGGACAAGAAATTATATACTTTGTTTCCGTGATATTCCGTTCTTAGGGTATTGATTTTTTAAATGTGTAATATATACATTCATAGGTTTCTGATATTTAATGCTGGAATGAAATCTGTTGTAATTGTATTTATACATGTAATGTTTAATCTCTTTAATATTTTTAAAATCATTGATAAACAATCAGAGGCCATTGCAATAGGTTTTTAGATTTTAGGATAAAAAAGTAATTGTTAATTTTATTAAAAGATTAACTTGTATTTATTGTTTAGCTTTTGTAATAAAAAATTTATGATATTGTTATGTCAATCAAAGTAAGCGGTCAGTTAAGTTTATCAGATATATCAGCTAGTCGGCGTAAATGCAAGCATACGTTTTTTGATCAAATCAATAATTTGATTAACTGGTCATTAGTAGAAAAATGGAATCTATAGCCTATAATGTATACAGAGCTCCAAATATCATTTTAAAGGGTTTTTAGGGGGATGGTATATCTAAAATATACAAATATTAACTTGAAAATCACTAAATAATCAAATTTATGCATCCTTAACCTTAAAAACTACAAAAAATACAATTTGAAACTTATCAAAAATTACAATAACTATCTATCGCAACGGTCTCAAATTATCGAAATTATAGCATAGCTATACTATAATTGTATCCATCAATTAATTTTACATTTCATTAACAAATAATTACATCATATTTTAGCGTCGACTAAATAGTCGGTCCTGAAATACTGTATAATTATTTGTTAATCAGCAAATAAATGGTTAAATTTGTATTGGTTAATAACCAGTTTTAGAGTTGTTTTGTATAAAAAGCTTGCAAAATAAGGATGAAATCTAAGAAAATAAATAATAGCCTTGAGCGTTTGTTTGAGCAACGCTTATCTAGTTTTCTTAACCCGAAACATCCTTTATTCCAGTTATCTGATTCGATTACTTGGCACGCCTTAGCATCAGATTTAGACCGCGGTTTTAGCTATGGACCTGGTCAACCTCCTTTGCCTATTCGTTTAATTATAGGTCTTCTCATTATCAGTCATATGTATAATATTTCTGATGAACAAGTAGTGGTTAGATGGGTAGAAAACCCTTATTGGCAATACTTTTGTGGATATGATTATTTTCAGTTTAAGGTGCCTTGTAACCCCAGTTCATTGACCCGTTGGCGCCATAGATTAGGTCAAGAAGGTCTCAATAAAATCTTATCTATGACTATAGACTTATCGCTAAAAAAAAAAGTAGTGACCCGAAAAGAACTTGAAAAAGTTATAGCTGATACTACTGTAATGGAGAAAAATATCCGTTACCCAACTGACTCTTCTTTGCTTAATAAAGCCAGAGAAAAACTGGTCAGTATAGCCAAGAAAACAGGTATTAAACTGCGTCAAACTTATCAGCGGTTAGGTCTATCTATTAAACGTAAAGTTGATAGGTATGCTCATGCCAAACAGTATAAACGTTTATCCAAGGGCGTTAAAACATTAAAAACCTATCTTGGTCGGGTAATAAGAGATGTAGAACGTTCTATAGCATCCTGTGATGATCTAATACGCAACCAATTTACGCGCCTACTATCTATAAGTAAAAAACTTATAAATCAATCAAAAAATAGTAAAGATAAAGTTTATAGTATCCATGAACCCTCGGTCTACTGTGTGAGTAAAGGTAAGTCTAGAAATCCTTATGAGTATGGTTGTAAAGTACAATTTACATTGACCCATAAAAAAGGTTTAATTGTTTCTACAGAAGCGATACATCCTAATGCTTATGATGGCCATACTTTAGAGAAGAGTTTATTACAAGCCGAGCAATTATCTGGTACCAAGGTAAAATATGCTTTCGTAGATAAAGCCTATAGAGGTCATAATATTCCTGTTAATGAATGTGATATATTTATAAGTGGTTCTAAAAGGGGTATAACCCCTGCTCTAAAAAAAGCTATAAAAAGAAGATCTTCTATTGAACCGCATATCGGTCATATGAAAGCCGATGGTAAATTATCCGTTAACTATTTGAAAGGTATTTTAGGAGATAAACTTAACGTTATTTTATGTGCTATTGCTCATAACCTACGACTGATTACAAGAAAATTATTCTTAATACCCTCACAGTCAAATAAATTAAAACCTATATAATTAAAATTCTTAATCCAAAACCAGTTATACCTATATCTTGGGTAAGAAAAATAGAGCGCCTGATAAACCATATATATTATAAAGAAATATCCATTCAATAAATTTATTCAAAAATAATATTTCAGGGCCGACTACTTACCCTCTACTGCTGGTGCTAAACCTTTCTACAAGCGTTATAGTGAACTATAAATATTTGATACACTTAACAAACCTCTTCGTTTGATTGACTCATAACCATCATCATTCAAAAATTCTACATATAACCTTTCAAAGCATCAACATTCATTTAAACATGAAGCAATTTTTAAATCTAAATATTAATAGTCTATTGCAACGGATTTAGTGTGATTATAGTTTACTAAACTACTAAATCTAGTAATAGAAACTTCTCTAAATAACAATAACAAAAATAATTTATTTTTTCTGATAATCAATATTTAATTTAATTATAATATTGGTCTTTAGCTGTTTTTACAACTAGCTATTTTTTTCAACTATAGGCATAAATTTTTTCATACGATAATCTAGATGGTAATATTTTCGATTAATTTTAATAGATTAAATCTAGGTTCCTTTGCGAATTTGGTGAAAAGATAACGCCACAGATTTAAAAAGCAAAGGAAATGTATAAAACTTTTTTAATAACCAATCCCTGTATTCAGGTTCATAATGAGTTTAATTACTGGTCAAAAAATAGAGCATAAGATGGAGTCAATAAGAACATTTTTTCAGGCTTTATCTTTGGAGATAAAGCCAGGGGCATATGATAGATTGAATAAAGTGGAACAAGCTGCAGATGAAAGCGTATATATCAATAGTTATAATGGAAACACCTTATCCTCTATAACTATGCCAACCGGTTATACTACTATGGTTGGATGTTTTCTAAGAACACTTGGTATAAAAATGGGTATTAAAAATAGTAAAAAGACAAATAGGTTAAAAATTACTAAAAACCCAAGCACTAAAAAAAATGAATGATCCTGAGAAAAATAAACCGATTCTAAGAGACGATACAGCTAACAAAAGTAATCTCCTTTCCAAAGAAATGGATAAGGCAAAAGCTAACCGATACCCCGCCTCACAAACACAATTAGGTCCGGTATCAGATATAAAAGATACCACTAAGCAAAAAAAACTTGATCCCAATCATGCAATTTTGAAAAAAAAGTTTTGCTTAGGTGAAGCAAAAATAAACTTAGAAAAATTAACCGGTATTGATAACTTGAGTGATTTGCTTAATAAGTATGGCCTTTTAATAAAGAAAGAATTAATTAATTCGATTTACAGTGATTCAATCAAAATAGACAATAAGCCATTAAAGATTAGTGATTTAGAAGGCGCATACACTGAACTATTTGAAGCAGTCAATATAGAAACGCTGTATACCCATCTCCTTTATAATAAAGAAAAAGCGATTTATGTCATTAGTGGTACAGATACGCACAATGAAGATAATGCGAAGAATCTATTGGTTAATAAATTAGAACAGTCTAAAAGAGAAGCTATCTGTAATCATATAGGTATTTTTACCCATCCCTACTATACATTATCTAATAATAAAACCATACAGTTAGTAAATAGTGCATTTACAGAAAAAACGTTTAAAGAATTATGTGATCAGCATACATATAAGAAAATATATTGGATACAGTGGAATGAATCGCAATCCATCATGATGCTACAGCAGATTTATAATCCTAACTTTTACATCAATAGAAACTTTAATAAAGTTGTAATTAATAATAAGTCTAAAAGAATATACGGTCTGTCTACAACACTCACACAAGGCACAGAAGATAAATTTATATTTAGTGGTATAGTTGATGATGCTTACGATGCCCTTGGAAAATTACTTGGAGTAAAACCTAGTCTATTTAAGAAAGATAAAATTTTTGTCAAGCAAGATGTACAAAAATCAAAAAATAAATTTGATAGTCTTTCTGGTACAGTTCACTGGCTTGAAGTAGAAGGAGATGAAAATAATCAACAAATTATTTGGCGTAATTCTAAAGGCAGCCTAGATGGGTTACGTAATTACGTTGATAAAAAAGAATATAAAAAAGAATATGAAGAAAGCGAACTTTTGGACACTATACAAGATAGACAAGCCGTAATTATTGCTGCTGATCCAGGTATGGGCAAATCAACTACCTTAACCAGATTATATCAACTAAAATTTGGTCTAAATAACTTATCAAAACAAGGTACCTGCAACTGGGTCATTAACATAAAGCTTCAAAACCATTTAGAAGCCATTAAAAATATTAATACCAATGGTATCAATATTCTTGAATTTTTATCAGAAGTTGATAAAAATTTGCAAGATAACATTACCCAATATTTCTTAAAATTCACTTTAGAGGCAGCAAGAAATTATAAAACAGCTTTGTTAATTATTTTCGATGGTTTTGATAAAGTAACAGATGCATCAGATAGGAATAAAGTTACTGCTTTACTAACGCATTTAAAAAACAACACCCATGTTACGTTTTGGGTTACAACTTCTTTGGAGTATCAAAAAACATTAGAAGATGCTTTATCCACATTTGCAGTAACCCTTAAGCCATTAGATGCTGATGCACAGAAAGATTTTTTAAAAAAAAATCTGACAAATCGTTTAAGTTTAGTCTGCAGTGAAGATGCGTTAAATATTTCTGAGGATGATACAATTGACAATAGTAAAATCGAGAAATATAGTAAAGCCTTTATAAATAAAGTACAATCTACCTTTCAAAATGATCAATCGTTTATAGGTATTCCATTGCATTTGCATTTACTGCTGACAAGTTCACAAGAAGAAAAAAACGCAGCAGCTCATATTGTAAGAAAAGATTATATAACATCATTTAAGAACTGGGTAAGAGAGAATAACGAACCGGATTTCGGTTATATAGATAAAAACAGGTTACAGATCTGTGCAAACATTATCGATAGAAAGTATGAGACTTATTTAAAAAAAGTAGGGATTATAGAGGATACGCAAAAAAATAAATTCAAATCTGATGCCAACAAATTGTATAAAAAATTAGCTAAAAACTTAGTCTATTCTTTACAATCAGCTATAGAAAAAAAAGATATAGATATAATTCTAGCTACTGGATTGGTTCAATTTGATCAGCATGGCTTAGGATTTATACATCCAGTCTTAGGCGAATATTTTTTATCTGAATACTATATGGATTTGATAATAAAAGAGGGTAATAGACCAAATCAAAATAAATGGGAAGTATTTTTAACAGCGATCTTAATAGATGTACAGTATAAGTCTATTCGCTCTTTTATAAATGAAAGGTTAGGAAATAAACAGCTAACTGAAACAACTTTGCAAAAGTGGGGCGAAAAGATTAAAACATTATCCAACTCAGAAGGCAATACAGGAAAGAGCAATAAACGACTTGAAGCAGAAACCCCATTACACATAGCAGCAAAAGAAGGGAATATACATATTGCTTATTTTTTGTTGAATAGCATTCAGGATGATGTAAGTTTTTTAATAAACTTTATAAAAAAACTTGACAAGGATGGCAATACGGCTTTACATATTGCTATGAGAAATAAGCATACAAATTGTTTAGATGCCTTACTAAAAAAACTTGATAACGATCCAGAAAAATTAAAAATTTTAATGGAAATAAAAAATAATGATGGCAATACGGCTTTACATATTGCTATGAGAAATACGCATACAAATTGTTTAGATGCCTTACTAAAAAAATTTGATAATGAAACGGAAAAACTAAAAAAACTACTGGAAATACAGAACAAAAATGACAATACGGCTTTACATATTGCTATTAGAAATACGCGTACAACCTTTGCAAAAAAATTACTAAAACTTTTTGAGAACGATCCAGAAGCACTAAAAAAACTGCTGGAAATACAAAATAATGATGGAAATACAGCTTTACATACAGCCGCTGAAAAGAATCATCAACTTATAAATGCATTACTAAAACCTTTTAAGAACGACCCAAAAGCAATAAAAAAATTGCTGAAAATTAAGGACAGTGATGGATATACCGCTTTGCATATAGCCACTATAACAAGCAATCTAGTTTTTATCAATGCTTTATTAGAATTCTTTGCGCTCTATCCGGAAAAATTGAAAAAGCTCATAAAGATTCAGAACAATTCTGGAGAAACTGTTTTATATATAGCTGTTTATACAGGTAATTATAATATTATAGCTACTTTGGTAAAACCTTTTGAGCAAGATCTAGAAGCATTGAAAAAGTGGATAAGAAAGGGTAACAACCATGGAAACACTGTTGTGCATATGGCAGCTGATACAGGTAATTATAATATTATAGCTACTTTGGTAAAACCTTTTGAGCAAGATCTAGAAGCATTAAATGAGATTATAAAAACCGATAACAAGGATAAAAAAACAGCTTTGCATATAGCACTGCAAAAAAAGCATTATACATTTTTTGCTAAGTTGATACAACCTTTTGATAAAGAACCTAAAGAACTTACAAAACATTTAAAAACTATGGGTAGCCATCAAGAAACGGCCTTGGATATAGCACTCGAAGAAGAGGACTATAATTTTATCATTTCCTTACTAAAACCTCTTGAGCAGCACAAGAAACAATTAAAAGAGGTTATACAAACTCAGAAAGAAGATAAAAAAACTATTTTGCATATAGTAGCTGAAAAAGGAAATGAACAGTTTGTCACTTCTTTACTCAAACCTTTTGAGAAAGATTTAAAAGCATTGCAAGAAATCATAGCCACTGAAGATAGGTATAAAGAAACGGCTTTGCATATAGCACTGCAAAAGGGGCATGATGATTTTGTGATCTCCTTACTACAACCGCTTAAGCAGGACAAGAAAAAATTAGAAAAAATCACTAAAATTAAGAATAAAGATGGAAAAACTGCCTATGAAGTAAGAAAAAATCAAAATATTGAAATAAAAGAACTATTCTTTGATAAATCTAATAAAAAATATAGGTCAAGCATAGATTTAGATAAAATGATTTCACCATTAACTGAATCAATGTCCAGTCTTCTAACGCAAGATGAATCTCTTTATAATGTTCCATCTACCACTAATAATACCAATACAAGTTACCCTATAGTGTTCCACACCAATGAAAGAGTTATCTAATGAGAAAATTAAAATCAATAAAGTTGATTAATTGTAGCAATAAAGGTTGGTTTTACAAACACTATACATGTACTGATTCTGGGGTTTTTGTTGTTATCTATTGATAGTCATCAATAGATAATAACCCGCTATACCTTTTACTGGATTATATAAGTCTACTATTCACGGTATGAGATACAATCAATAGCACTAAAATAATTGAAGCTAAAAAAAGTATCTATTTTCGATAATGTCGCTATAATAATAGCCAAACAATATCCAAAATTTAAGATAAAAGGAAGCATTATACAAAATCATATATATGGGAGAGAATCTTATACAATCTATGATGATAGTTGCCTGGATCATAAAAAGATACATACTGATAGAGAAGCAAGTTCCGCTGCTGTATGTAGTCGATACAACCAAATATGGTTACGATATATATCAGAATGATTGGAATTAAAAGTATACAATACCAATAAATCTGCTGCCAGCAGACCAACCGATAACCTGCATGTACCTTAAACAGTCGCTTAGTAGAAACGTTCTTATTCATAGATAATGCCAGTATCTTAAGGCCACAAGGTATCAATAAAGGTGGACAGCATTTTACACCAGAAATAAAAGCTTCATATGCTCCTCCACGCGAAATGGCTAAAATATCAGGAAAGTTATGTTGATAAAACAGGGTAGAATTAACGTATTTAAACTCTATGGCATCCACAAACCCTACTTCTATGGTCTGAAAGCAAAAAAAGTAAAGAGGAACCATGAACTTTGAATATAAAAACGGAATCATACAAAAAAATTTTATTTAAATTTTAATTAAAAACTGCTTATATGTTTTTTAAGAAAGGATAATAAATAACATTTTTTTGTGCTACCAATTTACAAAAATGTCTGTATAAAAGTCAATTTTTTATTACAAAGTCGTTAAAATTTTCTATTGCAGCAGCCTCAATAGTATGTATTACGGGGCTATAATACACTACCCCATTCTTAGGTCTACATTAGATATTAGTCGGGTCAGCCAATGGTAAAACGAATAGTTTGGGCTTAACTCAGGATGAAAAGTAGTTACGACAATATTATTTTGACGAAGCAACATGGGTCTACCTGCTAAGGAAACAAGGACTGCTACATCTTGACCTACAAAAGTAACTTCAGGAGCCCTAATGCACACTATTTTGAGAGGTGATATACCCAATAAACTAGTTCCCAGGCCGACAAAACTATTGATTTGCCGACCATAAGCGTTGCGTTTTACTTCGATATCAATAAGCCCTAGATAGTCCTTTGCAACAGGAGTGGGACGAGATAGGATAATGAGACCCGCACAAGTGGCCAAAATTAGTTTCCCTTGTTGCGCAAAGGCTACGATAGCTTCTTTCCAGTTCAAAGGCTTCATAAGCTTCAAGAGTGCAGTTGATTCTCCGCCAGGAATAATTAAAACGTGGATTTGAACCAGTTCTTCTGGTCTTTTGATCAATTGACTTTGCAGACCGAATCGTTCTAAAGCCTTTTGATGCAAGCCGAATCCTCCTTGCAAAGCAAGTATGCCAAACATTTTAATATCCCCTGTTGGCAAGGATCTCTTTTTCTGAAAGATGATCAGTAGGTATTCCTAATAAAGGGGCTCCTAAAGCCTCAGATACTTTGGCCAGAACCTTTGGATCTTGAAAGTGGGTGGTTGCCTGTACAATCGCACTGGCTCGTTTTTTCGGATGTTCTGACTTAAAAATTCCAGAGCCGACAAAAATGGCTTCTGCCCCCAAACGCATCATTAAAGCAGCATCTGCTGGAGTAGCAATGCCCCCGGCTGCAAAATTAGGTACAGGCAATTTACCTTCCCTTGCAACTGTTTCGACTAAATGTAGAGGAGCACCCCACTCTTTTGAGGCTACTTGAAGCTCTTCAGCGGTCAAAGTAGCAAGGGAGCGAATCTGACGCTGAATAGTGCGCATATGTTTAACCGCTTGAATCACATCTCCTGTACCGGCTTCTCCTTTTGTACGTAAAAGGGCTGCTCCTTCTCCAATGCGACGAAGTGCTTCTCCTAAATCGCAACACCCGCAAACAAAGGGAATTTTAAAGGGATGTTTATTAATATGAAAGGCTCCATCTGCTGGTGTCAAAACCTCACTCTCATCGATAAAATCAACCCCTAATGCTTCTAATATTTCCGCTTCTACAAAGTGACCAATACGAACCTTAGCCATAACTGGAATAGAAACAGCTCCCATGATTTCTCGTATTTTCTGAACATCACTCATACGAGCTACCCCACCTTGTACCCGGATATCTGAGGGAACTCGCTCTAAAGCCATTACAGCAACAGCGCCTGCTGCTTCTGCTATCTTTGCTTGATCTGAAGTGGTAACATCCATAATGACACCTCCTTTTAGCATTTCAGCAAAGCCTGTTTTTAAATTTATTGGTTGATCAATCATTTTCAATTATACTGAGTGGATGGATATTTTTAATCTTCCCGTTGTTCATGCTCTATGAATGTCATAATCTCTTGCTTAATGTCCGCCAACTCATTATTATTGGCCAATACAACTAAAATTTTTAAAAGCTTAGTGTAATCCTCCATCAGTCGCAAATATTTTTTATTCAACTTTTTTAATCGAATACAATAGGGGTCGCTTATCATATCATTTGACTCATCGCTATACTTATATCCATCTCCCTTAGGGACGTAATGACGGCTTTCATCGTCATCTTGTTTTTTATTCTTTGCATATATATCTGGAAAATCATTGGCAAAATCATAGTGTATTATTTTACCAATCTGTATAATAAAATCTTCTTTTATATCCGCTTCCTTTAGCTTAGTATAAAGCGTGTTACGGGCAATACCTAGCTTACTAGCCAATGCTTTCATTCGAAAACCACTCTTCTTAATAGCCGCTTCCACTATTTTCCCTTTATGTTGCTCCATGACTAGAATATAAATCTCTGAAAATAAGATAAAAAATAGTATAGTTACACAATAAGCTTATATAAGCTTGCTCATTAAATGTACAAATATTGTATAAAAGTTGATAAATATACAAAAATAATAAAAGCGTAACTTACGAAATTAATTTTATTGTTTTATGCCAAAATTGAAGATGGCTATTGGAGCAGTATGTGCTCCACATAGATCTATATACACAGGCTATAACAAATGAGGATATTTTTTTTATTTAATCTTCTTTTCTTTGATTTTCTATAAACTTTATAATTTCCTTTTTAAGGTCTACCGATTCGTTCTTATTGGCTAAACGAATTAAAACTTTAAAAAGTTTATCATAATCCTCCATGCGTTTTATATATTTTTCGCTTAAAACCTGTAATTTAAAGAAATATTGATTTTTATATAGATGGTCATAAAGTGGCCATTCATCAGTGTTACCAACCACTACAGACTTATCTGGATAGAGGCGCTCAAAACTATTTGTAAATTTACCAGCTACTCTTTTATACACTTCTGGAAAAATGTGAGAAAAATCATAGTGTATGATATTACCCACACGTATAATAAACGAATCCTCTAACACTGCTTGCTTTAACTTGGTATAAAGGGTATTGCGGACAATGCCTAATCTCTTAGCCACTACTTTCATTTGATAACCAGTTTTTTTAATAGCTTTTTTAACTATTTCGCCTTTATGCTTTTCTGTGAACTGTTCCATAAACGTAATATAAGTAACGATGAGACATACAAAAAAGCACCATTTTTGCTTAAATGTGTTGATACAACTGACAATAAAATGCACATATATTGTACCAATATTGTTAACTATACTTTTAGAAAAAAAGCTTATTTTAGTGAAAGTTAGTTTTGTTTTGTTTTAAAAACAAATTGAAACTATATTTAGTGCCTTAAATTGTGAGGTTAAGGAATAGTTGTTTTACAAACGCTTGTGGAACGTTTGCTAAAATGATGGATCGAATGCGTTATGCACCTGATGCCCTATTGATTTTACCGCTTAATATTTTTTTAATTTTTTTATACAAAATGTACCAATTGGTTGGGGATAATCCTCTACCATGCTGTGCTTGTATTAAAAATAAGCCAGAAAAAAGCAACAATACGAAATTTGGCAACCAAACACAGATAAAGATAGAACAGGTATTGGCTATTGCCCAATCCCTTCCAACCATAGAAAGAATATATTCCAGCAGTATAAAGAAAAAGCTAATCATTACAGAAATTCCAAAGCCACCTCTCCTAATCAGGCATCCTAGGGAGCTACCTAACAAAAATATAATGACACATTCTATAACTACTGCAAATCGAAATTCTTGTTCATATAAAGCTCCATTTAATTCTGCATTGAATAGATTTTTATTATCTTCTTGGATCGTTAAGCTATAGGTTATCTTCTTTACACTATGCAAGGCCTCTTCCACAACTCTTTGCAAGGTAGAGTCATTGGGTTGCCGATCAGAGGCTGTATTTATATGGGTTTTATGGGCTATAAGTTGGTCTCTCAATAATATAAAATCAGAAGCTTGGGTTGCTTGTAGGTCGGGTAATGGCAATTTTTCCATTGTATAGCCATCTAATACCTCGTTAAATTGTTCTGCAGAATGGTACCGAATCGTCTGTTCGGAAAGCAACTTTTTAATCTTTTGCTCCCAGTGAACCACTTGCTTCCCTATTTCTTGAATCATTTTTTTAAGGTGTGGACGGGTTCTTGTTCTTGGATCATATGCATATTTTTCATTTGTTTTACGCAACTTCAAAGCTTCCAAGCTAATCCTTATTTTTTGATTTGAAAAATGATTTCTATAAAAGGATGGTTTCTGATCCCTATCATTATTTTTAGTAGGCAAAGGCTCTAAATAATTATGTCCATTGGTCAGTTCCATGACCAAATAGCCTTTGTCTGGTGTAGTGTAGAGTCTACCTTTCTCTGCAATGGTTATAGAAACGGTTCCATATTTTTTGGTATAGTCATAGACTATAATGCCTTCCATATGCTCGTTATCTATTTTTTTTTTGTCTACACGAATACTATATCCTGGTATATTATTACAAATAACACCTTCTTGAATAAACAAAGTAGATTTTTTTTCCAAAATATCTTCGATTAAATTAAATATTTTAGGCTTACTATTTGGATAAATATAGTTCCGAAAATAGAAGAACAATCCACTTAAAACAAGAATAAATATAAAAGGTACGCGTAGGATACGTTGTAAAGAAAGGCCTACAGAACGCATAGCAGTTAATTCAAAGCTTTCTGAAAGATTACCAAAAACCATAAGAGCGGTTATGAGAATGGCAATAGGAAACGCTGCAGGTAATGAAGATAAAGATAAGTAAAAGAACAACTTTGTATAGATAGCTACGCCCAATCCTTTACCTGCAATTCCACTAAAATACATGAAAAAAGCTTGTATAACCATTACAAACAGTACCAGTACAAGCAATAGCAAAAAGGTGGGTATAAAGGTGCGTAATAGTAGCTTATCAATTTTTTTGATAAAAATATTGCTCATTTTTGTGAATTTGTGGCTAACTTTACAGTAAATATACGTACAATTTAAGTACTATACTTATACAGCCTAATAAAGATAATCTTTGGCGAGGTAGCTCAGGTGGTTTAGAGCGTCGGATTCATAACCCGAAGGTCAGGGGTTCAACTCCCCTCCTCGCTACATATCTTTTTGATATGGTTGCGCTTTATGCCCTGTTTTCCCTACTTGGATGAGAATTGATATTATAACCTGTTGTCCTCAGTTATTTGAAAGTCCACTTAAACATTTTATCTTTCAAAGGGCTATACAACAGCAGCTACTTTCGATCCACCTGCACAACTTGCGTGACTATACCTCATGTAAACATGGTAAAATTGATGATCAACTCTATGGTGGCGCTGCCGGGATGTTGTTAATGATAGAGCCAGTTGTGAATTGCATTAGAGCACTTCAAAAAGAAAGACGGTATGACGAGGTTATATATATGGCTCCAGATGGCGAGCCATTGGATCAAAATCTTGTCAATACATGTTCACTCAAGCAGCATTTGATGCTGCTATGTGGCCATTATAAGGGTATAGATGAACGGATACGTGAACACTTTATTACTTTAGAAATCAGTATTGGAGACTACGTCCTTTCTGGGGGAGAACTCCCTGCACTTATTTTAGCAGACGCGATGGTTCGGGTTATACCAGGTGTTATATCAGACGCTTCTTCTGCACTGACCGACTCTTTTCAAGATGGATGTGTAGCACCACCTGCCTATACAAGACCTTACAATTTTGAGGGTAAAAAAGTTCCAGACGTATTATGCTGTGGTAATCATAAGGCTATTCAGGAGTGGATGGAGCAAGAAAAGATAGATAGAACAAAAAAAAGAAGACCACATCTGCTGAAAAATTAGCAAGGCACTTATCATGTGTTGTGCATAACCAATCAATAGATGATGGATGGCATGTCATCGATATGGTTTAAACCATTTACCAATGATCTTAACCATTGTGGATAGCTTGGATCAAGCATTGTTTTTTGTACTAAACCAATGGCACCATGGCACCATAGATTTGTTTTTTATACTAGCAACCAGTACTTTTTTTTGGGTTCCACTGTATATCTTGCTTATATGGTTGATTAAAAAAGCACTGGGATGGAATGGTGTAATCTGCTTTATCTTAACCATTATTATAGCAGATCAATGTTCTGCTACATGGCTTAAACCACTTTTTGCACGATATAGGCCTTGTTGCATGCTGCCCATTGGATCGGTTCATCTTATTGGTACCTATAAGGGTCTATACGGTTTCCCATCTTCTCATGCGAGTAATACATATGCTTTTGCAATGCTTTTTTGGCGCATTTTTAAAAATAAGTATAAATTTAGCTACTTATTTTTTATCTGGGCTACTATTATTTCATATGGCCGAATATATGGGGGGGTACACTATCCACTGGATGTTTTTGCAGGTGCTGCAGTGGGCTGCTGTATCGGGTTATTGATGCATAGAGCTTATCAAAAAGCAACCAATGCTATTGATACAAAAGCTAAATAAAAAAACGATCTACTAAGATCTTACTCGGTTTTTTGAGGAGTTAGGGAAGTACTTCCCCAGCTTATCCAACAATATCCTAGAGATAACCGAATGTTTTAGTCCAGTATAAATTGAGTTTTTAATGCATTTATTGCAGCTTCAACATTTGGCCGATGGCCAATATTATGATCAGCACCTTCTGAATATCCTGTATGCATAATAAGTCGTCTCATTTCATAAGCATTAAGATAAACACCAAAATTATTAATAGCATAAGATTGAATTAATGCTAAAGCTCCAGCGCATAATGGGGTAGCGCTTGATGTACCCGAAAAATCTTTTGAATAATTACGATTATTTCCTGGCTTTTTCTGTAATGAGCTATAGCCTGTAGTTACAACATGCCCGTTTCCCCATGAATTAATTAATGATGTTTCATGATTATGGTTTGAAAAACGACATTTTATTCCATTATTATGGTTACAAGCACCAACAAGAAAACTACCACTATCTCCAAATTGGTTCATATTACCTGATTCAATACTAAGATCCAAACCACCATTACCAGCGGCTAGAATTACAACTACTCCTTTTTTTGTTAAAGAAGAAATTTTATTCCACCATGGCTTACTATTTATAACAGGCAGATGTTTACCTTTATAAACAAACTCAAGATCTAAACTAACAATATCTCCTGGTACTGCATCTCTAATGATTAAATCAAGATCACCAGTATCGTAGAAATAAAATTTACTTCCATAAGCAATACCTGTGACACCAAAACCGTTCTTACTTGCAGCGATACAACCGGTAGATGCCGTACCATGATTACAATCTCTAGTTTCTGCCCTACTATTCACGACTGTAATATTTTTTTTAAAATCTTCATGGTTACGATACACCCCAAAATCAAGATGTCTTACGGTTGTTGCGCTCCCGTTTTCTTCCATCTTCCATACTGATAATACATTCATACCTTTCACACCTTTATCATTAGGTTGCAAATATGTTTGTAAATGTTGGAAATCTGGAGTCTGAACATCATTCGTTGTGCAATCAATGTGTTTTTTTTCATCTGAAAAATTGATAGAATCATCTATAGGTAACTCAGGTGGATTCATATTGGTTGTATCAGGCACAACACTGCAATAAATAACGTAATCAAGAAGCTCTATCTCATCAGCAATGTTAACGAGCTCATCATATCCACATTCAGAAAATATTTTATAGGTATTTGGTACAATATCGCCAAGAAGATAATTTGCAGGTATTTTCGAAAATATTTCTTTATCTGTTGAGTTAGAAATAAGATTTATTAATCTTGGTGATTCAGTTTTTAACCGATCAATATCTTTTTCATTTTTTAACTTTAATTCTAGGTAGTAATCATTGATACCGTCGCAACGCATCCGAATCTCTCTAGTCTGTTTTTCTGTTTGGTTGTTTTCATAACCAGGGTTATTCTCTTTTTTAGTATTAGGAACAATAATAATCTTATTAGAAATTACCGTTACAGACTTATTTTCTTTGTTGGTTAATAAAGCAATAGCTTGATACTGACCATATAATTGGTCCTTGAAAACAGCAGTTAGACCTTCTACAATAGCGAGATCTTTACCTTCTTTCTGTAGTATTAACTTGCAGTTTTTATGCTCTTCGATATCTACTAATTTTACATATATATTGCCATCAAAATTAATAGCACGATAAATATATATTGACGGTTGTTTCATATTGATTATTGTCAATTAAATCAATCTCCTTTTTTACTTGGCAGCAAATCATCTGCGGCTACACTAGCACGCATTTCGGTATCTGCTTTTATATTTTGCATACGATAATAATCCATAACACCCAACTGGCCATTCCTTAAAGCAAAGGCCAAAGCCTGTGGCACTTCTGCTTCAGACAAAATAACTTTAGCCCTGGCTTCTTCAGATTTAGCCTTCATTTCTTGCTCTAAAGCTACTGCCATAGCACGCTTTTCTTCTGCTTTAGCATCAGCTACACGCAAGTCGGCATTGGCTTGATCAATCTGGAGTTTAGCACCAATATTTTCACCTACATCCACATCAGCAATATCAATCGAAAGTATTTGAAAAGCGGTTCCTGCATCTAAACCTCTATTCAGTACCAACTGTGAAATTTTATCTGGATTGGCTAATACCTCTTTGTGACTCTCAGAAGAACCAATAGAAGTAACAATCCCCTCTCCTACACGTGCCAAAATGGTTTCTTCTCCAGCTCCCCCTACCAACTGCTGAATATTGGCCCTAACCGTAACCCGTGCTTGGGCAATTAGCTGAATCCCATCCATAGCCACAGCCGCTACAGAAGGGGTATTGATCACTTTTGGATTAACAGAAATTTGAACGGCCTCAAATACATCCCTACCAGCTAAGTCAATCGCAGTAGCTTGCTTAAATGAAAGACCAATATTGGCTTTATCTGCAGAAATAAGCGCTTTAATCACAGATGGTACATGACCACCGGCTAAATAATGGGTTTCAACCTCGGTCAAGGTCAACTTGAGACCTGCCTTAGTAGCTACAATCAGTCCATCTACAATAACAGCAGGCGGCACTTTACGAATCCGCATAAAAACCAACTCAAATAAACCAACTTGTACCCCTGAAAAACGGGCCGTAATCCAAAGACCAACTGGGAAAAAATAAAAAAATATAAGAGACCCAGCCATCAAAAAAAGGTAGAAATAAAGATGTCCAACAACCATAGTGATACTATTAAATATTTTAAAGGAATAACCATTAATCTCTAAACCATCTTAAACTAATACAAGTAGCTCTAGACTTAGTCTAAATTAAAGAAGATAAAGAAATATATAGATCAAATCTAGCTCTTTATCATTAACGATCAAAATATTTTATCATTAATTATTTTAGGTAATCGTTTTTGAAGAGAAGAAAATAGATCAGGTAAATAACGACCCTATCTATAGCTAATGTTGAACCTTTGATTGCATTTAACTAAGTTTGTTGTGGACACACGCTGTAGCCTACAATTACATTGTATTTGCCAACTCAATAAAATGAAAAATCAGATGCGCAATCACACCTATGTAGATGAACCTCTTTTGCAAGAAAATAAAAATAGATTTGTTTTATTTCCTATTGAACATCAAGATATTTGGGGTTTTTACAAACAAGCCGAAGCGAGTTTTTGGACCGCGGAAGAAATTGATCTTAGTCAAGATATAAAAGACTGGGAAAACCTTACATCTGGGGAAAAGCACTTTATTACCCATGTGCTTGCTTTTTTTGCAGCCAGTGATGGCATTGTGAATGAAAATCTAGTTCAAAACTTTGCCAATGAGGTACAATATACAGAGGCAAAGTTTTTCTACGGATTCCAGATCGCTATTGAAAATATCCATTCTGAGGCCTATTCTTTATTGATCGATACCTATGTTAAAGATCCCAAAGAACGCCATAGATTATTCAATGCTATAGAAACCATTGAATGGGTTGGTAAAAAAGCAGATTGGGCGTTACGCTGGATTAATAAAGGATCATTTTCAGAACGATTAATTGCCTTTGCAGCAGTAGAGGGCATCTTTTTTTCGGGTAGTTTCTGTGCTATTTTCTGGCTTAAAAAGAGGGGCTTAATGCCGGGACTTACTTTTTCTAATGAGCTTATTTCCAGAGATGAAGGATTACACTGTGATTTTGCTTGTTTGCTATACAACCGACATATCAAACATAAACTTCCAGAACAACTGGTGGCCCAAATTATAGCCGATGCAGTAGCCATTGAAAGTGAATTTGTATCTGATGCCTTGCCCGTTAAGTTAATTGGCATGAATGCAACGTTGATGACACAGTACATTCAGTTTGTTGCAGATAGGTTGCTATTGGAGCTAGGATGCAAAAAAATATATCACGTAGCCAATCCATTTGATTTTATGGAAATGATTGCGCTACAAGGAAAAACAAATTTTTTTGAAAAAAGGGTAGGAGAATACCAAAAATCAGGTGTAATGAACAGTATCTCTGAGGATAAAGACAAAGCACGATTTAAGCTAGATGAGCCATTTTAGAGGCATGTTTCATGAATCATATACCTAGCATGTATGCTGAGCGCTATTGTTTTACGGACAGCGTCAAATAAATACATAGGCTATTTTTTGATCAACCCAAAAGTAGCCCAACCATTCAAGCACTGTATCATTTCACATAAAGTTGGATTAGCTGGGCTAAAACCATTAAATTTGTACCGCTTTAGGTGGGCTATATAGGCAACCCCTAAGCTTAGTATAGCATCGCCTATCATTTGATGCATCATCAAAAATTTATAAAAAGTAGATGTTAGTTGTAAAACGAGATGGACGCTTAGAATCAATCAAATTTGATAAAATAACTTTTAGAATAGAGAAACTTTGCTATGGATTAAATAGGGATTATATCGATATAATTGCTATTGTTAAAAAGATTATTGAAGGCATTCACGATCGGGTAACGACTTCAGCTATAGATAGTTTGGCTGCAGAAACCGTAGCAGCAATGGCTGTATATCATCCAGATTACACCATTCTGGCAGCTAGAATAGCTATTTCTAACTTGCATAAAGAAACCAGTAAATCTTTTTCTAGTACGATAAAAAGGCTCTATACCTATATAAATCCTACAACTGGAACGAATGCTTCCCTCATAGACAAAGCCATTTATAAGATCGTTTCGGAACATGCAGCCACTTTAGACGATGCGATTGTACATGAACGTGACTTTTGCTATGATTTTTTTGGCTTTAAAACACTGGAACGTTCTTATTTGTTAAAAATAAATGGAAAAATTGTGGAAAGGCCTCAGTATATGTTGATGCGTGTCGCACTAGGCATTCATGGCGATAACCTGAACGCTGTGCTGGAAACCTATCAACTTATGTCTGAAAAATGGTTTACACATGCCACGCCTACGCTTTTTAATGCAGGCACACCTAGACCACAGCTTTCTTCCTGTTTTTTATTAACGATACAAAACGATAGTATTGAAGGCATTTACAACACCCTTACACAATGTGCTAAAATATCACAATTTGCTGGAGGCATTGGATTAAGCATTCATAATATACGTGCGACTGGTTCTTATATTCGAGGGACCAATGGCATTTCGAATGGAATTGTGCCGATGCTGCGCAACTTTGATATGACTGCTCGTTATGTAGATCAAGGAGGAGGCAAACGAAAAGGTAGTTTTGCCATCTATCTAGAACCTTGGCATGCGGATATCTTTGACTTTTTAGAATTGAAGAAAAACCATGGCAAAGAAGAAAGAAGGGCTAGAGATCTTTTCTATGGGCTATGGATTCCAGATTTATTTATGGAACGTGTAGAGGCAGATGCAATGTGGTCACTCTTTTGTCCCAATGAAGCACCAGGGCTCGCAGACTGTTATGGGGCAGCATTTGAACAAAAATACAAACAATATGAAAAAGAAGGTAGGGCCCGTACTGCTATTAAAGCACAAAAGCTTTGGTTTGCGATTCTGGAGGCACAAATAGAAACGGGCACACCCTATATGCTTTATAAAGATGCAGCCAACAAAAAGTCTAATCAAAAAAATTTGGGCACTATAAAATCTAGTAATTTATGTACAGAAATTATAGAATATACTGCACCTGATGAAATCGCAGTTTGCAATCTTGCTTCTATTGCATTACCGATGTTTGTAGATGATCATCGATCCTTTGACCATACCAAATTATATGAGGTAACCTATCTGGTTACTAAAAATCTTAATAAAGTGATCGATCGAAACTATTATCCTTTGCCAGAAGCACGCTATTCTAACTTAAAGCACAGACCTATGGGCCTTGGCGTACAGGGATTAGCAGATGCTTTTCTTAAAATGAGACTTGTTTTCGACAGCCCAGAAGCACGGTTACTGAATCAAGAAATTTTTGAGACCATTTACTTTGCAGCATTAACTGCGTCTAAAGATTTAGCCCAAAAAGAAGGCGTATATGAAAGCTATCCTGGGTCACCCATGTCCGAAGGTATGCTTCAATTTGATATGTGGGGGGTAACCCCTTCTTCCGGTAGGTGGAATTGGGATCATTTACGTAAAGAAATAGCTGAACACGGTATAAGGAATGCACTATTGGTTGCACCCATGCCTACCGCTTCTACTTCCCAAATACTGGGTAACAATGAATGCTTTGAACCCTATACGGCCAATATTTATACCCGAAGGGTCCTCTCTGGAGAATTTATTGTTGTAAACAAATATCTATTGGCAGATCTGATTCAGCTTGGCCTTTGGAATGAACAGGTGAAAGAAGCATTGATAATGGGTAATGGCTCTATTCAACAGATTGCATGTATTCCTGACCATCTTAAAAAGATGTATAGAACCGTTTGGGAGATTCCTCAAAAGTCTATTATTGATATGGCAGCAGACCGTGCACCTTATATTTGTCAAAGCCAAAGTCTAAATCTTTATGTAAAGGATGCCAATATGGCTAAACTAACCTCTATGCATTTTTATGCCTGGAAAAAAGGGTTGAAAACAGGGATGTATTACTTACGCACCAAACCTGCAGCAGATGCGATTAAGTTTACGATACAAAAGAGCGCAAAAGAGGAAAAACCTTTCGCGATCCCGACTGAAGGGACAAAAGAGTGTGTCATGTGTAGTGGGTAATTCAGGTATGGCATAGAGATTTAAAAAATAGAGGCCACCAAATGGAAAAAAGCAAGACGTAATCCATTATTAGCGGACTTTTAGTGTCACTAAGGTAGCAACTGCTAATAAAAGGCTAATAATAAAAAATCGTGTTACAATCTTTGCTTCGTGCCACCCTAGTTTCTGATAGTGGTGGTGGAGAGGTGCCATTTTAAAAACTCTCTTACCCACTCCATAACGTTTCTTGGTAAATTTAAAATAACCAGTTTGCAATATTACCGATAGATTTTCCATTAGAAATATGCCACATAGCATAGGAATCATCAGTTCCTTTCGAATGCAAATGGCTACTACAGCAATAACGGCACCAATGGTTAAACTGCCTGTGTCACCCATAAAAATTTGTGCAGGATAGGCGTTATACCAAAGAAAGCCCATACATGATCCCACAAAGGCACAACAAAATATAGTAAGCTCCCCTAAATTTGGGATATACATAATATTTAAATATTGGGCAAATATAATATGGCCAGATAAGTAAGCAAGAACGGCTAATGTAGTACCAACGATTACCGAGGTACTAGCCGCTAATCCATCAAGGCCATCGGTTAAATTTGAACCATTGGAGACAGCAGCAATGATAAAAGCAACGACTACCATATAAATGATCCATGTATAATTTGTATTGCCTAGTAAGCAGGTTGTTATTTTTGCATAATCTAATTCATTTCCTTTAAAAAAAGGAATGGTTGTTTTGGTAGACTTTGTGTCATTATATGTAGGAGACATCACTTGATTCGATGGTATAGTAGCGGTTTGATCAGACGTAGTAGGTAAGGCACGTACGACTACGTTCTTATGAAAATACAGCGTAGTACTCACAATAAGACCTAGAATCACTTGACCCAATAGTTTGATCCATCCATTTAGTCCATTTTTTTGTTTTTTAAATACTTTGATATAATCGTCCAAAAAGCCAACTAATCCCATCCAAATAGTAGTGGTTAATAGTAAAATAATGTATATGTTATGCCATTTTGCAAAGAGCAAAGTAGGCACTACGGTTGCCAGTATAATAAGTATACCCCCTATAGTAGGCGTATTTACTTTTTGTTTGGCTTGATTAAACCCCAATGATCGATTGGATTCTGTTATTTTTTTTTTGCTTAAAGCGCTTATAAAGCGTTGACCGAGTAGAAAAATAATGGTAAAAGAGCTAAGGGTTGCCATAGCGGCTCGGAAAGAAATATATTTAAATAAGCCGGTTCCAGGCCATTGAAAGGTAGCATGTAAATATTTGAATAAATAGTATAGCATCTCTATTTTTTTACAAAAGGCTTTATTTTAGATACTTCTTTGTCAAGAACAAAGTAGTACAAAATAGGTTTTACCGCTAAGCTGAATATATATTATATGTTTTTGTATCCCTCAAAAAGGGCTTTATATACTGATATAAATGTTTTTTCTATTCAGAAGTAGGTCTTGATCCTGTTTTACGAAGCTATTGAGTCGTACTACAATATATGAATGGGATAGAAGATTTTTTGTCTGCCTATTTCTTTAATAACCTCCTTAATACCTTACCTATAGGTGATTTGGGTAAACTATTACAAAATTCCACATACTTAGGTACCTTATAGGAGGTCATTTTTGCTTTACAATAGGCTATAATTTCTTCAGCAGTAAGGGTAGCATCCTTTTTCACAATAAAAATTTTAATTGCTTCCTTTAGCGCCATATCAGTAACGCCAATGGCACCTACTTCTAAGACTTTTGGATGGCCTATTAAAATTTGTTCTATTTCATTCGGATATACATTAAAGCCAGAAATATTGATCATATCTTTTTTACGATCCACAATAGATACAAATCCATTTGCATCCATAGTGGCAATATCTCCTGTTTTAAACCATCCATTCACAAAAGCACCTGCTGTTTCAATTGGTTTTTGCCAATAGGATTGGCTCAGTTGAGGTCCTTTAATCAATAGTTCACCAGCTGTTCCATAAGGCACCTCTTTACCCGTTTCGTCCGCTATGATTACAAATGTGCCAGGGAGTGGTATATGATGGATGCCATTGATCATATCGGTCGAGACACCCGGCGAACATTCTGTTAGGCCATACCCTTCTATAAGCTTGCTACCTGTCAAATGTTCCCACTGATTTTTAACTTTTTTTTCTGTTTTCATACCACCTGCCATGGTAAGCTTTAAAGAAGAAAGTTTTAGTTTTTTGAATTGCTTATGTGCCAATAGTTTTTCAAACAGTGTATTAATACCTATTAAACAAGTCGGTTTGATTTTTCGCAATGTTTTTATAAGCCTTGGAATATCTCTAGGATTGGTAATCAGCGAACACTTTGCGCCCAGCTTAGCCATTGCAAATAGGCTACATAACCCTAAAATATGATAAAGTGGTAGCGGTAGTATGGTTCGTTCTTCTTGTTCTTTTAAGGCAAGACGCAACACAGGATCCAATTGTTGGAAATTAGCCGTAAGATTCCCATGGGAGAGGACAGCCCCCTTGGATACACCTGTCGTTCCGCCAGTATATTGTAAAAAAGCTGTATCAGAAGCTTTTAAAGGAACCGGACAAAAAATGGCTTTTTTTCCTTTTTCTAAAACTTCTTTGAAAGAGATGGCTTGTGGTAATTGGTAAGTAGGTACCAATTTTTTAATATGCTTTATTGCGAAATTAACCACTCTTCCTTTTATGGAACCAAGCATGTCACCTACTTTGGTTACAATAATGGTTTGGATAGACGTATCAGGCAAAATTTCAACCAACTTGTGGGCAAAATTTTCTAATATAACAATCGCACGCACACCTGCATCTTTAAATTGATAGGCCATTTCAGAAGGCGTATACTGTGGATTGATGTTCACTACAACTAGTCCAGCACGCAACATACCCAATACAGCAATAGGATATTGCAATAGATTAGGTAGTTGAACGGCTACATGTGAGCCTACTGATAAATTAGTATGTTGCTGAATATAAGCTGCAAAAGATTTAGATAACTTATTTACTGCACTAAAAGTCAATACTTTACCCATGTTTTCGCACATAGGTAAATCTTTGTATTGCTCAAAAATTTCTTCCATGAAATGGACCAATGAGGTATATCTAGTCGTATCAATGGTATCTGGGATAGAAAGAGGATAATGTTGGATCCAAGGTCTTTGTTTCATAGCATACAAACCATTTTATGTTTCTGCAAATTCTGATGCAATATAGTATAATTTTATAGAATATGATGTGGTGCATCTAAAATTTGACCCTCTATGCAAGTAACATAAGGCTTATTTTTTATTTTGTCTAGCAGTGGTAGTCAGTAATGGATAAAGTTTGGCTGCTTTTACCATTTTATTTTTTAGTTTTGGAAAAGTCCATACAGATTATTTTTTAAACGCCAATGTCAGGTAAGAAAACCCCATTTCCTACAAAACTTTGCATTAAGAATAGACAGGCCCATTTTGCCTATACTTTTTTAGATAGGTATACAGCTGGTCTTATGTTGCAAGGGACAGAAATAAAGTCCATTCGAATGGGCAAAGCCTCCCTGCAGGAAGCCTATTGTTACTTTAAACAAGGATCTCTTTGGATAAAAGGGATGCATATAGGTGGCTATATCTATGGTAACCTCTACAATCATGAAGAGAAGCGTGACCGTCAACTATTATTGCAAAAAAAAGAATTGCAACAATTATCCAAAAACCAAGCCAAAGGGCTTGCGATTATTCCAGTGGAATTGTTTATCAATCAACGTGGGTTTGCTAAACTAGCCATTGCCTTAGCACGTGGTAAAAAACTATACGATAAGCGTCAAACTATTAAAGAAAGAGACTTGCAACGTGCTGCGCCATCAGACTTAGCTATTGGTTAGGTTGTATAAGATTTTTTTAAAGAAAAGATTAGATTGGTGTTTTGGTTTAAAGCTTAGTAAAGATTGTTTGCTGGCGCTGTCCCATATATGTTGTACCTTTGTATTAAAAAAAAATAAGACTATGTTAAGTAGTCTACCTTGAAATATTATTTTTCTATAAATCTATTTCATTGATATGTCTTTACAATATTTGGATTGTACGATGCTGTTTATTTTTCCTAACCCCTGTAATAAAATTAATATTTTTTGTCCGATTTTTTCGGGCCACTATAGTAAATTATTCTATTGTAGAAATTAATATTTAACCCCCATTTATATTTATATGAAAAAAATGAACTATAAAATGACCATATGCATTGGTCTGTTAAGTGCAAGTACCTTGTCTTCTTGTGTGCAGAGAAAGCAAGAAATGAATAGACCTACCTTAGGTAATGCAAAGAGAAACTATAATAGGAACCAGAAAAAATTTGTAATAGGTACTGTATGTGCTGGATTATTGGCCACATCTGCAATTTCTGGAGGTATAATGTATGCAACAAGTAAGCCATTACCATCAAATAATACAGATTTATGTAACTTACTAGCAACAGATCAGTTAGCTACAGCATTAGATTGGAGCACATGCAATAGTTCTTCGATAGATACCGGTATACAAAACGTAATTAATTCCACGGCAAATATGAATAAAACGTGCGGTCCGTATAGAGATACACTCTTAATGAATGCAACAGCAAATGGTTGTATAGATGGAATGAAACGTCTAATAAACAATAAAGTAGATCTGAATCAAAAAAATCAAGAAGGATATACTGCTGTAATGTATGCAGTAGAAGATAATAATATAGATGCACTCAAATTATTGATAGAGAACCAAGCAGATCTGAATAAACAGAATAATGCAGGAACGACTCCTCTAATGAAGGCAGTAATAAATAATAATCTATATATTACTACATTATTAATAGGTAATCAAGCAGATCTAAATATAAAAGATAATACTGAAAAGAGTAGTTTGATTCATGCATCAAAACTCAATAGAGTAGGTATTGCTACGTTATTGATACAGCACAATGCAGATCTGAATATAAAGGATCATAATGGAACAACTGCTCTAATGTATGCAATATCATATGGTACTATTGTCAAGTTATTGATAGATTCAGGAGCGGATTTGGATGCACAAGATAATACAGGACAAACTGCTTTAATGCATGCGGTAATAAATAATAGGATAGATTCTGTCAAGTTATTGATAGAGAAAAAGGCAAATTTGAAAGTAAAAGATAAATATAGGAATACTGCTTTGATGTATGCATCACAATATGGTAAAACAGAGATTAAGCATCTATTGCAAGAAGCATTATCTCATAACTAGACCGTTGATCTTGTTAAAATTTAGAGTATGAATTAAAATTTATACTCTAAATTTCTTTATTATGTATAATAATATCTTGTATTAAAAAATTATACAATTGATTTTTAAAATCTTTTAGCCTATTGTACAGGCGCAAACAGAACCATTGGAATAGCACCTACAAGCTACTTATTGTTTTCATAATAGGTATCTATCAGCAAATTCGTATAGCTGCTTGCCACAGCAAGGCGGTCACACTGTTCATTCTCATAGTGGCCTGCATGTCCCCTAATCCAACAAAAATGCACCAGGTGCTTTTGATAGACGATCCAAAAACGCTTCCATAAATCAGGATTTTTTTTTGATTTGAAATCTATTTTAAGCCAATTTTTAAGCCATCCTTTTTGTATGGCATCTACTACATACTTGGAGTCGGAATAGACGGTAACAGTTTGTCCCTCTTGTGGTAGTGCTTCTAAGCCTATGATTACTGCCAATAATTCCATTCGATTGTTGGTTGTTTTTCTATAGCCTTGTGCAAAGGTTTTCGTATTACCATTCTGTTTTATAATAACGCCATAGCCACCTGGACCTGGATTGCCTCTACAAGCACCATCTGTATACATATCAATCATTTGAAACAATGGGTATTACCAACCCTTTAAAAGGTAAAATCAATATCGACTACTTCCCATTGCTCTGTCACCTTAATCTCTTTTTCGTAAAAAATTACAGGACTTGGCTCAATGTTTTGAAGGATGTCTCCAGGAGACCACTCCGCTTCTGCTTCATTCAGTACCAATAAGCGCATTTTATAGGTACCAGGTAGCACCATTGTAAATTGATATTTTTTTGTATTTCGAATGGCATCTACACATTGATCTTTTTCATCCAGCAGCTCAATTATGAAATAGGGGGTATTGGTCTCTACTTTTCCTGAAATAGTACCGGTTGCTTCTTTTTTGCGGAGTCTATAGGTTTGTATAATCTTCTTGTTGGTTGATTGATCAAATGCCGTGCAAGCACCTGGTTCTATCTGTAAAGTGACCATTTGGTCTATAAGCTTGCTTTCATTTTTATTTTCTTTTATAGTAAACAGACCGATCTCTTCTGGTGTAAAATGTTTGCGTATGGTAAGCTTGGTTTGGTTTTCATTCCAGACCCATTCGTTTGGTTGCAATGGAATTTTCTCTTGATTTTTGCCTTCAAAGTATATACCTGCCTCCTTCAATGCTTTAATCGGTTTGTTAAATGAGATGGATTCTGTAAAATCAGCACATATAGAAGGGAGTACGCTGTTCGACAGCCTATGGCTTAAGCCGGATTTGGTAACTTCTGCTTTTCCTTCTTTAAATCTAATGGCTATACTTTCTTCTAATGACCTATGCAAAGCATCTTCAGCCCTTACCTTAACTTTAAAAGAATCTTCTTCCAGGAGACCAAAAGTATTATAAATAGTGATTGTCTTAGGTGATTTTTCTGAAATCAAGCTATATAGCTGCGGCTTTCCCTTTGCACCTATGCTTTCAAGAGGGGTAAGTTGGTAGTGGGTTACTGCTTTGTTAAAGACTATTTCAAAAAGCCCTTTTTGGGGTGTACCCCGTAGCAGCTTTAAAGGACGCACATCAGATGCAATCAGGGGAATTACTACCTCTTCTCGATTTTCATTTAAATCAATAGGTTCTTTAAAAAATCCATATTTATCTTTTTCATAATCAATTTTATAGGTATTATTTTGTCCAGTAGTAGCCCGTATGTAATACTTGCCCAAGCGGATGCATTTTATGGTAAAATTTCCATCTTTATCAGCGGTAGTATAATAATCTGGGATGCCTTTTTCTTGCCATTCTTTGGGATCTCGTGCTGCGTCATAGAGATAAACACTTACTTCTCCTACTGGTTGATTGGTCAACAATTCTTTTGTTTTGCCTGCAATAGTAATAGGATCTATAAAGGCACCTGTACTAAAAATTATCGGATCACCTGTTGCTTTTGTACCTTCATGTGTATCTTTAACTGCTTTATTGAAATGAATAGCATAAGTAGTCTCCTCTTTTAGAGGGGCATGAAAGGTAAGTTGTAGCTTTTTTCCATTTATAGTATAACTATAGGCTTTTTTATTTTTAGGCTGCTCTAGTTTAGGCATGATCTGGAAGTTACTACTTTCAAAAGCAATATCTTTATCGAAGATAAGTTGGATTTTTTTACCCTTAAAATTTACAGAACCATTTTCTGGAAAGGAACGGACCAACTTAGGAGGGGTTTCATCAAGGGGACCACCTTCTGGTGTCTGTTGCGCAACACAGGAAATAATCGGAACAAGCCATAAATAGCTCAGATAAAGCAGCTGTACAGCTGCGGCAATAAATCTATGCATCATGAAAATATAGGCTTTATTTGGTGGAGAATGGGGGATTCGAACCCCCGACCTTCTCGATGCCATCGAGACACTCTAGCCAACTGAGCTAATTCCCCTAAGAATAGGTACCTTGCAACGATACCATTATTTCTTCAATAAACCAACTGTAATCCTAGTTTTTTAGTTGTAATAGGAGTGATTTTATACCTGTTTTGGTATGTAAGTGAGGGGCTATTTGCGCCATATGGATGCGGTATTGTACCATAGAATCACGTTCACGTATGGTAACGGTTTCATCTTCTAATGTTTGGTAATCAATGGTAATACAATAAGGTGTACCAATAAGATCTTGTCGAGCATACCGCTTACCAATAGATTGGGCAGCTTCATATATAACGGAGAAATCATATTTCAGTTCATCAAACAATGCCAGCGCTTTTTCAGCCAATCCATCTTTTTTTACGAGTGGAAAAATAGCTGCTTTAACAGGTGCCAATGGAGGTGGAAATTTTAAATAGGTTCTACTGGTCCCTTTTGCTCCATCCGTTAGATGGTCATCTTTTTCTAAAGCATTACTCAATACCATTAAAACCAATCGGTCAAGGCCTACAGAAGTCTCTATAACGTAGGGAGTGTAACACTGTTTGGTATCAGGATCGAAGTATTGTAATTTCTTTTTAGCATAGTATGCATGGCTCTTTAGGTCAAAGTCTGTTCTAGAGTGAATCCCTTCCACCTCTTTAAAGCCAAATGGAAAAGCATACTCAATGTCCACTGCAGCGGCTGCATAATGGGCCAGTTGCTTATGGGGATGTATATGGATCTTTTGGGGGTCAATACCCAGGCTGCCATACCAATGCGTACGGGTTTCTTGCCAATAATCAAACCATTTTTTTTCTGTTCCAGGTTGGATAAAAAACTGCATTTCCATTTGTTCAAACTCACGCATACGGAAAGTAAATTGACGGGCTACAATTTCATTGCGAAAAGCTTTACCGGTTTGCGCAATCCCGAAAGGAATTTTCATCCGTGCTGTTTTTTGAACATTCAAAAAGTTTACAAAAATACCTTGCGCCGTTTCTGGCCGTAAATAGATGGTTGTAGCATCATTTTGTGCACCCATTTGGGTAGCAAACATAAGATTAAATTGACGCACAGGGGTCCAATGGGTGGTCTTAGATAGGGGGCATACAATGGTAAAGGCTTGCAGCAGTTGATCTAACCCAGATAGGTCACCCGTTTGTAAACAGCCTTCCATCTGCTCGATGAGAACTTTTGCTTGAGCCGACTTTCCGTTTGCAACCAATTGCGCAGCATGTTCCTCTATCAGTAGATCTACACGGTAGCGCTTTTGGGAGTCTTTATTGTCTACCATTGGGTCTGTAAAACCATCTATATGACCAGAGGCCCTCCAAGTAGTAGGATGCATCATAATGGCTGCATCAATCCCTACAATATTTTGATGCCATTGGGTCATACTTTGCCACCAAAAGTTTTGTAGATTCCGTTTTAATGCCACGCCATAAGGACCATAATCATAAATAGACTGTAAGCCATCATAAATTTCACTAGACGGGTAGACAAATCCATACGCTTGTGCATGCGCAATCAATTCTTTAAAAGTATGATTGGAAAGGTTTAAAGTACTATCTATAGTAGACATTTATCACTTCGTTTAAGATGTAAAGTGGTATAAGCTTCCTAAGCTTATACCACAAAAATCGGGATGGATTGAGTAGTTGCAAAACTAATGATTTTTTAGTTAAATTAAAGGACTATCCTATTTTGTTACCTAAAAAACCTAAGAGCTGTTTCAATGGCCATAGGATTTAACCATTTCATTTAAAGCAACACTTGAACATTTCTTTCCTTAAGGATACAATTTTATTAGCTTATCGCTTTGATAGAAATACCTAAAATAGAGAAAAAAATTTTTTTTATATCTGATGTACATCTACCACTTCGGCCCAGTGGTACAAAGCATCCTGCTAAATTAGAGGATAAAATAATAGCTTGGCTAGAGGCTATTAAGCCAGAAGCACAAGCATTATTTTTACTGGGCGATATTTTTGATTTTTGGTTTGAATACAAATATCTTGTGCCGAAAGGAGCCATTCGATTTCAAGCAACACTTTGGGCATTTTATAGAGCAGGCATACCCGTCTATTTTTTTTTAGGGAACCATGATGGTTGGTCTATAGATTACCTCAGGCAAGAATGTGGTGTACAATTGTTTAGGAAACCAGCATCCATTACCCTGTCTAATAAGCGATTTTTAGTTGGCCATGGTGATACAATTAACCCTACTACACCTTATAAGTTATTCCGCAAATTATCTCATAGTCGTTTGCTCCAATTTTTTGTGCGGATGCTACCACCCGATTGGGTATATGGCACGATAAATTGGTATTTTACAAAAAAAAAAGGTAGATTGCTCTATTCGGAACATATGCATGATGCTGCTTCTTTTTCGGAAACAAAGGACCCTATATTTGCGTATTGTAAGGATGAAATAGAACCTTTTAATCACCACGAATTTTATATATTTGGTCATACACATCGTCCATATATAAAAGGGTTAAACGATTCAAGCAGCTATTGTAATTTGGGAGATTGGGTTGCGCATGATACCTATGCTTCCTTTGATGGGGTAGTGCTTTCATTGCATAAATTTTAACCCTATAATGCTATAGGCTATAAGCGTTGAATAGATGCTACTAAAAATTTTTAATGGATACAAACGCATCAATCTGTTGGGTATAAATATATGGGAATTTTGAAATATTTTTACATTGATATCGCTGTCGATCTCGGAACAGCCAATACTTTAATTATACACAACGATAAAATTGTTGTAGATGAACCCTCTATTATAGCAATAGATAGGAATACGAATAAGATGATAGCAGTGGGGAAGGCGGCTATGCAAATGCATGAAAAGACACATGATACGATAAAGACCATTAAACCCCTTAGAGACGGCGTAATTGCAGATTATCATGCAGCAGAGCTTATGATTCAAGGTATGATCAAAATGTTGTCTAAAAGAAAATTAGGTTTGTTTACCCCATTCTTTAATAGAATCATCATTTGTATTCCATCTGGTACCACTGATGTGGAAAAACGAGCGGTTCGAGACTCTGCTGCTCATACAGGTGCCAAAGAGGTATATATGGTTTATGAGCCTATTGCAGCCGCTATAGGCATAGGGGTAAACATTGGAGAGCCTGTTGGCTGTATGATTGTGGATATTGGTGGTGGCACAACAGAAATAGCGGTTATCTCTTTATCTGGCATTGCCTGTGACCAATCGATTAAAGTGGCAGGCAATGCTTTTAATAAGGATATACTCGACTATATGCGCAAGCAACATAACTTAGTGATTGGAGAACGTACAGCAGAACAAATTAAAATAGCTGTTGGAGCAGTTTGGATGGATTTATTGGAGCCACCGGCTGATTATGCTGTACATGGCAAAGATCTTATGACCGGTATTCCCAAGATTATATCGGTAAGCTATAGAGAAATAGCGATTGCCTTAGAGGAATCGGCTGTAAAAATTGACGATGCGGTCCTAAAGGCATTGGAAATGGCACCACCTGAATTGGCTTCTGATATATACAAGAATGGCATCCATTTAACAGGAGGTGGCGCCTTATTGCGCGGTTTAGATAAACGATTGCATAATATAACGAAACTGCCTGTTCATGTTGCAGAAGAGCCTTTACAAGCCGTAGTGCGTGGTACCGGCATTGCTTTAAAAAATATAGAAACCTATCGCAGTATACTGATGAATTAGTGGCGTCTAGGATCTATCGATCCAAATAACTTTATATACCTTTTACTAAACAATGTGGTTTGTAAAAAAAATATTGGCATGTTTTTGCATAATATGGAGCATAACATTTTTACCCCATAGCATAGCGGGTACTACGGTCCAACCTATGGCTTTCGAGGAAGTACTATCAGTTGCTTTAAAAGAGAATTTTGATATTTTGATTGCTCAAAGCACTAAAAAAGGGTCTGTATTATCGAATAAGATTTCGAATCTACATATATGGCTTCCTAAAGCTACCTTTATGATTGCGCAGCATAATCAATGGGAAAAAGGCACTAAAAGATTTGATTTTCGATCAGATCCATTTTTTAGATTGACATGGGAATCCAGATCGATCTTCGATAGAATATTCGAAACTAAAATAAACAATCAATATAATCTGGTCAACCATTTAATGGCGACAAAAACCATATCCGATACGCTACAAAAAGTGGTTGCTTCTTATTACGAACTCGCATTGGCCCAAAAAAAATGCGAGCTGTCTCATACCTTTACTAAAGTTGCTGCCTCTAGGTTAAAAATAGAAGAAAAAAAATTTAGACTGGGGTTGGTCTCTAAAATAAATTATTTAAATGCTGACTTGGCACTAAAAGAGGCAAATTTAGCTCTACTGGAAGAGCAAGAAGTCCTTAAAGAAAAACGCCGGAACCTAAATTTAACGTTGGGTAGGCCATTGAATGAAGCCATTTTAGTACAATCTACTATTCCTGTTGAACCCATGTGGGATATGGAGGGGATTACGCCGGAAAAAGTAGTGGATCTAGAAGCGGCTATACAAGCCAAAAAAGTAGCCATAGCTGCTACTGAGCTGACTAGAGCGAAGTGTCACCTTCTTTCTTGTTTGAGCCTATTAAGTGACTTTTCCGCTAATGGTTATATCTATAATTTACAAGATAAAAAGTGGACTATTAATCCCTCTAAGGGAGAAGTACATATTGGGGTTAGTATTGACTTAGCTCGTTTGCTACTGATGCCTGCAACAATTAAAAAAGCAAGAGTAGACTTAAACAATGAAACATTCAAATTAAGTAGTCGGTCCTGAAATACTGTATAATTATTTGTTAATCAGCAAATAAATGGTTAAATTTGTATTGGTTAATAACCAGTTTTAGAGTTGTTTTGTATAAAAAGCTTGCAAAATAAGGATGAAATCTAAGAAAATAAATAATAGCCTTGAGCGTTTGTTTGAGCAACGCTTATCTAGTTTTCTTAACCCGAAACATCCTTTATTCCAGTTATCTGATTCGATT
>NZ_JBOZWW010000039.1:0-36204 GCF_050864855.1 Candidatus Cardinium hertigii
TTTTATGTGCTATTGCTCATAACCTACGACTGATTACAAGAAAATTATTCTTAATACCCTCACAGTCAAATAAATTAAAACCTATATAATTAAAATTCTTAATCCAAAACCAGTTATACCTATATCTTGGGTAAGAAAAATAGAGCGCCTGATAAACCATATATATTATAAAGAAATATCCATTCAATAAATTTATTCAAAAATAATATTTCAGGGCCGACTAAGTAGGTTGCCTCCTCTATACCGGGGGGATGGCATCTTCCTAGAAAACGAACACTCTTTTCTAGCATCTGTTATTTAAAACTACCCCTTGGATACGTATCAGTTGGTTGCATATCCTTATCCTTCTTACGATATTTTAATATGGAGATTCACTTGCGTTCAACCTAGTTTAATTTTGTCTTGCCTCCATTTCTCCTCCAACTGGTTAATTTGGTTCGGCTTTCATCCTTGCTTGGCACAATTCAGTTACCCGAATCGCACTAAGAATGTGACAATGGGACGGTGATGCGGCCCCAGTGCGCTTGGCGCACATTCTCTTTGTGCGGCTTCATGTCGCACCTGTTCGAAAAGAATGTACAGATACCCTTCCTTACCATTTATATTGGTTTTGAACACTAAATCAGATTCTCCTCTTCTCCCAACTGGATCTACATAGCTTTTATTTGTTAACGCTAATTTCTCTTGATCTATTTTATAAAGTAGATCACAAGGCAAGTTGGCAGATAGAAAATCCAGCATCGCCTCTTTATTGCAAAACGTGTTTTTAAATACAAGGTCGTGAGGACTATCCAAGCCATCTTTTTGATCCTTTGATTTTTCTTCTTTCTTGCTCATCTGATAAATATACAAACGTCAATTCTGGATTAGACAGTAAAAAGAAGGTTTTAAAAAGCTCCTTTGAGTTTTAAATTTAGGGGATAAAAGAGTAACCCTAAAACCAAAGGAGCAGATTATGAATGTATCAAAATTAGTTGAAATATATTACGCTGTTGACGAATTTCTTATAAAATTTATGCCTTATATGGAATCACATTTGTTACCTACCTCAGATAGAAAACCAACTAGAGTATGCTCATTGACTTTGAGCGAAATAATGACAATATTAGTTGCTTTTCATGTAATTGGGTTTAGAAATTTTAAGTTGTATTATCTTCATTTACAACAATTTCATTCTAATGACTTTTGCAAGTTAGTAAGCTATAGTAGATTTATAACTCTAGTTCAAAGAACAGTGGTCCCCTTTTACTTTTTTTTCACAAAGTCTTTCCAAGACTAAAACAGGATGTTACTTTATGGACTCAACGGCCATTAAAGTTTGTAATACCAAAAGAGCTTATTCCCATAAAGTTTTTAAATCAATTGCTACTAAAGGTAAAACCACTACTGGTTGGTTCTACGGGATGAAGTTACACTTAATTGTAAATGATTTAGGTGAAATTATGAACTTTTCCCTTACTACAGGTAAGGCCAATGATAGATGGCCAGTAGAAAATTTATGTAAAAATTTGATCGGAAAAGTATTTACCGATAAAAGGGTACTTGAGTAAAGAATTATTTGAAAAACTTATGGGAAAAGGCATAGAACTGATTACTCAAATCAGGAAAAATATGAAAAATGCTTTTATGCCTATCTGGGATAAACTAATGCTTCGAAAGAGATCCATCATTGAAACCATTATTGATCAGCTTAAAAATATTAGCCAAATAAAACATGCCAGACATAGAAGCATACCTAATTTTATTGTCAATTTAATAGCTCGTATTACAGCTTATGGGCTAAAAGAGAAAAAACCGGCTATAGCTAATCTATATATGACTGGTTTACATTAACTCTAATCCAGAATTGACGTTAGTAGAAAGTAAAGAAGGTTTAGTTCTGGCAGTCAGTACCACAAAAGCATCTAATCATGATGGTGCCCATTTACCTATATTATTGGATAAAGTATCCCTAAAAGCAGGCAGCAGGCTCTATAGAGATAAAGGCTATAGCGGTTTGCCCAACGAAACTTTATTAAAAAACAAGAAATTAAAATCAGCTATTCAAAAGAAAGGTAATAGAAATCATCCCTTATCACCTGCTCCTAAAGGGTTTAATAAATTGGTATCTAAGACGCGCTATAAAGTAGAAAGGGTATTTGGAAGTATTAAGAGGTGGTTCCGTAGCTCAAAACCTAGATATATAGGCCTTGATAAAACCCATACGCAACATGTTATGGAAGCTATAGCCTATAATTTATATAGGGCTCCAAATATCATATTAAAGGGTTTTTAGGGGAATGGTATATCTAAAATGAATAAAATAAACTTGAAAATCAGTAAATAATGAAATTTATACATTCTTAACCATAAAAACTACAAAAAATACAACTAGAAACTTAAAAAGATTACAATAACTATCTATAACAACGGTCTCAATACATTAACCTTTTTCTTTATGGGCAAAAAATGGATCATCTGAAAGATATTGTTTTTTCCGGTGCATCCCTTGTAGTAATCTGTAAGCAGACCCATATCTTTTTAAATAGTAATAACTATAGTACAAAGCTTGTGCAACTTTTTTATCTTTTTTGTTTTGTATATGGGCTATTTTTAGGTAATACAAAGACTTTTTTAGATACTTTTTTAGTTTTGATACCCTTTGTGTCCGCTGATTGCAAGCCAATGCTAGTGCTTTTTTTTGGTTTATATAGCTATATAAAGGGCTGTTATAGGATATATTGCCTGTTTCTAACAACAGATTTAAGATGTTTATTGTACTGTGTTGAACAAGGCGATAATTGTATACTACGCAGGTAGGTCGGGCACAAAATAGAACTGGTTTAGAACGCCAATACCTTACACCAAAAATGGGCCATATATGGTGACGCGCTAGGGATGGCATGCGATCAGACGCTGTATATCTAAGCGTTACATGAATTAACCCACACCAATCAGTCAACCTAGGATGGACCAATGACTCTTTTTTTCCAAATAATTGTACCGTATCCCTATGCAGTTTTATGGCTTTATTGTAAAATACAAAACCCATTTGACGCAACGCATCATATTGATGGGGGTGCTCTTTTAAAACTTGCTGGTAATAAAAAAGGGCCTCTTCCATACGTCCTTGATATTCTAGAAGATAAGCATATGCGTAATAGGCATGGATCTCTTTATTTTGTATTCTAACCGCTAAGCCATCTGCATAGCCATCTACTTTTCCAGCAGCTTCATAGATGGAGCATTTTTCCTCTAATAACTCATTATTAAAAGGGAACTGAAGAAGTGCTTCATTTAGAATAGCTATAGCTCTATCAAAATTTTTAAGCTTATGGTAATGAATAGCAGCGATAGCACGCAAAACAGGAAACTGTGCGCCTTGTACTTTTAAATAGTCTTGATAATAACGCAAGGCTTCTTCTGGCTGATCATGGCTATGGTAAACAATAGCCATATACAACAATGGGGTAGACTCTTCAGGCAAAATACGTCTGCAAATAACAAATTGATCTATGGCTTGATCAAATGCTTCTTGCCTATAGTAGCCAATCCCTCTGTTTAAAAAATAACTCCATAGAGTAGTTAAGTTACTAAGGGCAAAGCTATGAAATTGTTTATGTTTAGATACACTTAATTGCTGCGCCTGCGCATAGGCGGCAAGCGCCTCATCCAACAAGGCGGGTCCTTCTTCTGAAGCGATATGATCCCTTAAAAGTCGATCATAAATAACCCCTCTATAATACCAAGTAGCAGGGTGGCTTGCCAACTTACTATCTTTAATGGCTCCATCGATAGCCAATCGCGCTTGTTGCGCATTAGACAAACCAGCTGCCTCATCTGATTTATTATCTGCACCATCTACTGATAAAGGTGGCACTTGACTACCCTTGAGATTAGCCCTTTTCTGTTTATTGTGACCCTCAAAAGTACGCACAATCTCAGCTATAGATGAAGGAATCGCCAAAAGTGGATGGGGGATTACCAACCACATCAGTACACAAAAAAATCTATACCTATCTACTTTATCGATGACCATCCGATATTTTTTATCCATACTTTAATATACTATTGCACTACTTAACGGCTAAACAGGTCTCTACCATACCACTGCTTAACCACTGCTTACATCTATTTTATATACCATAAAAAAAAAGCAAAACAAAAGTGGTAAATGGCCTGTTAAGGGTTACAAATTAAAGGGCTATTTTGAAAAATACAAATGGAGCTACTTTTTACGCTTAGTATAATCCATTAGGCCATACGACCCGCTCTAACGTAGTCAGCCCTAAAATATTTTTATATGCATAAAAATACTTCAAGATTTACTATTTACATTGGATAATAAATATTTTTTTATTAACGTCAATTCTGGATTAGAGTTAATGTAAACCAGTTGTATATATATTAGCTATAGCCGGTTTTTTCTCTTTTAGTGCATAAGCTGTAATACGAGCTATTAAATTGACAATAAAATTAGGTATGCTTCTATGTCTGGCATGTTCTATTTGGCTAATATTTTTAAGCTGATCGATAATAGTTTCAATGATGGATCTCTTGCGAAGCATTCGTTTATCCCAGATAGGCATGAAAGCATCTTTCATATTTTTTCTGATTTGGGTAATCAGTTCTATTCCTTTTTCCATAAGTTTTTCAAATAATTCTTTACTCAGGTGAGTAGGCCAAGGCATTTCAGCCTTACCCTCTCGCAGAACCGTACATGAGCGTCTCCCATCATACGGCTTCCATTATTCAGCCGAAGGGAAAATACCTAATTGCCAATGAATGAACAATTCTCTCTTTTTACGGGCTGCCTTTGTCAGCCATTTTGATGCTCTTGTTTTGCTTCGATGAAGTATAAGGAAAAAAATTTATAAAAGCTTGTTTGGTTTTTTCGGGCCACTACAGTCCTATTTTTTTTAAAGTTTCTATGGCACGTATTCTAGATAATGTATAATCTACCATCGGCTTGGGATAATCTATATGGAGGGTATGAAAATCCATAGTATGGATGATGTGTCCAGGTACTTTTTCTAAATTTGGCAAGTATTTTTTTACATACTGACCATCTGGATCAAATCTCTTGCCTTGTAGATAAGGATTAAAAACCCGAAAATAAGGAGGCGCGTCTACTCCACAAGCACTGGACCATTGCCACCCCCCGACATTAGAAGCGAGCTCATAATCCATAAGGTGCTGCGCAAAAAAACTTTCACCTTTGGACCAATCTAAAAGCAGATTTTTACTAAAAAAGCTGGCTACAATCATTCTTGCTCTATTATGCATCCATCCCTCAGACCATAGCTGCTGAATGGCTGCATCTATGATCGGATAACCGGTTTGTCCATGGACAAACCGGTTATAATCTTCTTCTTTGCTATTCCAAGGTATGGCATTACGGTATTTTTCTTGAAACGACTCATGGACACTATTTGGAAAATGATATAAAATATTTGCATAAAATTCACGCCAAATTAATTCATTTACCCAAGTCGTAATGCCTAAATTTGAAGCCAAAGCAAATGCCTTGCGGTAACAGGATCGTATAGATATAAGCCCAAATCTTAAATAGGGGCCGCATCTACTGGTAGCATTGAGGTCTAAAAAGTCTCGATTTGTTTTGTAATGGTCTATCTGGTTTTTAAGAAAATTATCCAATCGATTAAACCCATTTTTAGGCTCCCATAAGGTATCTTTTTTATAAATATAGCCGATCTGTTTTAAAACTTCCTCCGCCCCTAAATTTAAGTCAATAGATTTACCATGTAACGCTGAAGGGATAAATAATCTCCCTGATAAGGCATAGCGATATTCTATTAGTAGCCTATTATGTTCCAGCGCTCCTTGATGGACGATATGGGCTCTAAATGCCTTCATATAAGGCGTATATACCTTATAAGGCTGGTTAGATTGGGTTAGGATTATACCAGGTTTTATAAGCAGATGGTCACAATATAGATGTAGTTTGCAACGGGGCGCCAATACTTTTTGAATGGCTCTATCCCGTTCTATATTGGCTGGTTCATAATCTTCATCGGCATAAATGGCTTCAACCTTTAAATGGTCAACCAGTTTGGGAATAATTTCTAAAGGAGTACCATGAAAGACAAACAGCCCCCCTTGTAGCGTTTTTAATGCATCATGGAGCAAACAAAGCGTATGGGCCAAAAAAGAGAGCCGCCTATCATAAGGATTGGGAAACTGCTTCAGAATAGTTGTATCAAAAATAAAAATGGGTAAGATTTTATCCACATGGCGCAATGCAGCTGCAAAAGGCTTATTATCTTTTAGACGTAAATTACGCCGCAGCCAAACGATAGCAACTGGAGCCATAGCAAAACTTTAATCTTTTATTGGATCATCTAAGACCTCAGCTTCTTCTGTTAAAACTAGATCTTCTTCTATAATTTGATCACTCGACACTGGAGCTATACCTGTTTCTACTACACCAGATGGCACTTTATCATCTGGCACCCCATCTAACATATCTATTCTAGCTACAGAAACTACTTTATCATTTTGTCCCAATCGAATCAACCGAACACCCTGTGTGGCTCTACCTATAAGGGGTAAAGTACTTACTTGCATCCGAATGGCCAAACCAGCTTGATTCATAATCATTAATTCATCCTGGTTTTTTACCGCATGAATGGCCACTAGGTTTCCTGTTTTTTCAGTAATTTGTATGGTTTTTACGCCTTTACCTCCTCTTTTGGTAATACGATAATCTAAAAGGGACGAACGTTTGCCGTACCCATTTTCAGAAACTACTAAAACGTCCCAATCTGATGTTGGAAAACAGGCCATGCCAATTACACGATCTTGTTCATGAGCTAAGGTGATGCCCCTTATACCGGAAGCCACCCGTCCCATAGGACGTACATCTTCTTCATTAAACTGTGTAGCCCTACCAGAAGCCAATGCCAATACAATATGATGGGTGCCATTGGTAAGCTGTACATCTAATAGCGAATCACCTGCCCGAATTACAATCGCATGAATGCCATTGGCACGTGGGGTAGCATAGGCACGAAGGGGTGTTTTTTTAATAATCCCTTTCCTGGTAGACATAACGACATAATGCTGATCGACATAGGTCTGGTCTTTCAAATCCCTAACTTGAATAATACTACGGACCTGATCTCCAGGCGCTATATTGATTAAATTTTGTATCGCTTTGCCTTGTGTAGCTTTCTTAGTTTCTGGTATGGTATACACCTTTACCCAATAAATTTTACCATATTCGGTAAATATCAGTAAATATTGGTGTGCAGTAGCGATAAATAGATGGGCTGTACAATCATCTTTTTTAGTAGCAATGCCCTTAGCGCCTACACCACCTCTACCTTGTAGACGGTAGTCAACTAGTGGTGTTCGCTTAATGTAACCTTGGTTGGAAATCATAATGACCATCTCGGTATCTGGAATCATATCTTCCATCGTAAAGGCATCTGCTTCATACTCTACTACAGTCCTACGCACATCGCCATAACGCTCGTTCAGTGCGATCAATTCCTCTTTAATCAACTGCATACGAAGGACTTTATCAGCCAATACAGCCAATAAATGATCGATCAGTTTTTGTACCTGATGGTATTCTTCTGTGATCTTAGCCCGTTCTAGACCTGTAAGCCGCTGCAAACGCATCTCTAGAATGGCTTTTACCTGTAACTCACTCAAAGGAAAGGCTTCCATCAATGTGGTTTTGGCGATCTCTGCATCTTTTGAACTACGAATCAATGCAATAACTTTATCCAAATGATCTAAAGCAATAAGATAACCCTCTAACAGATGTATCTTCTTTTTTGCATGTTCTAGATCAAAGGTAGTTTTGCGTACCAATACTTCATGTCTATGGTCTACAAAATGGACAATAAGTGCTTTGAGATTTAAAATTTTAGGCCTACCTTCTACCAAGGCTACATTATTCACACTGAAAGAACTTTGTAGCTGGGTTTGTTTGTAAAGGTTATTGAGTACGACATGTGCTATTGCATCCCGTTTAAGGTCATAGACAATACGCATACCTTCTTTGTCGGATTCATCTCGAATATCGGCAATCCCTTCTATTTTTTTTTCGTTAACCAGCTGTGCAGTTCTTTCTATCATAACCGCTTTGTTCACCTGATAGGGTATCTCCGTTACAATGATTTGCTCTTTTCCATTAGCGGATACTTCAACGGTAGCTTTCCCACGCAACAGAATACGTCCCCTTCCTGTTTGAAAGGCTTCCCGCACCCCACTGTAGCCATAAATTATGCCGCCAGTAGGAAAATCAGGAGCAATTATATATTCCATTAGCGCAGGAATGGTTATATCATGATCCTCAATATAGGCTACAATAGCACTTAATGTCTCTGATAGATTATGAGGGGCCATATTGGTGGCCATACCGACTGCAATACCAGAAGCTCCATTTAAAAGCAAATTAGGAAGTTTAGCAGGCAATACAATAGGTTCTTTTAAAGAAGCATCAAAATTAAGCTGAAAATCAACAGTATCTTTATTTATTTCTTTAATAAGTTCCTCGGAAATGCGTACCAAACGGGCTTCGGTATAACGCATAGCAGCAGGCGCATCTCCATCGATTGATCCAAAGTTACCTTGCCCTTCTATAAGCGGATAACGAAGTGCCCAACTTTGGGCCATACGGGCTAAGGTTTCATAAACTGGCACATCACCATGTGGATGGTACTTACCCAATACCTCTCCCACAATTCTTGCAGACTTCTTGTAAGCTTTGGTTTGATTGAGGCCAAGCTCATACATACCATACAATACCCGTCTATGGACAGGCTTTAAGCCATCGCGCACATCGGGGAGTGCTCTAGCGACAATTACAGACATAGAATAATCTATGTAGGCATCCCGCATTTCGTCCTCTATATTGATTGGGATAATACGATCCGCTGGTGTTGGCTCCATAAGTAGGAAATTAAAGTTTATAAATAATTAAAAATAGACCTGCAGCAGCTATGGTTTATCATATCATAATAATAAAGCTATTTAAGGATACAACCGCTTAGGATCACGCGGAAATAAGCTACTATACCGTACATCTGGTAATCCTAAAAAACATTTTAACATTCGTTCTAGCCCCATACCGACCCCTGCATGAGGGGGCGCACCATATTTAAATGCATGTAAATAATGATCTATAGAAGTGGCCTCTATGCCGAGCTGCGCAACGCGTTCGGATAAACTAACGTAATCATGTATCCGCTGTGCACCGGAAAGGATTTCTACACCTCGTAACATAAAATCATAGGCATGGGTATATCGGGGATCATTTGGATCAACCATCGTATAAAAGGGGCGCACACTAGATGGATAACAGGTAATTACATATAAATCTGTATGATATTTTTCTTTTACAATAATACCCAGCTGCTTTTCATCCTCAGTAGATAAATCATCGAAATCACTTCTCTCTTTGCCACGGGCCTTTAGTAAGGAAACGGCATCTGGAAAAGGTATAACGACCAATTCTGATGCAAAATTTAGTGGGGGTAGATCAAAAAAAGATCGTATAATGGCGATTTCTCGATCGTATTTTTTGCTTAATGTACCAAACAGATCCACCAATAGTTGATATACGAAATGGACTACTTCCATATAGCTCTGATCGATAACCATCTCAAGATCAACGCCTATAAACTCTGTAAGATGTCTATTGGTGTCTGAGTTTTCGGCACGAAAAACAGGACCTACTTCAAATACCCGTTTGAAATCACTTATAATCGCCATTTGCTTATACAACTGAGGGCTTTGTGCGAGACAAGCAGGTTTACCAAAATAGTCTACCTTAAATACATCTGCCCCTCCCTCAGAAGCCCCGCCTATTAACTTGGGTGTTTTAATCTCTATAAACCCATGATTTCGTAAATAGGACTGTATGTAAAAAAGCATGCCATCATTGATTCGAAAAATAGCTTGTGCCAAATCGGTACGCAAATCTAATACGCGATTATTTAGTCTTTTTACGTAGCGAATAGAGGAAAAATCTTGACTTTCGCTTTTTTGATCTTCTTTAAGGGCTGCTTCTTTGAGTGTAATGGGTAAGTCTAATACAGATCTACTCAGTACCGTATATCCCATTATAGCCAACTCAATGGATTGTTGAGAACAAGCCGATACAGGCTGCTCTGCACAATAAATTCGCCCGATTAGTTCAATAAAAGATTCGTTTTCAATCTTACGCAATAGATTATAGTCTTCTATAGATAACTGACCATCAGTGCCTTCTTTATTTTTTAGTAGAACGGCCTGCAAGGTATCGATACCATCTCGTACAATCAAGAATAATATACGCCCACAATCTTTTTTGGAAAAGACTCTTCCTCTCACCCTTACTACTTCTTGATGATTTAAAGTGGAAAGATTTTTTAATGCTGACAGTTGATACATATATTTGGTCGTCCAATTTTAAAGTATAAATAGATTGAATAGCTAATCTATCTCCGGAAAATGACAAGCTACCTGATGGTTTTCTTTTTCCATTTTAGCGAGTTCTGGCTGGATATGGCTACATTTTTCTGCAGCTTTCCAGCAACGTGGATGAAAACAGCAACCCGTAGGCAGGTTCCTTGAGCTAGGGACATCTCCTTGCAAAATAATCCGTTCCTTGTTCTTAGATGGATGCATAGTAGGTATAGCAGAAAAAAGCGCTTTTGTATAGGGATGTGTAGGGCTTTTATAAATTTCTGCTGCTGGGGCAGCTTCTACAATCTTACCTAAATACATTACAGCAACTTGATCGGCTATAAATTCTACAACCCTTAAGTCATGCGAAATAAAGAGGTAAGTTAACCCTAGTTCTTTTTGCAAATCCATTAAAAGATTAATAACCTGAGCTTGTACGGAAACATCTAATGCGGCGATGGCTTCATCACAAACAATAAAGCTAGGTTCAACGGCTAATGCCCTTGCTATGCAAATGCGTTGGCGTTGTCCTCCAGAAAGTTCATGTGGATATTTGTACAAAACAGTGCTAGGCAACTGGACATAATCCAATAGTTGATAGATGCGCTTGGCAGATGCTGCTTTTCCATTAGCCATATGGTGAATCTGTATAGGTTCCTCTAGGATTTGCTGGATAGCCATCCTAGGATTTAAAGCAGCATAAGGATCTTGAAAAATAATTTGCATGCTTTTGCGCATGCTGCGCATCTGGCGCGCACTACAATGGGTAATATCTACCCCATCAAAAATAATACGTCCACTAGTAGGCTCAAGCAAGCGCAAAATAGTTCTACCCAGTGTGGTTTTACCACAACCGGATTCGCCTACTAAACCTAGTGTTTCTCCTTTATATAAAGTAAAACTTATATTATGCAACGCAGATACTGTACCAATGGTATGGCCTAAGAGATGATGGCTGACTGAAAAAGTCTTACAAAGGCGATGCACTTCTAATAAAATTTTTTTATGTTGCATACCTTTAATCTTTAGCGATAGCTTGTAAGGGATAAAAACAGGCTACAGAATGGTCAGAACCTACTTCTTGAAGCGGTGGTTTACTAGCCCTACATAGGTCTTTTACATAAGGACAACGGTCTTGAAAAGCACAACCTATAGGCAGATCAGATAAAGGGGGTACTACTCCACCAATCGTACGTAGTCTTTGGGGACGACTACCATCAGACAAAGGAGGAATGGCATCCAATAACGCCTGTGTATAGGGATGTAATGGCGCATTAAAAATAGCCTCTACAGGACTTTTTTCTACAATGCTACCACCATACATAACTGCTACTGCATCACATGCTTCAGCTACTATGCCAAGATCATGGGTAATCAATATAATGCCCATATTTTTTTCCACTTGCAGTCTTTGTATGAGATCCATAATCTGGGCCTGCGTGGTTACATCTAAAGCAGTAGTCGGTTCATCTGCAATTAATACAGCAGGGTCACAAGCCAGTGCAATCGCAATCATCACCCGCTGACGCATGCCACCTGATAGCTGATGGGGATAGTCGAACATGCGCTGATGGGGAGCGGATATGCCGACAAGCGTTAATAACGCTATGCAACCCATTTTTGCCTCTTTTGGTGTAACTTGTTGATGCAACTGAATGGTTTCCATAATCTGTTCACCAATGGTAAAAACGGGGTTGAGTGCCGTCATAGGTTCTTGAAAGATCATGGCCATACGATTGCCACGTACTGCTTGCATCTCCTTGAGTGAAAGTTGTAAAATATCCTTTCCTTCTAAGAAAATACCTTCTGCGGTAATGGTACCAACAGGGGGAACAATAAGTCGCATCAGTGAAAGCGCCATAGCCGATTTACCGGAACCAGATTCTCCAACAATAGCTAATGAACGACCCGTGCAAAGATCAAACGAAACATTATTAACCACTGTTGTCGCCTTATTACTAGTGTAATACTGCGTGAATAAATTTTTAACTTCAAGAACTTGTTCCTTCATGGTTATCGACCTTTTAACTTTGGATCTAATAGATCCCGCAATGTATCAGCTAAAATATTAAAGACAAATACTAGTAAAAACATGGCGATTGTGGAAAAAAAAAGCTCCCACCAAATACCTCTTAACAACCCTGTTTTGGCATCATTAATCATAATGCCCCAACTAGGCTTGTTTTGAATGCCAATACCCAAATAAGACAGAATCACTTCATGCTTTATAGAAGTTTGAAAAACCAAAGAAAATTGATAAATGGTCAAAGGTAGTATATTGGGTAATAGATGTACAAAAATTTTACGGGCACTACTAGCACCAATCGCTGAAGCTGCTTGAATATATTCTCTAGATTTATGACGGATTACTTCACCACGTATCAAACGACAGGTTTCAGTCCATTCTGTTGCAACCAGTGCAATACAAATTGTCTGCATACCCTTTCCCAAAACTAAGGCAATGACCATCAATAAAATTATAGTGGGAATAGCCGTTACAACCGTATACAGCCAAACCACACATGTATCTACCATACCACCAAAATAACCAGCTACTATACCAAGGATAGCGCCCATTAGAACAGCACCTAAGGCTACAATACATCCAACGCTCATAGCCACTTCTGTACCATGTAAAACCTTAGCCAAAACACTCCTACCCAAGATATCTGTACCAAAATAATGGAGCCGATTGGGTAATTGACAAGCATCTCCCACTTGTATATGCCAATTAGCGCCCAACCATCCTACTTTAGTAGATAGCGCCACGACCACATAGCCCAATAAGGTTACAAAACAAAAAAGGTTTAATTTTTTACTTATTAAAGCCTTTGCGCTACAACCAAATTGATGGAGCAGATTACGTTTATACATATCTATACTATAATTTTATACGCGGATCCACCAAAGTATACAAGACATCTCCTACTATATTACAGAAAATACTGAGCACCGCAGCCATTATAGTAACGGCTTTAATGGTTGGAAAATCACAAAGACTTACGGCACTTATTACAAGATTACCTAGTCCTGGTATGCCAAAAAAATTCTCTATCACTACAGATCCAAATAATAAAGATGGAAAATCTTTTACCAAAGTTGTCAGAATAGGCACCATAAGGTTCTTAAAAACATGTTTAAATAAAACAACTTCTTCTGACAATCCTTTTGCCCGTGCAGTACGTACATAGTCTTGATAAACTTCATCTAACATAATGGTTCTATAAAACCGATAGTTATAACAAAAATGAAGCAACACCAGAATAATAGTCGGCAAAATGATATAGGGCACACAGGCGAAAAAACCATTTTTATAACCCATTATTGGAAAAATATTTAACTGATAAGCAAAAAATACCTGACCAGCTAGAATATATACCAATATAGATATGCTACTCATGACCATACAACCGATAACTAGAAGGCGGTCCCAAATGGTTCCTGTATATTGGGTCATCCAAAGAGAAACATATACCAATAAACCGTTTCCTATCAAAAAAGCAGGTAATGTAACGGTAAGGGAGACCAGTCCACCTTGTTGAAATGTTTTTAAAATAGGCTGCTTGGTAGCCCAGGAGCAACCAAAATTAAAGGTGAAAGCAGATTGCAGCACCTCCCAATACTGAAGATACCAAGGCCTATCTAAGCCTAGTTGATGGCTGAGCGCAGCCATGGCTTTCGGTGTAGCATATTTACCGAGTAAGATAAGCGTAGGATCTTCTACAAGCATGTTAAAGATCACAAAAACTAAAAAAGTAACACCTACCATAACCGAAAGCGCATAGAGCAACCTTCTTAAGAGATATAGAAAAAGAGACATCATAAAAATAGAAGCGATTATTTACACTTCGGGTAAATAATCGCTTCTATCTACCTACACTACATAAATACAGCATTAAAAATAAATGTAAAAAACTGAAGCGCTATTGTATACCCGAAGATAGGATATACCTAGATTAGGTAAGATTACTTGGTAGGTTTAACCTTTTGGGCCATATCTACTGCCATATATACATCTAGAGATGCAGAAAAGTCATTAGGGGGCACACTGTTAACCCAGTTGTAACGTAATACTTGAAGAGAAGGATGAACGGAACAAATCATAGGTACTTCGGTTGCTATCATTTTATTCAACTCTACATATAAACGCTTTCTTTCTGCCTCGTTGGTGGTTTTCATAGCCTTATGAAACAACGCATTAAATGCAGTGTTTTCATAGTAAGCACCAACTAATTTCTTGTTCATAATCAAATCAAAGAAAGTACAAGGATCAGGATAATCAGCAGACCAACTCAATGTGTGCATCATAGTAGCGCCTTTGATGGCCTTACTATACAATTCTGGCCAAATATTGGTTACTACTTGAACTTGTATGCCAATATGGGCCATACATTGGGCAAAAAATTCTGCTTTATCTTTATAACTTGTCTCTGAGCGGGTATCCAATGTAATAACCGGAAATCCTTGTCCACCTGGGAAACCTGCTTTAGCCAAATATTCTTTTGCACGCTCCAGATTATAGCCATATAAATCCTCCAAGTCATTGGCATGATCCATTAACACAGGTGGGACTAGAGATTGCGCTGGTTGCGCAGTACCTTTGTAAAATTTTTGATTATAAAATACCCTATCAAAAGCCATAGACATAGCCTGCCTTACATAAGGATTTTTAAAAATATCATGGCTATGATTATAGACAAATAACTCAGTTCTAGCACCGGGAACTTGCTCCAAAACCAATCCTTTTTCACTCCACTCTGGTAAAAGTTCACCTGTTGGTCCGATAAGCCGTAATGTAAAGCCCGCATCGCTAACCTGTTGTATATCAACCTCCCGATTTTGCACTTTTAACCAACGTGGGTGCTCTTCAACAATAATATCCGTTACAATTTTATCTACCAAAGGCAACGTTTTACCCGCATAAGGCTCTATTACAGACCTATACAATTCATCTCCTTCAGCAGGAAATAATACTTCTCTAAAGGTAGGATTCTTGACAAAGGTCAATTGCGTGGCCTGCGGATTAAAGCCACCCTCTAGGATAAAAGGACCTGTACCCACCGGATGGTTTAAAAATTCAGGACCATAGTGCATCACCGCCTCTTTAGGAACCACAAAAGCAATCGGCATAGCTAAAAAATTCAAAAACAGCACCCAAGGTTCCGTAAGGGTAACCTGTAGGGTATAATCATCCAAGGCTTTCAACCCTTCTACTTCTTGGGCATAATCTGACTGTTCTTTCCATGCATCCAATCCTTTAATTTTGCCATCTATCAGACCAAGATAAGGGACTGTATTTTTAGGATCTACGATTCTTTTTAAACTAAAAACAAAATCAGCTGCTTTGAGTTCCCTCCCTTTTCCATTTGGGAAACAGATATCATCTTGAAATAAGACACCTTTTTTAATTTTAAAGGTATAGACCAAGCCATCTGGAGAAACAGTAGGCATTTCTTCAGCAAGATTGGGTACAAACTCAAATGGTCTCTTAAAGCAATGATAGTTATATAACCCTTCATATATCTTGGCAACTACATCAGAAGAACTCGAATCATCAATTCTTACTGGGTCGGTACCATTAATGGGACGGACCGATATATTATTTAAAGTGGGGGTAGCAAGCAACTGCTTTTTTTTAAAATCTTGATAGTAGATGGCACCAAATACCCATAGAGACATCAATAATAATATGGTTCTTTTACTAATCATAATTTTGTATAATATTTGTAATTTTAGGCTTTAAAGTTGGTAGACGAACTCTAATGATGAAACAGCATCGAAAAATGTTGGCAATAAAATTTTAGCTTATAAAGCATAAGAAATAAATTCATAATATGCTACGCAATTTAACTTATTTTGCAGTAATAAACAACCGATGAGCTGTTTTTTAGGTTCTACTTATAAACAAAAGATTATCAGGTTTTTTAGAAGGAAAGCTGCTGTTCTGACTCATATTACACATACATTGGTCTTTTTTACAATGCCTTTGGGACTATTGCGTATAAAAGAGAGCACCATCTCTTTTTCATTAGAATGGATCACTTGGTTCGCTACCGCTTCTAATGCCAAGGGCAACAACAATTGACTATGATAGATCAAACGGTAGATATGGTGTATCGTATCGGATTGTTCTTTTGTAAAACGATGCCGTTGTAATGCGATCAGATTGATGCCACAATAGCGCAAAGGCTCTCGTGCTACTTTAATAAAAGGTGGAACATCCTTACGCACAATACTTTTAGAAGCAACCATGCTATAGGCCCCTATCCGCATAAACTGATGAACGGCTGCCATACCACCTATTACGGCATGGTGATGGAGTTGGACATGGCCTGCCAGCTGTGCACCATTGGTAACAGTTACATGATCTTCAACCATACAATCATGGGCGACATGTACATAGGCCATGAGCAATACATGCGCACCTATAATGGTATCACCCAAAGTGCCTCTATTGAGGGTAACAAATTCACGTATAACGGTATGATCTCCGACTTCTACATAGGTTTTCAAGGTGGCTGGCTTTCGATCCTGCGCCACGGCACCAATCACTGCACCTGGAAAAATTTGGCAATTTTTGCCTATACGACTGCCAGACATAATGGTCACATGAGGCCCTATATAGGTACCGTCACCTATGACTACATCTTCTTGAATCGTTACAAAATTGCCTATGTTTACCGATTTCCCCAGCATAGCACCGGGATGGATATCAGATTGCTTCATGTTGTTTGACCATTTGAGCCAATAAAACTGCCTCGCACGCCAAATTTTCACCTACAAAAATGCGTCCTTTTACCTTTGCAATGGCTACAGACTGTTTTTGCGTAGTACTAAATTTTATATCTGTCAGCAATACACAATGTAACACTAGGGTATCTCCAGGCACCACCATACGACGAAATTTACAGCGATCAATGGCAAGAAAGTAGGTTAGATATCGCGCGGGATCTGGTACTTTATGCAACGCCAATATACCACTCGTTTGGGCCAATGCCTCTACCTGAAGCACACCAGGCATAATAGGTGTACCAGGAAAATGGCCTCGAAAAAAGGGCTCATTAATGGTTACATTTTTAATCCCAATCACATGGGTGTCACCTAATTCCATAATCTTATCTACCAATTGAAAAGGATAACGATGGGGTAGCATTTTACTAATTTGTTCTACATTTAACTGGGGCTTAGCCTGTAGGTCACAAATAGGGGGGGTGGCTTGTCTGAACAAGTGATTTTTCAAAGCAGCCACAAAACGTATATTGGCCCCATGGCCGGGCTGATGGGCAACCAGTTTCCCTTGCAAAGGTCTACCCAATAAGGCCACATCACCGATAAGGTCTAATAATTTGTGACGCGCTGGTTCATTGATATACCGTAGCGCAGATAGACTGGAGGGGCTAGGGGTTACTACATTTTCAACTTTTTTATCAAATAAGTGGGTAAGTTGCTCCAACTGTTCTGTAGGGTCGGTATGATCAGAGAAAATGACCGCTTTGGTAGGATCTCCTCCCTGTAGCAATCCCTTCTGATACAAGGCAACGATTTCATCCAAATAGATAAAAGTGCGGGCAGCGGCTATTTCTTCCTTAAAACGGGCTAAGGTGAAGAGGGTTGCATATTGGTGCCCAATGGGCCATCTATTGTAGGAAATGGTTGCATGCAAGCTATAATCTGTATCGGGATACAGCGTATAATGGCTTTCTGTATCAGGGTCATTGTAGACAAATTTTTCCTTAATGGTAAAAAACTTTTGTGATGCTTCTTGTTGCAACAGACCGGCTTCTAATAAAAGGTGTACAAAACCTAAGGCACTACCATCTAAATCTGGTACTTCTGGCCCATCTAGCTGCATACAAATATTATCCACTTGCAACCCTGCTAGCGCTGCTAGCCAATGTTCTACCGTAGCCACTTGTACCTGATTTTTTTCAAGCATAGTACCCCTTTCTGTTGCCACTACATGGGCTATGCAGGCTTCTACAATAGGTTGATTGGGGAGGTCAACCCGTTGAAATTGTATACCGGTATCAATAGGCATAGGGGTTAAGGTAGCCTTAATTTTTTTACCCGTATGGAGGCCAATGGCTTCAAAGGAAATGATACGTTGAATGGTCTGTTGTAGCCGTTGCATCTTAAATATTTTTAAAAGTTATACAAAATCCTTTGATCCAGAAAAAAGTATCATCTATATTGCTTTGCTACTTTTTTGATGGTGCGAGATTTTTAAACCTGGCATAGCACGCTAAGAATTTTTTATTTTCAAAAGCAGGTGTACCGGAAAGGGTAATATTGCCTTTTGGAAAAGAACGGGTAATACCGGCTCGACCAACTGCTGTAAGACGATCGCCCAAGTGGAGATGGCCTGCCACACCTGTTTGACCACCCAACTTACTATAATCCCCTATCCTAGTAGATCCAGCAATCCCCACTTGTGCCGCAATACCGGCATGTTGCCCTATTTGAACATTATGAGCGATTTGCACCAAATTATCTATCTTGGTGCCTTTTCCTATTATGGTGCGTCCTACAGTAGCGGCATCTATAGTAGTATGGGCACCAACTTCTACGTCATCTTCCAATAACACATGACCAACTGAGGGAATACGTTTGGCAGTGCCATCTGCATGGGTTATAAAACCAAAACCAGGGCTGCCAATGACTGCGCTAGCATGGATGGCACATCGACTACCTATTACCGTATAAGGGGCTATTTTGGCACCACTATAGAGTATGGTATCATCGCCAATGGTGACATAATCTCCTACATAGACATGTGGATAAATTTTTACCCCTTTGCCTATAACTACATGGTGGCCAATATAGGAAAAAGCGCCTCTGTACACATTTTCTCCTAGTGTAACCTGCCTGCCTATATAAGAAGGAAATTCTATGCCCCATTTGGGAGCCATTTTTTCTTGGTGTACTTCCTCTATGAGGCGACAAAAACAGCCGTAAGGATCTTCCACAGCTATCAAAGCAGCGGCTACAGGTACAACTGGCTTGAAATTTTTAGCAACCAAAACAGCAGAAGCTTTGGTTCGGTAAAAATCATCAGCATATTGTGGAGTTACAAAAAAACTAAGCCCTCCTGGGCTTCCTTCCCCCAAGGTACAAAGATGGGTGAGGACTGCATCGACACCACCCATCGGCCTGGCACCAAATCGATTTATCAATTCTGGTATGGTCCATTGCATGGTTTTACATTTTTGATGGTATAAAAATTTCTAACATTAGTCTAAATAGAACTAACCCATTTGCTAACAAACCTAGTATTTACAATCATTATTGCAATGCGTACACCCACTGGTTAGCTTATACCACAAGTGCCATATTAGCTATTTCTGCAGCAATTTGCTGGATAAAATCATTTAAAGGCATACTGATTTGGTTGTTTTGTTTTCGAATGGCAACGGTTTCATCGGTCATTTCTTTTTCGCCAACGACTAGGATATAAGGAACTTTGCGTAAAGTAGCTTCACGAACTTTTTTACCAATGGTTTCACTTCTAATATCTAAGGCAGTACGTATCTCCTTTTCCAATAGCTTCTGTTGGACTTCCGTGGCATAGCTGGCATATTTATCCGAAAGGGATAAAACTACTACTTGTTCTGGGGCTAGCCAGAGTGGAAATTTTCCTGCTGTATGCTCTATTAGAATGGCTATAAAGCGCTCCAATGAACCAAATGGCGCACGATGGATCATAACCGGTCGATGCTTTTGGCCATCAGCCCCCATATAGGTTAGATCAAAGCGAATAGGAAGCTGGTAATCCAACTGTACCGTACCCAATTGCCAACTACGCCCCAAGGCATCTTTTACCATAAAATCAACCTTTGGTCCATAAAAAGCAGCTTCCCCTAGGACAACCGTAGTTTGCAAACCCTTTTCTTGAGCAATCGCTTGAATGGCTCCTTCTGCCAGATCCCAATCTTGGGCATCTCCCATATAAGTATTGCTATTGGGATCTCTAAAAGAGAGTTGCGCGGTATAGTCCTTAAAACCAAATAGGCCAAATACATAACGTACCAAATCAATTACCTTGGCAAACTCTTCTGCCACTTGGTCTGAACGGCAAAAAATATGGGCATCGTCTTGGGTAAAACAGCGCGTTCGGGTCAATCCATGCAAGGCACCATGTAATTCATACCGATAGACGGTACCAAATTCTGCCAAACGGATGGGTAACTCCTTATACGAGCGGGGGGCACTGGTATAAATCTCACAATGATGGGGACAGTTCATAGGCTTTAGGAGGTATTCTTCCTCAGCGGTATGAATGGGTTGAAAGCAATCGGTTTGGTATTTTTCATAATGGCCAGAGGTTATATACAGTGCCTTATGGCCAATATGGGGGGTAACCACTGGCTGGTATCCTCGTTTGATTTGCTCTTTTTTAAGAAACTGGACCAATGTATCACACAATAATGCACCCTTAGGCAACCAAAGGGGCAGCCCCAGTCCTACCTTTTCAGAAAAAGTAAAGAGGCCAAGTGCTTTTCCAATTTTTACATGGCTTCTTTTTTGGGCTTCTGCTCGTCTATATAAAAAATCAGTCAGCTCTTTTTTAGTTGGAAAGGTGATGCCATAGATACGGGTGAGCTGTTTATTTTTTGCATCCCCTCTCCAATAAGCAGCTGAAACATTTAAAATTTTAACCGCTTTGATCCACCCAGTATGGGGCAAATGAGCCCCCTTACATAAATCAACAAAATCACCTTGCTGATAAAAGGTAATGGTGCCGTCTTCCAGTCCTTCTAATAGCTCTAATTTATAAGGATCTTTTTTTTGAGTAAAAAAAGCAATGGCTTCTTGTTTGGAAATGACGCGACGTACAAATGGATCCTTGCGCTGGGCCAGTCTAATCATCTCTTTTTCTATGGCTGCTAGATCTAAGGTATTTGTAGGATGAGGTCCTAAATCGACATCATAATAGAATCCTTCTGCAATAGGAGGACCTATACCAAAGGTAACCCCTGGATAACATAGCGTCAATGCCGCAGCCAAAAGGTGGGCAGAAGAGTGCCAAAAGAGCTGCTTCCCTGCTTCATCTTCCCATCTAAGGAAATGAAGGGTAGCATCTACCTCAATAGGACGGGTAAGGTCATAAAGGACCCCATTTACCTGAACGGCTAACACATCAACAGCTGTGCCAAGTTGTTGGGCAATGGCTAAACCAGTAATCCCTTTGGGAAATGAATTGGTTTGACCATCGATTAAAATATGAATCATTGTATTACTTAATTAGCTGCTGTTATACGATGGACTTGCGATGGCTATAAAAGATGCACTACAAAACGTGAACATAAGCAATGCGCTACTGCTTTTTTTGATAAAGTAGTAGCCTAAAATCATACGCTGTGTAAAAATTACTGAAAGAAACGGGACTTTACAAATCGTAAAATAGAAGGTATACTTCTGGTAGGCTTGACTAAACGGTTTGATGCGTTATCTATAAGGGACGCTTTTTAACGGCTAAGTTTTGAAAGAGCCTTTTTAGGCTTTTTGAAAGATAATGTACATGCATTGTCTTTGATTAAAAAGGGTTGTAATAAACCAATATGAATAAACTAGTGGATAGACTATAAAGGTTCAATATAAACGGAACGATAATAGTAAAATAGGGAACATAATGTTCCCTATTTTTGTATAGGACGTTTAAAAGATTTCGTTAAGATGAAACCCTTTGGTTAACGCCTTTGACTGGCCTAAATAGATGTTTAGGCCGTTGTATTTATTCATTCGGATCTGCTCCATGTTTTTCTAAGAACTCAGCTATTCCAAATTGGCCAGAACGGATTGCATGCGCGTAAGGAGTCATTTTATCATGATCTTTTGCATGTAAATCTGCTTTTTCTTTTATCAATACTGAAGCATACAATAATTTACCATGTATTGCTGTATACATCAAAGCGGTCTTTCCTTCATGATCTTGTTCTTCCAGGTTGAACCGTCTATTTTGTAACAAATTTAAAATAGGTTGTTTGTCAAGATCTGGAAAATTTATTATATGGTGCATTAAAAAAGTCAGCCCTTTGTGATCTTTTATATTCATATCTGCTCCTTTGTCTAGCAAGGGAGCAATACTATCTACACTATCATGTATTGCTGCATGCATCAAAGCAGTCCTTCCAGAAGCATCTTGTACATCCATGCTTGCCCCTTTGTCTATCAAGAAATTAACAAAGTCTTTTTGCTTAGGCATATTAGATATTACTACATGCATCAAGGCAGTTTTTCCTTCATAATCTCCTAAACTCATGAATGCCCCATAGTTGATCAATAACTCGGCATTCTCTTTTTTTTGATGCATTATTGCATACATTAAAGCAGTTTTTCCTTCGTGATCTTGCGCATTTAGATTTATTCGATTGCTTTCTACCAATAACTTATAAATATCTGGCTCAAGACCTATTGCCCCATACATTAAAGCAGTTTTGCCTTCATGATCTTTTGCATTTAGATTTACATGTTGGTTCTTTAGCAAGTACTTGATAGTCTGTACTTTATTATTTATAATTGCCCGCATCAAGGGAGTTATTCCTTCTTTATCTCCCGCGTTCAAAAGTTCTATCTTGGAATCTGCAGTACTGTCTGTTAATAAATTGTTTTCTGTCAATATTTTAACAACATCTATTTTATCATTTGCTATTGCATACATTAAAGCAGTTCTCCCGTTATTATCTTGGACATTCAGATCTGCTTTATTGCGTATTAGTTGTTCAAGCTCTTCTATACGACCACCTGCTGCTGCATCCATTAAAAGTGTCATCCCATATGGACCACGCTTTGCATTCAGCATATCGATACCCATCATAGCATCCTTACATGCATATGGATGTACTTCACTTGCGTTGAAGGCCTCTGTAGTTGATAGGTCGTATGGATTTAATGTGGTACCCATAGCAGTACTGTTACTCAACCCAGTTGCATTGGATAGAGATGGCATGTTTGTAGGAATAGGGGTACCCATTACATTAGAAAATAGAGCAGCACCTAACATGGTTTGCATCGGCTTTTTAAGCTTCTTTGTACCTATTCCTTGCTTTATGCTGGTACAAGAAGACAAAGCATGGACGGTTAATAATCCAATGCATAGACCTACTCTACTGTTTATTTTTCTCATAGCTATTAATGTTTAATTAGTCGGTCCTGAAATACTGTATAATTATTTGTTAATCAGCAAATAAATGGTTAAATTTGTATTGGTTAATAACCAGTTTTAGAGTTGTTTTGTATAAAAAGCTTGCAAAATAAGGATGAAATCTAAGAAAATAAATAATAGCCTTGAGCGTTTGTTTGAGCAACGCTTATCTAGTTTTCTTAACCCGAAACATCCTTTATTCCAGTTATCTGATTCGATTCCTTGGCACTCCTTAGCATCAGATTTAGACCGCGGTTTTAGCTATGGACCTGGTCAACCTCCTTTGCCTATTCGTTTAATTATAGGTCTTCTCATTATCAGTCATATGTATAATATTTCTGATGAACAAGTAGTGGTTAGATGGGTAGAAAACCCTTATTGGCAATACTTTTGTGGATATGATTATTTTCAGTTTAAGGTGCCTTGTAACCCCAGTTCATTGACCCGTTGGCGCCATAGATTAGGTCAAGAAGGTCTCAATAAAATCTTATCTATGACTATAGACTTATCGCTAAAAAAAAAAGTAGTGACCCGAAAAGAACTTGAAAAAGTTATAGCTGATACTACTGTAATGGAGAAAAATATCCGTTACCCAACTGACTCTTCTTTGCTTAATAAAGCCAGAGAAAAACTGGTCAGTATAGCCAAGAAAACAGGTATTAAACTGCGTCAAACTTATCAGCGGTTAGGTCTATCTATTAAACGTAAAGTTGATAGGTATGCTCATGCCAAACAGTATAAACGTTTATCCAAGGGCGTTAAAACATTAAAAACCTATCTTGGTCGGGTAATAAGAGATGTAGAACGTTCTATAGCATCCTGTGATGATCTAATACGCAACCAATTTACGCGCCTACTATCTATAAGTAAAAAACTTATAAATCAATCAAAAAATAGTAAAGATAAAGTTTATAGTATCCATGAACCCTCGGTCTACTGTGTGAGTAAAGGTAAGTCTAGAAATCCTTATGAGTATGGTTGTAAAGTACAATTTACATTGACCCATAAAAAAGGTTTAATTGTTTCTACAGAAGCGATACATCCTAATGCTTATGATGGCCATACTTTAGAGAAGAGTTTATTACAAGCCGAGCAATTATCTGGTACCAAGGTAAAATATGCTTTCGTAGATAAAGCCTATAGAGGTCATAATATTCCTGTTAATGAATGTGATATATTTATAAGTGGTTCTAAAAGGGGTATAACCCCTGCTCTAAAAAAAGCTATAAAAAGAAGATCTTCTATTGAACCGCATATCGGTCATATGAAAGCCGATGGTAAATTATCCGTTAACTATTTGAAAGGTATTTTAGGAGATAAACTTAACGTTATTTTATGTGCTATTGCTCATAACCTACGACTGATTACAAGAAAATTATTCTTAATACCCTCACAGTCAAATAAATTAAAACCTATATAATTAAAATTCTTAATCCAAAACCAGTTATACCTATATCTTGGGTAAGAAAAATAGAGCGCCTGATAAACCATATATATTATAAAGAAATATCCATTCAATAAATTTATTCAAAAATAATATTTCAGGGCCGACTAATTATGAATGATACTTTATCGTAAACCATTCAACACCAAGCAGAAGCATTACAATAGAGTAGACTGCCGTCTATAACTAATTATGCCGACTGCTTAAGTTTAACAAAGGAAAAAGCCGCAATTATAAAAAACAAATCATACGGAAATATTGCTTTCCTTTTTTGTTGACTGGCAAGTATCATGATAAGAAAAAATAGATACCGTTCCAAACGGAATGAACTAGAAAATAGATATTTAAGTATAATACACACGTTTTACCCTTTGGCTTATTTGGGTAAGTAATTCATAAGAAATAGTACCTATCCGTTGGGCTAGTCTATCTATTGGATGTTCTGCACTAAAAATAATCACTTCATCACCACGTTTTAAGGCTAGACCTGTAACGTCGACCATCGCCATATCCATGCATACATTGCCTATAATAGGACATTCATGGCCTTGGATGACCACAGTGGCTTTGCCGCACCCAAATGATCTGCTTAAACCATCTGCATAACCTATAGGTATGGTCGCAATGGTCATCGCTTGTGTAGCTATGGCTTTGCGATCATAGCCTATGCTATCGCCTTTTTGAATAGATTTGACCTGTGAAATAGTAGTTTTAAGCTTGCTGGCGGGTAACAAATGGGGCTGTATGGTTTGATCAACGCCTACACCATGTAGGCCAATGCCTAGTCGTACCATATCAAATTGAAATTGTGGAAAACGTACGATACCATTGGTGTTTAAAAAATGTTTCAAAGGCTTTATGGCCAGCTGTTTTTCTATATATTGTGCCATTTTTACAAACCGTTCTGCCTGTACCAGGGTATATGCATCGTGCAGGTCTGCTTGTGCAGCAGCTAAATGGCTAAAAATACTGACTATATGTAGACTGGGCATTTGTTTCAACTGTTCTATCAGCTGGTCTAACTCCGTCTCTGCTATACCCAAACGGTGCATGCCTGTTTCTAATTTAAGATGAATGGGTATAGATTGGACGGGTCTTTCTGCTATAAAAGAAGCCAATGCATCTAATAATGGCAAGCTGTATATTTCTGGTTCTAAATGATGGTCTAAGATGGCATCAAAATGATCATCGGTTGGATTCATCACCATAATCGGCAAGGTGATGCCTTTTTGACGCAAAGAGATGCCCTCATCCATATAAGCGACCCCTAGGTACTCCACACCATGGCGCTGTAGTACAGAAGCTAGTTCAAAGTTACTGCTACCACTGCCGTAGCAAGAAGCTTTTACCATAGCCATAATTTTGGTGCCTACATTTAGTTGTTTCCTAAAGTAAGAGAGGTTATGTCTGATCGCATGCATATCGATCTCTAAAATGGTGCCATGACTGTTTTTTTCTATGGTTTGCACCACTCGTTCTAATCGAAACGTACGTGCTCCCTTTACTAAGATGGTTTCATCTTTAAAGGCTGGCTTTTGTGCCAAATAATCTTCTATACCATTAAAAAATATGGTTTCTGGTATGGAAAAAAGTGTTTTATAGTGGCAGATCATGGGGCCAATACCGACCAGTCGATGGATGGTATGCTGGGTCAATAAGGCAGCTAGTTCCTGATACAATTGGTGATCAGGTGTAGCAGATTGTAATATATCGGTTAAAATAACGGTTCGTTTCGTTGGCTGTTGTTGTTGCATAAAATCTAATGCAATGGTTAGGCTAACCATATCATTGGTGTAGGTATCGTCTATGATCTGGCAGCGATGGATGCCCGCTTTAAGGGTCATACGCATCGGTATGGAGGTAAGCTGCAACAGTGAACGTTGCAATGGTCGGGGATCAAATCCATTGTCTAGTAGATAGACCAGACAATGGGTTATGTTCTCTATGGAAGCCTTATCCCGAAAGGGAATTACAAAAGTGTTGCTTTGGGTGGTTGTAGTAATGTGTAGGGTGGTTTGGTTGCTTAGCCGTTTGTAAACAACCTTGTAATCTGCTTTTTGGTTATCAAAAGACCAATTTACCAGTACTTTTGTCCTACCATATAGATCCATCATGGCTAGATGAATGGGTTGATGGTCTTTACAATAATAAATGGTTGTACAGCTGGTAAACAATTTTATTTTTTCCTCAATTTTTTGAGTGATGTTTTGAAAGCCTTGGCTGTGGGCAGGGCCAATGTTGGTAATCAATCCATGCGTCGGTTGAATCAGTCGTGCTAATCTGGCCATTTCACCTGTTTGCCCAATACCTGCTTCAAAGATGCCATATGCATGGCTGGGTTGTAATAGGCTTATGGAAAGTGGGACACCCACCTGAGAATTGTAACTCTGAGGGTTGCTAACCGTTGTATACTTTCTAGATAAAAATTCATGCATCCATTCTTTTACAATGGTTTTGCCATTGCTACCCGTAATGCCCAATACCGGTAACTGATATTTCGAGCGGTAAAAAGCAATAAATTGGTGTAAAGCTTCTAAGGTATTGGTTACTTGTAGGATATTGACCCCATTGAATTTTTCTACCATAGCACAATGATATGCGTGGGCTACAACAAACTGACGGATCCCTTTTTCATAAGCTGCTGCTATATAATCGTGTCCATCGTGGTTAATGCCTACAATGGCAAAAAAAATAGGAAATGGAGTAGTGGTTTTATTTCTGCTGTCTATGATTAATTCGGTAATCGGAGAATTAGCTGCTTGAAGAAGTACTTGGCCAGCTGTAACCACTACTAAGTCACTAAAGTAAGCAAGCGTATGAGGAAGATGCATCGTTTACTAAATGGAGTTGTATAAGCCAAATAACAGTGGCATGAGGGAAAGGATTTGATATTAGGATAGAGGATATAAGGTGATCGGTATCCAACCGATCACCTTGATTGGACCAATAGATGGCCATCAAGCAATAGGTTACATCATGCCACCCATTCCACCACCCATTTGAGGCATAGGAGCAGGTTTTTCATCTTCTGGATCATCTGCTACTACACAAGCTGTGGTCAATAAAAGAGAAGCAATAGAAGCTGCATTTTCTAGCGCCAATCTGGTTACTTTAGTTGGATCAATAATCCCTGCTTTGTAGAGATCTTCAAACACATCTGTACGCGCATTGTATCCAAAAGAATCAGTACCTTCTTTTACACGTTGGACCACTACAGATGGCTCACCACCTGCATTGGCTACAATGGTTCGCAAAGGCGACTCTAATGCAAGCCTCAAAATTTTGGCACCTGTTTGTTCATCTTCATTTTCTACAGCTAGGGTATCCAATGATCCAGAGGTTGCTGCACGCAACAATGCAACGCCGCCACCTGGCACAATACCTTCTTGTACAGCAGCTCTTGTGGCATGCAACGCATCATCTACACGGTCTTTTTTCTCTTTCATTTCTACTTCTGTAGCAGCACCAATATACAAGATGGCTACACCACCAGATAACTTTGCCAAACGCTCTTGGAGTTTTTCTTTATCATAATCAGAAGTAGCATGTGCTATTTGTGCCTTAATTTGGGCGATCCTCGCTTCGATGTCTTTCTTATTTCCGCCACCATGTACAATAACCGTACGATCTTTATCGATATTGATTTTTTCTGCAGTACCCAAATAGTCCAAAGTAACACTTTCCAGTTTACAACCTTTTTCTTCCGCAATTAAGGTGCCTCCTGTAAGTACCGCAATATCTTCTAGCATTGCTTTTCTTCTATCACCAAAACCAGGTGCTTTTACAGCAGCTACACGTAAAATACCCCGAATTTTATTTACAACAAGGGTAGCCAATGCTTCACCATCTATATCTTCGGCAACGATTACCAATGGTCTGCCACTTTGAGAAACAGCTTCTAAAATAGGAAGCAGATCCTTCATAGTAGAAATTTTCTTATCACAAATCAGAATATAAGGATTGGAAAGCTCTACTTCCATTTTTTCTGTATTGGTTGCAAAATAAGGAGACAGATAGCCTCGATCAAACTCCATTCCCTCTACTACTTTTACTTCTGTTTCTGTTCCCTTTGCTTCCTCAACTGTAATCACGCCATCTTTGCCCACTTTTTCCATAGCATCTGCAATCATTTTACCAATCTTAGAGTCGCTATTAGCGGAAATAGTGGCTACTTGTTCTATTTCTTTAGAATCATTGATCTTTTTAGAGATTTCCTGCAACTTTTTAACAACGGCTGTTACACCTTTGTCTATACCACGTTTGATGTCCATCGGATTAGCCCCTGCAGCCACATTTTTAATACCATGTGTAAAAATAGATTGGGCCAAGAGCGTGGCAGTAGTCGTACCATCTCCAGCGCTATCCGCTGTTTTAGAAGCTACTTCTTTCACCAGTTGTGCACCCATATTTTCTACAGGATCTTTTAGACTAATTTCTTTTGCCACCGATACACCATCTTTGGTCACACTAGGAGCGCCAAACTTTTTATCTAAAATAACATTCCTACCTTTTGGACCTAGGGTAACCTTCACTGCATTGGCCATGGTATCAATACCTCTCTTTAGCTTCTCTCGTGCTTCTGCATCAAAAATTATATTCTTTGCCATTGTATATTAGTTTAATAAGGTTATAAGAATTTAATTGATTATGTATACTACCCATTAGGTAATAGCATAGATATCTGATTCTTTCATAATGAGATAGGATATTCCATCTATATGTAACTCTGTACCACTATATTTGCCATAAAGCACGTGATCCCCTACTTTAACGGTAATAGGTTCATCTTTCTTACCTGGCCCTACTGCAACCACTTTTCCCTTTTGAGGTTTTTCTTTAGCGCTATCAGGAATAATAATTCCACCAGCTGTTTTTTCTTCAGCTGCTGCAGGTTCTACTAGAACCCGATCAGCTAACGGTTTTATATGAAGCTTGCTCATAACTTATATATTATAATAATGGTTGATCGTATACATCTACATTAAGATATGTGTACAACACGCCAAGTTGGTTACACACATTCTAATCTGACCTGTACTAAAGCAGATTTCATGCCAAACTGCTTAAATAGATAAAATTATAAAGTATAGATGAAGAGGCGCTGACAATTAGTCAGTGTTTAGCCATCATACAATTGTGGCCATATCCATTCAACTATGTTATAAAGGCGTTTCAGGCTACGGAGTGACCATATAATTATAGCGATACGTAATGATTTTGGATAAAAAGCATCTAAATTTACAATGGTATATTTTTAATTTAAAATCTAGTAAGCGGTTTGCACTATAGAAAGCATATGTTAAACGCCTTATCCATTACGCCTACTGAAGTACTGAATGACTATCGAATAGCTTGTGAGAGCAGAGCAGCAAGTATCTTGGCACGGAAAGAAGTCTTTGCAGGAAAGGCCAAATTTGGCATTTTTGGAGATGGTAAAGAAGTGGCTCAACTAGCTATGGCAAAATATTTTCAAGCTGGAGATTGGCGTTCCGGCTACTATAGAGACCAAACTTTTATGTTTGCCATTGGTGCGCTCACTTTGCAACAATATTTTGCGCAATTATATGCACATGCTTCTATAGAGGCTGATCCGGCTTCTGGGGGGAGAATGATGAACAGCCATTTTGCAACAAGATTTATAGATGGAGCAGGCAATTGGTTGAATCAACTCACCCGTAAAAATGTTTCCGCTGATCTATCCTGTACGGCTTCACAAATGCCAAGATTATTGGGACTGGCTTATGCTTCTAAATTATACCGCGCTACCCATTTTCAAAACATACAAAAAAACTTTTCTAATAAAGGGAATGAAGTGGCCTTTGGCACCATTGGTGATGCAAGTACTTCAGAGGGTATGTTTTTTGAAACGATTAATGCAGGCGGAGTTTTACAAGTACCTATGTGTATTTCTATTTGGGATGATGGGTATGGTATCTCTGTTCCGCAACCCTATCATACTACTAAGGGAGACATTTCTGCCGTTTTAGCAGGCTTTAAACGGACCAAGGGAAAAGCGGGCTATGAAATATTTGTTGCAAAGGGATGGGACTATCTCGCTTTATGTCATACCTATTATCAGGCCGTCACCATCTGTAGAACCGAACATGTGCCTGTATTGATTCATGTTAAAGAACTGACCCAACCACAAGGCCATTCTACATCTGGCTCTCATGAACGGTATAAGTCGGCCAAACGATTAAGATGGGAAAAAGCATATGACTGCCTACCAAAGATGGCAACATGGATGATAGAAAGTGGGATAGCCAATGAGGAAACCATCCAAAAGATTGCTTTAGAATCAGATAAAAAAGTAAAATTAGCGCAGCAAGCTGCATGGAATAGCTGTATCCATGACCATAACCAAACAAAAAATGAGCTACTGGCTTTGTTAAACGATATCGTATTGCCCCAAGAGCTAGCCAATACGAATGAGTGGTCTACTATTATGCATACCCTTGCACAACCATATCTTCGTCACTTAGATATCACCCAAGCAGCAGATCAAGCACTCTATGCATTACGAGAGATACCGTATGTCCATAAAAAGGGTCTACTGGCTTGGTGGCACAAAAATATAAGAAACAACACAAACAGATTTAGTAGCCATCTTTATAGCCACTCTAGAAGTGCTGCTTTATATGTAAAAGGAATACCTCCTATTTATACAGAAAATCCTGCACAGGTAGACGGTAGAGAAATATTATGTAGCTGTTTTAAATCGTTATTAGAACGCGATGGTCGTGTTTTTGCAATTGGACAAGATTTAGGCAAAATAGGTGATGTAAACCAGGGTTTTGCAGGTCTACAGGCACTATATGGTCCATTACGCGTAACTGATACGAGCATTCGAGAATGTACTATGATAGGCCAAGGCATTGGTGCAGCCATGCGTGGGCTAAGACCGATCGTTGAAATACAATATTTAGACTATCTCCCTTATGCTTTACAGATTATACAAGATGATTTAGCTACACTGCTGTATAGAACAAAAGGAGGACAAAAAGCACCTATGATCATTCGGACAAGAGGCCACCGCCTAGAAGGTATTTGGCACGCTGGTTCTTATATATCGAGCATTATGCATGCCATAAGGGGGATCTACCTACTAGTACCCCGCAATATGACCCAAGCAGCTGGTTTTTACAATACTATGATGCGTTCAGATGACATTGCTTTAATCATTGAGTGTTTGAACGGTTACCGCTTAAAGGAACCTATGCCTAATAATGTAGCAACCATGGCCATACCGATAGGCGTACCAGAACTACTTCGTGTAGGCAAAGATGTGACGATTGTAACCTATGGTGCAATGTGTCGAATTGTTTGTGCTGCAGCGGATAGACTTTCAAAGTTAGCCATTGAATGTGAAGTCATTGATGTACAGACTTTATTACCCTTTGATATAGATCATAGTATTGTACAATCATTGGCAAAAACCAATCGTATTGTTTTTGCAGATGAAGATGTCCCAGGCGGTACAACTGCCTATATGATGCAACAAGTATTGGAAGAGCAGAACGGTTACGCTATGTTGAACGAAGCACCGATAACGATTAGCAGCAAACCACATCGCCCAGCCTATGGAGACGATGGAAACTATTTTTCTAAACCTAATATAGAAGAAATAGTCGGTAAAATATATAACATGATGCATCAAGTGGATCCCTTACGCCATCCAGCTATTTTATAACTGAATTTTAAATTCAAAAACCAAAATATCTTAAAAAAACGCGACAGAGCCTTAAAAGCCTTAAAGAGCTAAAAAAAGGTATTAACATCTACATGAATAAGTATAATTATCAAAGATTTCATTCTAGCATGAACTATAAGAAACCTATGAAGGCTTATATTAGTCATTTAAAAAATGCAGGCTAGAACATGGACAACAATAGGAAAGAAAATTAAATAAAAACTGTCCTGATTTTTCAGTCCACTATATTATCTGAATCCTTCAGATCGTGGATAGGTACTTTAGAGGCCAATACATTCATTCGGATTTCTTGTGCAATTTTTTTTAGCGTCTGCATACCCTTACGAATTCTTCCTCCAGCTGCTTTATTGTTCTTTTCGTAGAATTTATAAAACTCATCTTCTAGTGAAAGTACCAATGTTTTTAATGTTTCAAATTGATTCATGATATAATAATTAATCCTTTATTAGATGGTTCGATTATTTTCCGCCAAGCTGCTTACTGATACTTATTCAGACTTCTGGTCAAAACGCATTGCACAAGCTATTTCCCTGCCCTTCCAGCTGAACGATTGGATGTGCTATCTAGTAAGGTCGTACTGTCTTACCGCAATTTTTTACAAATAGTTTTTTGCACTGTTTGAAAAGTAACGTTACCAGATGGGTGAACAGATAGTGCCTATTTTGACCTGAAACATACTGTTTATCATATTCCCAAATCACAAGCTTGCAATAAAGCTGGTTGCCTAGCCTTCTTTTTATGAATCTAATGAATTTTTACCAAAGTGTTTTGATCTTTCTTATAATTTTTGATCCGTTGCATGCATCTAATATTTTTTCTAACCACCCATCAAAAATATCCACACGCGTCCCAATAGGTTTTTATTTTTTTGACAATAGTAGTGGAGTATACCAAAAAAATTAGAAATGTATATTATCTATACAATAATCTAATAATTAAGTCCTATTGATTAGAAGTATATGGTAGGAAATTTATTTCAAAATTTACGATTGTTGCTTCTAACAGATACTAATTTTTTAAAAAGTTAGCTATTTCTGCTAATTTTTCATCCGATTGCCGCGCCGCATCATGAGAAGAAATGTAACCAGGGTATTGATCAAATTTGGTTTTAATCATGGGGGCCAGATTCTTCCACGTACCATCTTTGGTACCATGCAGAGGGATTAATTTGGCATGTAAGTGGGTTACACCATATCCTTCAAATACAAGAGCTGTTCTAGCAACGGTTGAAAACTTATGCACCAATAGGTTAGATACTTGTTTAGCTGCTGCCATTAACCCATTGATCTCTTCTGAGTCATGATCAAAAATATAGCTACTTAGGTGGCGTTTAGGTATTACCACCGTAAACCCCTCTGTATTAGGAAATATAGATAAAAAAGCCATATAATCTACCTCTTCCCATACCTTATGACAAGGTGCTTGTCCAGCTATCATTTGACAAAAAATACATTCTTTTGGAGATAGGTCAGTAGGCGGTTGCATACCGACCTTAGTTGGCTTGTCTTGGGTTATAATCATTTTTTAACATATTGCAATGCAATATAAAGAGGCTAAACAGTTCTTAAACATTTAGACCAAATGCTTGTTTAAATTTAAACAACAAATTGAAATATACCAAGCCTACCCAAACCCCCGTACAAAGATTCTGTTGGATAAAATTGAAGCACAAAATGAATAGCGTTCAGTTAACGCCATTGGTTGCACAAGCATAGGTGGCATTTTGGATGGCTACTTGTTGTGCTAATTTTTCCGCAATTGTGTTAAAAGGCTCGATAGTTTGCCCAGATAGTACACCTACATCTCCCTGTTGGCAAATCATAGAAAGCAATGGAATTTCGCCTAAAAAAGGTATGGATGCTTGTTTTGCCAGTAATCTACCTCCATCCTTTCCAAAAATATGATAGAGATGGGGGGAGTCTGTTTTTCCTGTTGAAAAGTAGGACATATTTTCTATCAATCCCAGTATAGGCACCTTGATTTGCTCCTTTTTAAACATAGCAATCGCCTTTATGGCATCTATTAATGCAATTTTTTGTGGTGTAGTAACCACTACTACCCCTGTAACAGAAATACTTTGTACCAAAGTAAGGTGAATATCACTGGTACCAGGGGGTAGGTCGATCAATAAATAGTCTAGCACACCCCAATTTGCATCTTGTAATAATTGCTTAAAAGCAGCACTGGCCATAGGCCCACGCCATACAATGGCCTCTTCCATATTGGATAAAAAGCCAATAGAAAGCAATTTCACATTATGGCAACTTATAGGTATAATAAAATTTTTACCGGCCTCTCTGCCTACAGTTGGTTTAATGGTTTCGCAACCCCACATCGTCGGAATAGATGGTCCAAATATATCTGCATCTAATAGTCCCACATGTGCACCATGGTTGGATAACGCCAGCGCCAGATGGGTAGCAATGGTAGATTTGCCAACGCCCCCCTTACCAGAAGCAATGGCAATAATATTTTTGACACCAGGCAATATAGAGGATTTAGAGCGTCCTGAAGTCACTTTTGAGGTGAGTTGAATACTAATCTCAAAATCATCGGTTACCGTTTCACGAATGGCTTGTATACATGCCTGTTTGATTACTTCTTGTAATGGACAAGCTGGGGTAGTCAGTATAATCGTAAAAGAAATGGTAGATCCATTTATATCAAGGTGATCAATCATGCCCAATGAAACTAGGTCTTGCTTTAAATCGGGGTCATCTACTTTACGTAAAGCTTCTAAAACCTTTTTTTTTAAGGTGTTCATAATATCATATGATTTGGTTCATTCGCTTCTCTCGCGTCTATATTTGACTGTTTTTCCCTTTATCTTGTATTTTGCATATTATTTGGCCATTATTTTACCAAAATGGTTAAACTATAGATACCTGTTTTGCAGCCTACGTTGTTATTGTTCCAAAATTGCTATCCTATTTTAAAAGTTTTTCTTCTTCAGCAGAATTAATTTTATTATTTCTATACATGAGAAGAAATATGCAGTAGAATCAAAGATTTAAATCTAAAAACTCCCTTTGGGAAAGTCAAACCGCTTTAAATCGTCTGCCGTTTCTACATTGGGGAAAATGAGCTTTGCTTCTTCAGCAAAGAGATTTAGGTCGAGGTAACGCGCAGAAAAATGCGTTAAAATTAATTTTTCAACTCCTGCTTGTTTAGCAATAGTAGCAGCTTGTTTTGCTGTCATGTGGGCATAATAAAGCGCAAGACTTTTATGTTGTTCTAAATAGGTACGCTCACATAACAAAAGCTTGGCTCCTTTTGCTAAATCAACAGCATTTTGACAATATTTTGTGTCTAGAACATAAGCGAAAATATCCCCTTTGCGCATTTCGCTTACCTCGGAGAGAAAAACAGTGGTCCCATTTAGGCTTAAAGCGCCTCTTTTTTGGAGGTCTCGAACCTGAATCCCTGAAATATTTTTGGCTTGGAGTTTTTCTTTATCAAATTTTATAGAATCAGCTTCCGTGATGCGCCATCCTATATTATCAACTC
>NZ_JBOZWW010000049.1:0-36059 GCF_050864855.1 Candidatus Cardinium hertigii
TCTTCGACTTGGTAATCGCTCAGTCCATACCACTGCTCAAGCAATAGCATTTTAAACAAAAGAAGCGGGCTATAAGCAGGCTTGCCTGATAAACGTAAACCTTTAGGATAATACATACGCAGTTCTTTTTCTACTAATGACCAGTTAATCAAATTATTTATTTGATCAAAAAACGTATGCTTGCATTTACGCCGACTAGCTGATATATCTGATAAACTTAACTGACCACTTACTTTTATTCACATAATAATATCATAAAATTTTTATTACAAAACCTAAACAATAAATACAAGTTAAGCTTTTAATAAAATTAACAATTACTTTCTTATCCTAAAATCTAAAAACCTATTGCAACGGTCTCGCAGTGTAGCTACTAGCTTTCTATCATGAAGCCACAAATAGCTTAACCCGAATTTTTTTTGAGCAGTTGCAAAGGAAATGGTTTCACCAAATGAATCATCTGTTTGTTTAAACATAAACCATGCTAAGAGGCAGATAAGAATAAAAAAAGTAATAGATTGCCATACATCTGTCAAGACAATCGCACGAATACCACCAAATATAGCATAGATAATAACCATTGAGGTGGTCAGTATGGTAATAGCTAATGGGCTAGCTGATGTGATACACATGCTTATACCCTGGGCCATAATATGAATTTGCATTGCAACCACAACAGTAGAATAACAAATGTTCAATAGAGCCGTAATGATTCTTGGATACTTCCCATACGCACGACCCATTGTCTCTGGCATGGAAATATGGTAGATAAAGTTAGACATACGCATGCCGAGCCAACTGAGTGTAAAAAAAGCAGCCATCACACCAAAAATCCTCCAACTTACCCAGAAAATCCCATCAGAAAATTGTACGATGTAACTCATTATCGTTCCCCCGCCATAATAAGTAGCTAATAAACTAGCCATTAAGCTAGCGGTAGAAAATTCCCTATTGCCTACAGCATAGGGTCGAAAAGAAGTAACCCTTGTTCCAATGGCGTAAAAAGAAATTAATAAAATAGATAATAAAAAAGCTATTATCATAAACAACGGAAGATCTAATACCATAACCAAATAGAACTAAAGTAAATATATTGATTGGAGAAATAAATTGCATAAATGCTTTTATAACAATATAAAATTACCCTCCCTGATTTTTACCACTATTTGAACCATTACAAACCCCAGTTTTACGCTTTTTAGTAGAGACCAAGCTTGTATCAACAGTGCATACTCTTTTTTTACAGGTAGATGGAGGAATGGTCAGTTTTAGCTCAAATTCTCGATCAAGTTGGGCATTTATATTACTTATGAATCTATTCCTATTTTTTGGTCCGTCCTTGAAAACGGTATTTAGCGTGCTAAAAAGACTCCTGCTCGTTTCAAATATTTGATCTTCATATTGATCTTCATATTGATAGTGAACCGATTTTTTACATGTTATACCTAAGACATCTGCACACAAATGCATTGACCTTTCTTTTTTGGAATATGGAGGTGTTACACCATGGCTTGATGTAGAGTCTCTCATAGGAATTTTGTGGGCTACAATAGAGCAAATATTATCTCCTTTTTTATTGGGTTCTAACGCATTGGCTCCATTTCTAAGAAGCACTCTTAGTGCATCATTCATCTTGCTTTTAATTGCTTGATGAGTAGGCGTATCACCCAAAGTATTTTTTATTGAAGGGTCAGCACCTTTAGATAATAACTATTTAATTATCTCGATCTGGGTTTCTATAGTCTCAGGTGAAAGTTGTATGTTATCTGGTAATTGGGACTTACTATACCCAGTTGCGTAATGTAGAGCCGTGACTTTATGCTTACCTTGTTGTGTATTAATATTACATTTTGAGGATGTTAATAGTAATTTTACTATGTCTAAATCATTGTTTTTAATAGCTATACACATCGGAGATTCATCATTGTTATTACAATTTGTCCAAACAGCACCTAAATCAATTAAACATTTTACTACTTCTTCACTCTGTAGTAATACTCCTTTATGTAGAATGGTACTACCATACTGATTTGGTGTATCCAGAAGTGCTTTTATTGTTTTTCTACCAGATGAACCATTTTCAAGCAAAGTGTTCATTATGCCTTTGAATATATCAAAGCTAGCATCGAATATATTTTGAATATTCTCTGTAGCTTTCTTCTTATCTCTAGGCCGATCAAGTCGTAAATCACCATATTGTAATAAATATTTGAACATGTTTTCGTTATCTTTATTACGAACATCGTGACAGTTTGCAAATGCCACATCCATTGAGCTCTTGTTGTCCCTATTTTCTGTACTTAAAATTTCTTTTAGTTTCAAATTAATTTTCTCATTTAATGACCCTGACTCTCGTTTAGTTTTACAATATTCCGTTATTAAGCATTCCACTGTTGCTAGATTACCTTCTACTACTGCTTTCTGGATAATTGTGTTGTCTCTATCGCCGTATTTTGTATAAAAAATGGTATTAAATTGTTCTAGAGTCAAGCAAGAGAAGAAATTAAATAGTATGTTTAACGTATCTACGTCTTTCTTATCGACTGCTTTTTCTAAAATAGATGCAGTATAAAGATCGTTTTGTTTTGGTGTATGATGGCTTTGATATGTATGATACATTATGCTTGCTAAGCTTTTGAATGCTTCAGAATTGGATGTTTCAATCTGCTGCAGTTTGTTTTGCACATTTATTAGATTCTTTCTCCATTTAAACATATGGTTAGGTGTAAAAGTGCTCGAGAATTTATCGTATACTATTGTTATGACTGTAATCTCATAAGCTAGTTCCCATAAATTTTCGGGTAATGTATCTAACATTATTTGGTTTAGCATATCATAATTCTGCTTATTGTCGCAGTAATTCTTATGATAGTAATCATTTAAAAATGGTAGATATCTATGATTTGCAAATAAATGTTGCTCAACAGGATTGTTAGCAGAACCAAACATACCAAACTTACTGGTATGTTTGCTACAAGCAGTAGTGCACAAATAGCCTATACAAATGGACACTATTGCACGATATTTTTTATAGTAGTACATAATCATTTTTTATGTAAGTATTTAATAATGATGCGTTATGCGCTGAAGATAAGCAAACCTAATCTTCTTACCACAAAATTTGTCAAATGTAATACGCTTATTTACCTCTCTTTTGACTGGGTAATCGCTTAGGCCATATCCGAGATAAAGCAAGACAACATCTTTTAATAAAAATGCATCCAACACCAAAATAATATTTGTTTAAAAAATAGGAGACCAAGCCTTTTTCTTTTGGTCCTATTACAAAAAGAAAGGACTTGCTTTCCTGTATGATTTTATACACCTGTTGCCTTCTATCAAGGCTTATGTCGATTCACTATTTTGAGCAACTTATCCTTATACTCCTCCTTGATGATTCCTTTTTGCTTTAAGCTATTGATTTCAGTAGTAATCAAGTTCCAATGCTCTGGATCTAAACTATGCTTTACATTGGACAAAACATATTGGAACATGTTTGCATTGTCTTCAGGTATATGAATCCGTCTTTGTGTATCAGATTTTGGCAAATAAGCACGTGCAAATACCGAGCGGCCTTCTGTATCTTTCTCAAAAAGTTTACCAATGAATATACTTTTGTCGCTACACAAACGCTCTATTTGATTCAAAACTGGTTGAAATGTATGTTTATGATTGCCCCGTACGGCCATATGTAGTGGTGTCCTTCCCTTGTTATCTTTTGCACATAAATCTTCTATCGTAGAAAATTTGCGCACCAGCGATGTTACTACATCGTCCAGATTATGTTCAATCGCCAAATGGAGCGCTGTCTCACCCTTTTTATTCTTGCCTTTTAAATCTTGATCAGAGAACTTAGTAATGAGTAAAAAAGCTATATCTTTAAGCTTTTGTTCAAGCGCTAAATGTAATGGGGAAGAACCTGAAGTTGCATCTTTGGTATGGATATCTATCTTAGGATGCTTTACTAAAATATTGGCTATTGCTTCCTTTTTATTCAAGAGCGCTTCCAAAAGTGAAGTGGAACCCATTTTGGCTTTATTGATATCAATATGATCGCTCTTAACTAGCCGGTTCAAGATGTCGATATAATTTTTTTCTATAGCTAGGCCAAGGGCTGTTTTTTTGCTCTTTTTATCATATGTGTTGGGAAAATCTTTATGCTTATATATAAAATGAGATGCAATATCTTCATCAATACGCTTGAGCAGAAGAACTACTTTTTGAAGTTCTTGGCTCTTTACGGCAGCGTATAGCATGTTATTGCCTACTTCATCTTGCTGGCTAATATCTTTTCTATTCTCTATTTCTTTAATAAATTGGTTGTCATTTATCTTTTTTACCATATGATTCATCGTTCCACCTCCTGACCGACAGCTTCTGCCTTGCAAGACAAACGATAGAGATAAAACCGCAATGGTTTTTCCAAGAAAACAACGCTGTTTGGTATTTAAATTAAGCCCTTCTATATGTTTTTTTGGTTGGTTATTCATAATATTATACGTTTTCTTTGTAAACTAAAACTGAATTTTAAAAACAAGTAATCTTTTGATAACCATTCGGCATCGCTTATAGCAAAGCTTTTACCTTTGCCTGAATGATCACTTGTTTTATTATAAGCAATCAAATGGTAAAAAACTAGATGCCATCTGGTATTTTACCATTTTAAAACAGAGCATTATGCTAAATTTGGTTTGTGGGGCCATCGCTTTAGACTACATTGCCTAATGTAAGGTTCTTCATATATTTAGATGGTATTATTTTATTGTTATGTCAAAACCAGTTGATTCAACGCCATTAATGCGGCAGTATTGGGCCATTAAAGAAAAGTATCCTGGGGCATTATTGCTCTTTCGGGTAGGTGATTTTTATGAGACCTTCTTGGAAGATGCGGTTAAAGCCAGTAAGGTGTTAGATATTGCGCTTACGAAGCGGTCTAATGGATCAGCTGCTAGTGTGGCCTTGGCAGGCTTCCCCCATCATGCTTTAGATCTTTATCTACCTAAATTGGTAAAAGCAGGCTATCGTGTAGCCATTTGTGATCAATTAGAAGATGCCAAACAGGCTAAGGGTATTGTACAAAGAGGTGTAACTGAACTGGTTACGCCTGGTCTTTCTTTTAGCGAATCCGTTTTAGATACAAGAGCCAATAATTACGTAGCATCCATTTTTTTTGACAAAATGTTGCTGGGTATGGCTTTTTTAGATCTTTCTACTGGAGAATTCTTTGTTACACAGGGTACGAGTGATTACATGCAAAAAATATTGCATCATTTGGGGCCATCTGAAATTGTTTTTAACAAAAAACAGGAGGCGTTATGGAATAATTTTACGCAAGATTTTTTTCATACGTATGGATTGGAAGATTGGATTTTTCAATTTGATTATGCCTATGGTTTGTTGAATGACCATTTCGGAACCCATTCTTTAAAAGGTTTTGGCATCTCAGATTATCCTGCAGGTATTGTAGCAGCCGGTGTTATTTTACATTATTTGTCAGAAACGGAACATAAAGCAATCAAACACATTCGTTCAATGGTCCGGCTAGAGGCCCATCAGTATCTTTGGTTGGATCCATTTACCGTTAGGGCTTTAGAGCTGATGGTGCCTCAGCAAGTAGGCGGAACGGCACTGATTGAAATATTAGATAGAACGGTTACCCCTATGGGGGCACGATTGCTTAAAAAATGGTTGTTGTTTCCGCTTAAGGAAGTGGTCGCGATTCAAGAGCGGCTCGATATAGTAGAATATCTCGTAAAAGATGCGCCATTAGCCACTTTATTAGTCAACCATTTGAAACAAATAGGTGACCTAGAGCGGCTAATTTCCAAAGTAGCAGTTGGAAGGGTGAATCCACGCGAGATGGTCGCCTTAAAAAGGGCATTGCAGCAAGTGCAATCGATACAAAAAGCGTTGCAAACCATTCCATTTCCTTTGCTACAAAAAATCAATGCGCAGCTTCATGGGTGTCATGCTTTGGTAGACCGTATCGACCAAACCCTACAAGAACAGCCTCCGCTACTTACCCATCAAGGCGGACTTATTCAACCAGGTGTCAACGATCAATTGGATCGTTTAAATGAAATTATGCGTACCGGTAAAGATTACCTGGTTGAACTGCAGAAGAAGGAAAGCCAGCGTACCAACATCCCTTCTTTAAAGGTTGCGTATAACCGTGTATTTGGCTATTACCTTGAAGTACCCAATGCCCATAAAAATAAAGTGCCAACAGATTGGATCCGCAAACAAACCTTAGCCCATGCAGAACGGTATAGCTCAGAAGCCCTAAAACAATATGAAGCCCAAATTCTACATGCAGGTGAAGAGGCGCAACTTCTAGCGCAACAACTGTATCAAGCGTTAGTAGTAGAAGCGGTAGAATATATTCCTCAAATTCAAGAAAATGCAAAATATATTGCACAATTGGATGGCTATCTTTCGTTTGCCAAACAGGCTTGTGCATACCATTATACCAAGCCTATGGTAGATGATGGAACCTTGCTCCATTTGCAAGGCAATCGACATCCTGTTATTGAACAACGTTTACCCATAGACAAAGCTTATACGCCTAATGATATTTATTTAGACCCTTCATCACAACAAATTATAGTGATTACAGGGCCTAATATGGCTGGTAAATCAGCTTTATTGCGTCAAGTTGCCTTAACGGTATTAATGGCACAAATGGGTTCTTTTGTACCAGCTGCTTCTGCGCAGATTGGTGTGGTAGATAAAATATTTACAAGGGTAGGTGCATCGGATAACTTGGCCCAAGGGGAGTCTACTTTTATGATGGAGATGACCGAAACCGCTAGTATTATGCACAATCTTAGTGAGCGTAGCTTGGTATTGATGGATGAAATAGGGCGTGGTACCAGTACCTACGATGGTATTTCTATTGCCTGGGCATTGGTAGAATATTTGCATCATCATCCACGTTGTAGCGCTAAAACGCTTTTTGCTACCCATTACCATGAACTGAATGAATTGGCAAAATCGCTTCCTAGGGTTAAAAACTTTAATGTAGCGGTCCAAGAAATAGAGCAAAAAATTTTATTTTTACATAAACTGGTACCAGGAGGTAGTCAGCATAGTTTTGGTATCCATGTAGCACAAATGGCTGGTATGCCCTCTATAATTTTGGAAAGGGCCAGGGAGGTATTGGCCCATCTATCGCAAGTAGGTGGCAAAATCCATGGACAAGTGGAAAATGTGCAGCAATACCAGCTAAAGATTTTTGCTCCAGATGAAACCTTAAGTGATTTGAAAGCTTTTTTAGATGGTATGGATATTGACTTACTTACTCCAGTAGAAGCCTTATTAAAGTTAAATCAAATCAAAAATATGGTTAAAAGATTTAATAATTAGCTATAAAAATCTGTAACGATTTTGAAACAAAAGAATCTTTAAGTAAATTCGATCTATTGCCTAGCTTATAAGCGAGAATAGCTCAGTTGGTAGAGCACGACCTTGCCAAGGTCGGGGTCGCGGGTTCGAGTCCCGTTTCTCGCTCATCATATCTGTTTAGCGCATCTATTAACTATATGTTATAGCTACAGTTACTGATAAAGTAGATGGCATGCTTATATGGCATCCTTATTTTTAATGTAGCCATTTCCATAGGTATGTAATCTTGCCAGGATGGTGAAATTGGTAGACACGCAAGACTTAAAATCTTGTGGCCTTTGGCCGTGCGGGTTCGAGTCCCGCTCTTGGTACCAATATTTTTTTCTTATTGTATCAATGCACTTTTGTTCTATTTCTTTCTTAGATGTTGTAGCATGTATTGGTTCTTTTACAGCTGTTGTATCTCTTCTTCCGCAAATTATACAGTCATACAAGACAAAATCTGTCGATGATGTTTCCATGCTGATGCTGTTGAATCTAACCGTTGCCTCGGTTAGCTGGACCCTGTATGGAGCACTCACCGCTGATAAGCCATTGCTACTTACCAATTTATTACTGACGGTTGGTTCATTGATACTGGTAGTGCTCAAACGAAAATACCGTTCTACCTAAGTTGGGTACCTACTGATTGGCGCAATCTGTCTTTCCTTAGGTAAAGTCTATGCGCACAAGCGGCTACCTATAGGTTGTAATCAGTTGGTTGTCTTTTAGCTTTTGGTTTTTGACCTTATAGCTCTATATATTGCTATGAAAATTGGTTTATTTTCAGATACCCACGGATGGATCGATCCTAAAATTTTTGATCACTTTGAAAAGTGCGATGAAGTATGGCATGCAGGCGATATTGGTGATGCCAAATTACTCACTGCATTTGATCAGTTTAACCATTTTAGAGCAGTGCATGGTAATATTGATGACCGCATAATCAGACAAAAATATCCAGTATTTCAATCATTTCAATGTGAACAACTGCATGTATGGCTTATACATATAACCGGTCATCCACCTTTGTATACGCCAGAAATACGCGCTAAATTAAGGCAAACACAACCTGATATTTTAGTAGGAGGCCATTCGCATATTTTGCGGGTGATGCACGATGTAAAACATCCTCCACTCCTCTATCTTAATCCTGGTGCCGCTGGGCGCCATGGTTCCCATTACATGCGTACCCTATTGCGTTTTGAAATAAATAATAAAAACATCAACCATATAGAAGTGATCGAATTGGGCAAAAGAGCTACATTAGTACATCACCATTAACCACTGATCAATTATGCAATTTATTGACACACATGCACATATATATGATCTTCAAAATGAATTGCCACTGGTTTTAGAAAGGGCACAAAAAAACTTTATTAAAAAAATTTATATGCCCAATATAGATACCACAACCATAGCAAGGATGATGGATGTAGCTGCATTGTATCCTTGTTTACCTATGATGGGCATCCATCCTTGTTATATCAGAAAAGATTTTGCCAAACCATTATACCTAGTAGAAGAATGGCTTGATAAAGGTGGCTTTATAGCAGTTGGTGAAATTGGTATAGATCTATACCATGATACTACTTTGTTCCAAGCACAACAGGAAGCATTTAGGATTCAACTTGCATTGGCCAAACGCCATCATCTTCCTGTCTCTATTCACTGTAGAAATGCTTTTAAGGAACTCATTCAACTACTCGAAACAGAACAAGATGGCAACTTAAAAGGGGTTATCCACTGCTTTACAGGTAGTCTACAAGAAGCAGAAAAATGTATAGCCCTAGGTTTTGCGCTGGGGATTGGCGGCATACTTACAATGGCCAAAAGTGGATTAGCGGCAACAGTGGCTGCTATAGATCTCAATCATTTGGTCTTAGAAACCGATAGCCCTTATTTAACACCAGCACCTCTTCGAGGGAAACCCAATGAGCCAAGCTACTTACCATACATAGCTGAAAAGCTTGCACTGGTCAAGCAGGTAACCTTAGCAGAAGTAGCATCGGTCACTACACACAATGCCGAAAAAATTTTTGAGCCAACTGAAATATTTCAATCCCACTAGTTGGTACTTATTATCTATATAAAGGTAAAAGATTTGATTTTATAGATGCTATAGATGCTATAAATAGTATTGATTTTAAGAAGATATTGATAATTGTAAAAAATAAATTCCACTAATATTTAGCCCAAATTAGTTATTTTATTATACGTTCTTTTTCTGGGTAATTTCAATGCTTTTAAAACATTTGCTTTAACCCCTAAAGAAAAATCATACTTACCCGATTCGCCTAGTGGATGCCATTTATAACTAAGTTGCCAGCAGTGTAAATCTCTTTGAATGGAAATGTCTGTAGCAGATGGATCAAGTTTACTTTTCGTAAAGTTATAGGTAGTCGATAACGTTACTTTCCACTTTTTAACCAAGGTAATACCGCCGTTAAAAGTTACATATTTTTCTGTATGGGTATTCTTGTTATGGTTCTGATTGGGATATAATCTTTCATACGCGCTTTCCGACTTATTCTTCTTATATTTGTACCATGGGTTTTTATAAATCCAATTAAACTCGCACCCAAGATTCCAAGGCGATTCGAAATCTATTTTTCTTGTTTCAAGCTTATCAGTCGACTGATTACGATCATTTAATAGTTCTTTGGGTTTCTTTTTCTGGTCACTAGAATGATGTGCAAAATCTATATTTACCTTGCATTGTGCTTCTTTCACTTTGCCAAGATACTGACCGTGGTTCCATGCAAATTGGCTTATTCTTTTTTCTTGGTTTTGAGTTGTGTCTGACGATTGAATAAATTGATAAGGGTCAAAATTTGTTCTTACATCAAAGCCAATTTTGCCTACTTTGCCCACTTCTATCTCGCTGGCAAGATGTATATCAATACCATCTATGAGATGGAATTCTTTTTCTGAAAAATCATATTTTGTTTTAAAATCTAAATTTTTTAATAAATATATCTTACGATTGGTTTCTTTTTTTTCTTCTTTTTCTTCTTTTTCTTCTGGAGATGTTCCGTTTTTTACTTTTAATTCAACTGTATTGTGTAGCTTAAATTTTAGAATAGAGGTAGCTCGATTGGCCAAACTTATGTAAGGCCGTAGTCCTTTAAAAGCATATTCTTTTTCTACTTCTCCTTTTTTCTTTTCTACTACTTGGCAATATTTTTCAGAGAAATCAGGTGTATAGGTAAAGTCAACACTAGGTTCTGTCTTTATACGAAAACCTTGAACCCATGTTGCGCTTTCAAAATAATGGGTATAGTATAGCGTAGTGCCTATTTCTGCACCAAAATCGCAAGTATAGATTCTATTAAATCCTGGTACCCGTATAGGTCCTTTTGTATCCTTATTCAGCCAATACCATACTTCATTATAGGTAAAATGGGGCTCTACATTGATACAATCAAATACTTTGCATGGCATCGTAAGCGGTATGGTATGTTTTATACCATTTTCTACATAATGATTCCATGGCCAGGTTTTAGGCACAGAGGGAGCTGATGCACTCGATGACCACAACGAACGGGTGGATTCTGCAGGCGATTGCTCGGCATTCTGAAAGTGGGTTTCAAAATTTATATTATGCTTTAACTGAATATTATGGAACCAATAATTGCTGCTTTTAGAACGATCTGTTCTAAATGGATACAAAGCATTGGTACTTAGACTACCTTCTGGCAAGGTCCAATGTTTGAAATTATACCGAAGGTCATTTTTATATTTTACTTGTAACGTTAATGCATAGGGGAAGCCTACCAATCTGTCTCGGTAAGATAGACTAAAACCAGACTCATTTTCCATTTTTTTTGGAATTTTTTTATCTTCATCATCTAGTGTTTTGGAAGATTTATTGTGCAGGTGCACATTTGTATTCAAACTTCTAGGGCCACGTATAAGCGTTTTATGTTCCCATTTTAAAGACCATCCCTTATCTGTTTCTGTTGTGTTTATTCCATAATGTACATCTCCACTACATAAATATCTTTTTTTATAACGGAGTGCATTTTTAAGTTCTACAATACCACTGGAATAAATGCTGCCTAAGAAAGAAATGTCTGCATAGTCGTTGAAGTTTATATAATATCCACCATTACGAATATAAAATCCATTATCATCTGATTCCCCTATGTCTGGTGGAATAATACCATGTGTACGTTTCCCTTCGAGAAATAGGGTGCCAAAAATAGATCCCAGTGGAGTGGGCACATGGTCAAAGTAAAAACGAAAAGGTCCAGTAGTGATTTGCTTATCTTGAACCATTTTAGCCTGTTTGGCACGTATATAAAAATGGGGATGCGCTAGTCCACAAGTTGTATAAACTATATCTTCAGCATAAAAAGTTGATTCATCTTCTTTTTTTATCTGTTTGCTTTTTATAATAGATGCTTCTTGTTTGGTAAGTAGTGTAGTTACCAAAGCCCTTTTGGTATCGATATTATAGCGCATTTTGTCCATAAAAAAGGTCCGTATTTGGGTAGCACCATCTTTCCCATATTTGTCTTTTTTTAGGTCATTATAGGTAAAAATAGGGTTTCCTGTTAATGTATTGTATGGATGATTGGTACCTTGTGCATAAATGGTGTTGTTATGTAAGTGTAAAGCGATTAAATTCGCTTTTAGTTTCATACGATCATAGCTAAGCGTACTGGGGCCCAGTAAAGAAAGTATACGCTTGTTGGCATCAAAAACAATTGAATCTTCTGCTTGATAATCCACAATACCCAAAGATTTATTTTTTTCTATGTGGGCACGAGATGGTATCAAAAGCCATGGATAGCTTTTATCCAAAAAAAACGGGTTGTGCCATTTTTTATAAATGGTGTATCGCTTGTTTTTATAAAACAAGTTATTCGGTACCATCCAGCTGCTATGGCCACTGTTGTAGGGATTACTAAAATAGCACCCACCATTAAAATATTCAGTTGCTTTTGATACAATAGATGAACCACTAATTATAAATGGTACCAAAGCAACTATACGTAGGAAATAAGACCTGGCCACACAAACAAATTTTACTTTTACCTTTTGGCATCAAAAGAAACAATCCCAAATATAAATCTATGTATTTGTTTTTCATATAGTAAGTGCCAACTATTCTATGTATGCAATACGTTTTGCTCTTGTAAACAGCTAGTGGTTGTGCACATAGGATCTCTGTGGCTATGCGGTATAAAAGCTAGGCACTTAGCGCTAAAAGAAAGCAGTAATCTTATCGTTTTTAACCTAAAAGAGCCCATATGATTACAAAAAGAAGCAATCTGATCAAGATAATGCAAGACAGCTTATCTCTCTGATTTGTAGAAGTTGTAACAGCCTTTGCAAATCACACATTATTTGCTTTAATAGATGAAAGAAAATATATTTGTTCTAAAATATGCATTAATCCATCTTAGCGTCAATGAAATCTAAAAAAATAGTCCTTTTTCTGGCAGTTGTTACTACCTTGCTCTCCCTTTATTATCTTTCTTTTACCTTTATAGACTACCGGGTGCAACAGCAAGCAGAAAAGCAAGCAATGGATGCGCAGGGAAGAGTAGACTTTGATAAAAGTCAGGCCTATTTGATGAAGATATGGAAAAAACCAGTTTGCAATCTATTGGGAACTGTCTACACCTACGAAGAAGTAAAAGAACGGTCCCTGAAGTTGGGTTTAGATCTCCAAGGGGGTATGCAGGTAACCATGGAAGTTATGCCAGTCGAACTTGTCAAAAGATTGGCTGCTTATCCTACAGATTCTCTTTTTTTAGAAGCACTCCAATTGGCACAGCACCAGCGAGAACAAGGTACAACAACCTCTTTTGGTAAACTCTTTGTAACTGCCTATAAAAGGCTCGCTCCAAATGGAAACCTAAAGGATATTTTTGCTACTACCCAAGTGGGTACTTATACTTTTTCTAGTGAAAATGAAATTGTAAAAGCAATTGATCAAGCTATTGGAAAGGCACTAGATCGCTCGCTTACAATTATAGGTGCTAGGTTAGATCGATTTGGCGCCACACAGACTACTATGCAAAAGTTACCGGGTAGTGAAAGAATTCAAATTGAATTACCAGGTGTTACCCATCCGGAACGGGTAAAAAAGTTACTAGAAGGTGTGGCACAATTGCGTTTCTGGACTGTAGCAGAAGCCGATGTATATGGTCCACAACTAGAAGCGGTCAATAATTTCTTGCTTGACAAAGAAAAAGCAACCATATCGGCAACCCTTCCCAAAGCGCTTACAGAGGAAGAAAAAACCCGGCGTCTGCCAAAAGCATCCATAATTAAAAAGATTTGCAAAGATACTTTCCCTTATAGGTTGGCATATGCTCCTGAAGAGATGGGCCAAATAGATGCCATACTATGCAGCAAAGCGGTTAAAGCTTTATTACCTAAAAACATTAGTTGGATGTGGGATAAAAAGGCAATAACCTTAGGCGATGGCACAAAAGCCGTTCTGCTTTATGCCATCCAATCATCCACTACAAATCAACCACTTTTAGAAGGAGATATTATTACTAATGCTACCCAATCGTTTGCTGAAAATGGCAAACCAGTTGTAATGATACAGATGAACCAGAAAGGTGCACGTGTTTGGAAACAGATTACTGCCAATCATATTGGCAAACGCATCGCTATAACCTTAGATGATCGGGTCTGGACTGCACCAGTAGTCAATCAAGAAATTCCAAATGGTGCTTCTCAGATAAGCGGTGATTTTACCTTAGAAGAAGCCAAAGATTTGGCCAGTGTATTGCAAACCGGTGCGTTACCAGTGCCACTTAGAGTGGTTGAAGAAGCCATTATGGGACCAAGCTTAAGTAAGGTAGCCCAAAATCAAGGACTGATGGCCACAGCTGTGGGTTTAGGGTTAGTACTGCTTTTTATGTTGATTTATTATGCAAAAGGAGGTATAATAGCCAATGTAGCCCTCTTATTGAATTTGCTTTTTATGGTGGCTATTTTGGCACAACTGGAGGCTACTTTAACCCTACCTGGGATTGCTGGTCTTGTCCTTACGATTGGTATGTCTATCGATGCCAACGTCTTGATATTTGAACGAATACGCGAAGAATTGGCACAAAAAGTGTCTATAAAAGAGGCTATTCAACGTGGATACACCAAATCATATGGCTCTATTATTGATGCCAATATCACCACCTTTCTTGCTGGTGCCATACTCTATTATCTGGGTCAAGGACCGGTTCGTGGCTTTGCCCTTATCTTAATGCTGGGTATCATCACTTCCATTTTTACTTCTATCTTTATTACAAGGTTGATTTTCTCCTTCTTTATCGATACCCATCCAACACCCCACTTGACCTTTTCTTATCCAACCCTACCTAGACTTTTTAAAAATGTGCAAATTGATTTTATTAAAAATCGTTACCGTTTTTACCTATGTTCCTTATTATTTATAGCCATTGGTGGTTGCTGCTTTTACCACTACAAGGGACTTACTTTGGGCGTAGATTTTGCAGGTGGTCGTTCCTATACGGTCCATTTTTGTAAACCCATCGATGCTTCTTTACTCAAGGAAGGATTGTCAAATAGATACAAAGAAAGTGTAGAAGTGCGTACCTATGGTGCCAATAATGTAATGCAGATTACTACTAGTTATTTGCGTGATGAAGATGTCGCTGCTTCTGATAAAAAAGTGCGCGATACATTGGTTGCTGTACTGAAAGACTTAACGCAATTAGAGGAAAATAATAATCTATCGACTGGTAATTATTTTCATATTACAAGCAGCACTAGGGTAGGGGCTACTGTGGCACATGATGTGCAAAAAAGTGCACAAAAAGCTATATTACTTGCTATATTGGGCATATTTTTTTACATTAAGTTTCGTTTTAGCAGAAGGGGATTTGGCTTAGCCGCTGTAGTAGCCCTTGTACATGACGCTTTAGCAGTTATAGCTGGTTTTTGTATAGCACGTGCTTTTGGCTTCAACTATGAAATCAATGAAGTATTCTTAGCAGCGATGTTGACCGTTATTGGCTATTCTATAAACGATACCGTGGTTATTTATGACCGGATAAGGGAAAAATTAGCCAATAAGGCTATGGATATAACTCCCCATATAATCAATGATGCGATTAGAGAAACACTGAGTAGAACAGTTATTACCTCTTTTACAACATTATTGGCTATTATTGTACTTTTTTTCTTTGGCGGTGCTGCCTTGCAAGGTTTCTCCTTTGCCTTAACACTAGGTGTATTATTTGGCACTTATTCTTCCATCTGCATTGCAGCCCCTCTTTTAGCAGATTTTGGCCGTAAGTTTTTTGCTACTAAACAAGTAACTAAACAGTAGCCCAAATATCCCAAAATGGATGGCGTAATCGCTTATAATAGCCACCATAATCCAACTAAAGCAACCTATATCTATGAAGATGAAACAAATTATTCCTATTTATATGGTCTTAAACGGGCTAAGTAGCATTGTGCCCACTGTTTTGGTAATTGGTTTTTCAATTACTTTGTTTGAAACAGATACCACTGGTATTTCTGCAGCTTATTTGGAACCGGCTAGCTTATTAGGGATTGGTTCGGCTGGATTAATTGGAGGCTTTTTTTTAAAACGTTTTTCTGCCTATACTATAGGTATAGGTGCCCTTTTATCGGCTACCTTGACCTTGTTGGCTTTGTCGGTATATGGTGGTGTACATCTACGAAGCTGGACCTTTACTTTATGGGCACTGGCCTGTATCATGAGTATTGAGCATTCCAATGGTCTTGCTTTTATGAGTAGGCAAATAGGGGCCCATGATAAGCCTTTCTTTTTTTCTAATTTTCAAATTTTTTTACAATGTTTTAATGTTTTGGCCCCTATATTGGCGAAAAATTTATTAGCCATTATAGGATTAAAGGCAGTTTTATTGCTTTGTAGTTTTATTTACATTTTGCGCATCATACCTTGGCAGTTATGCCGCGTGGCAGATTTTGGTGCAGAAGCAATCGCATCACAACCATCTGGTGTATTAACCGGTTTTAAAGAAATTGTTCAAAATCCTGGACTATTGCGCATCACTAGTTTTCGTCTGGTGAATTACATAGCCACTATTGCCTATACCGTTAGTTTGCCTATTTTAGTAGCAAGGATTGCCAAAGGCGATGGCCAAATCAATGCAACATTACATAGCTATAGCATCAGTATGATCCATCTAGGCTTTATTGTAAGTGGCATATGCGGTTCATGGATCCTAAGAAAAAAACCTAAATGGATTATTGGTTTTTTTAATATTAGTCCTATATTTATTGTCTTGGCTTCGATTATCGCTTTTTATGTGACAGATCCATGCTACCTTGAGGCCACTGCATTGCTCTATGGCATGGGACTTTATTTGTTTAGAACTGCTATTGCCATTATAGGTCAAGCTTTAACTAAAAAGGAAAAGTTGGCCCACGTGATTTTAGTGGGGGATGCGGTAGTAAAGTCTTTTGCTTATGGAGTTGGTTCTTTGATACCATTTTGGATAGTCCTTCCACCTTTATGGGGCATAGCCCCTCCATTTGTGGGTTTTGTTTTATGCTCTTTACTGTCACTGGGTATGATTAAACCCATTACTAAAATATATCTGGCATCCTTAAAAAATAGTACAAAATAATAGCAGCTATTTAGTCTAATGGTAAGACAGAGATTTGTACTTTACTTTTTGCTTGATCAAAAGTACAATATCCATTAAGCTTTTTTACCTGTAGGCCATCTTTGTATGTTACAACTTTTTACAAAGACGCTTTCCTACTCCTTGAAAAGTAACCTTTTCAGATAGGTGAAGGGGTAAAAACTCTCCAAATGATTTATTGCTTGAGGCCACTTTTTTTGATAAAATCAACGGCAATATCTAATCCTCTATGGTCTATTGAATGGGCAAGGTCCTCTAATTTATGTGTACTACACGGTACATTATGGTCGGATAAATATTTTCTGGCATGGTCTATACTATCTACCGCTACTACTGTGTCCAACATACCATGAATCAAACAAATGGGTGTTATAGTATTGATGCATGATGAAGGGGCTACTAGCAACCCAGAAAATCCTATTGTACATAAAAAAGGATCCATCTCTACAAGCGTTAAATAGATGCCCATCATAGCCCCTTGTGAAAAGCCAATTATAATAGTCTCCTTATTGGTAACGTTTAGCGCTATTTGTTTTTGTTTAATGAGGTCGTTAACTGATGGCACATTCCTTCCCAGTAATCTTTTCATTACATACGGCGTTCGATCTTGCAGACTAAACCATTGTCGCCCATGCGAGGCCATATCATATGGTTCTATTCCATGTGGCGCTATGAAATGACAATCCGGTAGATGATCTTTAATATATGGAACCAACTTGATTACATCATGGCCATTAGACCCTACACCGTGTAACAATATTACTAATTTTTTTGCTGGTAATATTTTACTATATACTTCAGGATGTATTAAATTACTCATTATTGATCTGCTATTATGCTAAATTGATAAGGTAGCCGTTTTAATGTATGCTACGGCCATTGATATATGTAATATGGGTCCCAGGATATTCGATTAGCCATTAAATTTGCATCTTTTCCTTAATGCATAAGGCAAATATAAGCCTTTCCTAACAGCCATCTAACCATATCGTCCTTAAATATATTATGGAACAACCAATAGTTGACAAAATCTTTGAAATTTTAAGCGATAAGCATCAAAACCCTACCACAGAACTTGTCTATAAAAATGATTTTACTTTATTAGTAGCCGTACTATTGTCCGCACAAGCTACCGATGTATCAGTAAATATAGCAACAAAACCTTTATTTGAACGATTTGATACACCAGAGAAAATCGTATACCTTGGAGAAGAAAGATTAAAACAATACATACGATCGATTGGGTTATTTAACCATAAAGCCAAAAATATTATAGCACTATCTAATCTATTGATCAACCATTATAACAGCCGTGTACCCAATCACTTTGACGCATTGGTGCAATTGCCAGGTGTAGGCAGAAAAACAGCCAATGTGGTATTAAATTGTCTATTTAACCAGCCAACTATTGCCGTAGATACCCATGTATTTAGAGTAGCCAAAAGGATTGGACTGGCAAAGGGTATAACACCGGGAAAAGTAGAACAAGAGTTATTAGCTGCTATAGACCAAAAATGGCGCAAACATGCCCACCATTGGCTTATACTACATGGTAGGTATATTTGCAAAGCACGCAAACCCAATTGTACCATTTGTCCCATTAAAACCTATTGTATCTACTATGAAGAAAGTTGCAAAAAATAGTACTCCACTGTACTTTAATCATCCAATTTTAATACTGCCATAAAAGCTTCTTGTGGAATTTCTACTGCACCTACTTGTTTCATTCGTTTTTTACCTTTTTTTTGTTTTTCTAGAAGTTTCCTTTTTCTTGAAATATCACCACCATAACACTTAGCAATCACATTTTTTCGTAAAGACTTTACTGTTTCTCTAGCAATGATTTTTGTACCAATAGCTGCTTGAATACTTACTTCAAACATATGTTTAGGAATAATTTCTTTAAGCTTTTTACACAAGACCTTACCCCGTTCATAGGCACTTGATCTATGTACAATAGCTGATAGGGCATCTACTTTTTCATTGTGCAATAGGATATCTAATTTTACCAAATCTGCGTTGGCAAACCTAGCTAATTCGTAATCTAAAGAAGCGTAGCCACGTGAAATGGTTTTAAGTTTATCAAAGAAGTCAAAGACCACTTCTGCTAGCGGTAGTTCAAAAGTAAGTTCTACCCGGTCAGTCGTTAGGTAAGTTTGATTTTTTAAAATCCCTCTTCGATCCATACAAAGTTTTATAATGCCACCTAAAAATTCTGACTTTGTGATAATTTGAGCTTTTATAAGTGGTTCTTCAATGCGATCAATGGTATTGGGGTCAGGCATATCTGTAGGTGCTTCTACCTCTATTCGTTGCCCTTTTGCGTCTATGACATGAAACTGTACCGACGGAACTGTAGTGATAATGGTGATATTAAACTCTTTCTCTAGTCGTTCTTGGATAATCTCCATATGAAGCATGCCTAAGAAACCGCACCTAAACCCAAAACCTAAAGCCGCGGAGCTCTCTGTTTCCCAAATCAGTGCAGCATCATTTAATTTCAGCTTTTCCATAGCATCTCGTAATGGCTCATATTCGGTACTATCGACTGGATAGATGCCTGCAAAAACCATAGGTTTTACTGCTTCAAATCCTTTAATCATGGTTCCTATCGGACGCCCAGTTTTATCTACATGGGTAATCGTATCCCCCACTTTTACCTCACTTGCATTTTTAATGCCCGCAATCATATAGCCTACATGGCCTGCTGCTAAAAATGGTTGGGGGATTTGTTGCAATTTTAAAATACCCACTTCCTCTACTTTATAATCTATCCCTGTACTAATGCACTGAATTTGGTCTCCTGGCTGAATCATTCCATTAAAAATGCGAAAATAGACCTCTACACCACGAAAAGTATTGTACAGTGAATCAAAAATCATTGCTTGTAGAGGAGCTTTAGGATCTCCTTTAGGCGCAGGTATACGCGTAACTACCGCTTCGAGGAGCGCATCGATGCCTATACCCTGCTTGGCGCTAACAGAAAGAATCTCCTCTCGATCGCATCCTATAAGCTCTATGATTTGGTCTTTTACCTCTTCTGGCATTGCCCCTGGTAAATCTACCTTATTCAATACAGGAATAATGGTAAGGTTTTGCGCAAGGGCCAGATATAGATTAGAAATCGTTTGTGCTTCAACCCCCTGTGCTGCATCAACCACTAGGAGCGCTCCCTCACATGCCGCAATAGAGCGCGAAACTTCATAGGTAAAGTCTACATGTCCTGGCGTATCAATTAAATGGAAGAGATAAGGTTCACCTTTATATGCATAAGCCATTTGGATCGCATGGCTTTTAATCGTGATACCCCGTTCACGCTCTAAATCCATATTATCCAGAACTTGATTTTTTTGATCACGTAGGCCAACCGTTTTAGTAGCTTCTAATAAACGGTCTGCCAAGGTGCTCTTGCCATGGTCAATGTGTGCAATGATGCAAAAATTTCGAATATTTTTCATTAAACTTGTTTGAGTGAAAATAAAAAGGCTGAATCGATTTCAGACTTGGCCATTTACCGTATTGCAAGGTACGGAATTTAAAAAATAGTATTATCTTTGCATTAATATTTATATAATTTTAGTAACCTTATTATGCATCAGTTAATAAAATACGTTGAGGCCATCTGTAATCCCCAACCCGCCCGCACATTTCCTAATTTTAAGGCTGGTGATACCATCAATGTGCATGTAAAAATACAAGAAGGCAATAAAGTCCGTATTCAGCAATTTCAAGGTGCGGTTATTCAACGTAAAAATCCCAATACGAATGGGGAAACTTTTACCGTACGTAAGGTATCTAAGGAAGTAGGGGTGGAACGTATTTTCCCTTTGCTTTGTCCCAATATTGAGAAAATAGAAGTAAAAAGAAAAGGTCGTGTCCGTAGGGCTAGAATTTATTATCTACGGGGCAAGCAGGGCAAAGCAGCTCGTATTAAGGAGCTTAGGTAAAATCATTTGTAGGATGCTTTTTGTTTGAAAAAAATCAAGGCAACGCTAAAAAAATATGAAAAACAAGCCTTTGAGCTAAAAAACTTAGTCCGGCTTATAGACTAGAAAAATAGGCTTCTGTAGGCCAGCTGTAAACCTTTTTTCTATATCGGAATTTTTTACAGAAAGTCATTTTTTGTAAGATGCTCATGTTCCTAAAATAGATAAATATATTTTAATATATTTATTATTAACTGCCCAATTTTTTGCTGCCTCCTTAGCTCAACTGGTAGAGCAACTGATTTGTAATCAGTAGGTTGCTGGTTCGATTCCGGCAGGGGGCACTTATTTTGCTATATATGTTATGACGTCATAACGCTATAACTCTGGCTACCTATTGAATCTTAATTTCCATAGACGATTTTTTGTCATGTCTATATCCATATGTAAGTGGTTGTATATTCGAGCAGTATTTTTTTTAATGGGTTTTTTGGCTCCATGTAGCCAAGCAATAGCTTATACATATGATAGGGTTTTTTTCGGTGTTAGGGGAGCTATAAGTGGACTAAACTTATCTGGAGTGAAGCGATATGCTGTATCGCATGGCTATAACAATGTTGAGAAATTTTTTTGTGATTTTGACCTTGAAGGTGCACTATATACCGAAAAAAGAATCTGGAATCATATAGGATTAAGATTCGAATTAGGGCCTAGGTATGCCTATACTTCTTTTACAGGAGAAAAAGGTATAAATAAAATAAAAAAATCGATCGGGCTCCATTGTTACGGTGGTCATATTTCCTGCCTAACTTATTTTTATCCGTGTGGAAGATTCGCAGATAATCGTAGCTGGAATGGCCAGATAGGTTTGAGATTCTCTACCGTAACATCAAAAAGTATGCTAGCTCACGTAGAAAATACAGAAAATGGTAAACCGTTTGATAATGCATTTATGTACTGTATTCTGGGTATTGGTTTAGAGTCTATATCTGGATTACAACTAGACTGTAGGTATTATTTTGATTGGCTCTCTATGCATGATACCGATGCTATAGTTCCGTATCGTTCTTCCTTGGACAATACCTCATCTCGTAATCGGCTACATGCTCTTTCGTTAGGCATAGGCTATCGATTTCTATAGGTCGTAGAGCTGTAAAAATTAATTTAACTAGGATGAGGGGATCCTCATACATAATATATATATCATATGTCTTTAAAATTATTTTTAAGTAGTATAATATTGGGGTTGAGCATAATTCCTTCAGTCAAGGCAAACCCATCTAGTCTGCCAGTAGTGTCCGCCAAAGAATTTTGGCAGGCCATTCATGAAAGGAATCCCGCTGCATTGGAAGGTAAACAGATTCCACCTAAGTATTTCAAGCAGTGTAAAAAGAAAAACACTCCTTTAAATCAAGCCATTTTAAATGAAGATATAGCAATGGTCCGTTTGCTTATAGCAAAGGGAGCAGATGTAAACCATCCAGACAAAGAAAAAGATACCCCCTTACATGCCGCTGTCATGGCAGCTGATAAAGCGATTTTGGAGCTACTATTGAAATGTCCTGTAGCACTTGATAGTCAGGACAAAAATAGTCGAACACCCTTACTATTAGCGATTCAAAATAACCAATATGATCTGGTCGTACAATTGGTTAAAAAAGGGGCCAATAAAGAAAAAAAAGGGATCGTAAAATATAACGAGCAATATAGCTATCGAACACCCTTAGAACTAGCGATTGCTTCTTCCCCAAATATAGCTGCTTATTTGATTGAGCAGGGTGTTAAACTAGATGAAAAAGGGGCACAAGGTAATTATCCTATTGCAGAGGCGGTTTGGCATAAAAGAGAAGTACTAGTAGATAAAATGCTGGCACAAGGCGTTCCTCTTTTCTATCCAGAAGCAGTAGGCTTTACTGTACTACATGCGGCTGCTTGCCACGAACCAGATTATTTAAAACGTTATTTGAATCTAGCCCCTGCTGGTAAACAGAATCAACAAGACGAAGAGGGCAATACGCCTTTACATTATGCCGCAAGCGTTGCTGGCCCAGACAATATAGCTTTATTATTAGAAAAAGGTGCCAACCCATTTATTCTCAATAGGCTGGGCCAGCAGCCATTAAACTGTGTAGTCAATCATCCAAATACGACCCATCAATTAGCCATTGCATCCCTTTTAATAGCGCAAGGTGCAGATGTCAATGCAATGGATCATCAGTTTACGCTACTAGGAAATGCTGTTCTACAAGGGAAGCTAGAACTCATAAAATTATTACTTGAACATAAAGCAAATGTTGAACAGTTACCCACTAATCCTTTATATTTCAAGCGCTCTGTATCAGATAAATTATTTAGTCGTACTGTAAAGGTGATCAATACCCAAACGACTCTTTTACACTTGGCTATTGTGAAAGGGCAGACCGCGATTGCGCAGTTTTTATTGGCCCATCATCCTGCTTTTGTCAATCAAAAAGATGCATTTGGTTGTACCCCTTTACATTATGCTGCCGCCTTTGATAATGTAGCCATTGCGCATGATTTATTGGCCCATGGCGCGCGTCTAGATATACGTGAGCGAACAGAAGGATATACGCCCATCCAATTTGCTAAAGAGATGAGTTTTGTAGTTAAAAATGGTGAGGAAAAAATATGCTATAGTGGCAATCGTGTTACGCGCTTATTAGAAAAGTGGCAAAAAGAGCAAAAAGCGAAAGCCAAGGCAGAAAAAATTAAACAAAAAAATGAAAAGAAAAAAGCTAAAAAATAAAGATTATTGCGTTTTGTAAGATACTAGTACGGGTTGTTTAGCCTTATTTTTTTATGTTTTTTAAACAGGTCTATCAGGTGTCGCATTCTCTTTTGTTGATCATTTGGCCTAATCCATCCTGCATCGGCTGGTTGTTTTAGCAGATAGTGAGAAATTATCATGGCGAATCCATTGGCCAGTATGGGAGCAAACGTAGGCAATGTACCTGCTAGAGGCCTAATCCATTTATTCCAAGATAACATAACTAATATACCTGTACTCATTCCTATCAACGCGGTACGGGAAGTGCCCCGGAAACCTAAAATAGCCAAAATAAACGGAGCAATTACTATAGATACATAAATTAGTCCACTCCATATATATATATACGTATTTGTATTTTGGTTGTACAAATATATTATCATAGCCAATAGGCCTATAACTATTATAGTTAGTTTTGCTATCCGGATTTGATGGGTATAAAAGGTATGATTGTTTACGTTCGTTATACATTCCATAATGTCATGGCTAAACATGATGCTGCAAGCATGCAAGCAAGAATCAGCTGTCGACATTGCCATGCCTAATATGCTAATGGTAATCCATCCTTTAAAAACAGGTGAAATATTAGCCGTCACATATGGCCAAACTTCCCTTAGTGGTAGCGTTGGATTAGCTATAAAAACAAATAGACCAATAAGGCTTACAATAAATAGGATAAAGAGGTAAGAAAAACTAGTGTATAAAAAGACTTTTTTGGCTTGAATGGGACTAGAACACATATATATTCTATGAATGGATAAGGAGTCTAAAAGCAATAAATAGCCTAAAAAAACAAAAAATAAATATTTTTTTTTAGAAATATATAAGCTGTTCAATTGAAACTTCTCTTCATTCTGTAAAAACGATACAATGTCTGGAATTGATTTATTTGTTTTTATGTACATAAGCTTTGCAAGGAGTAAAATAATAATCATAAAGCTTATGAACTGTAATACATTGGTAGTAGTAATGGAACGAATACCCCCATAAGTAGCATAAGTAATGATCATTAAGGTTGTAATCGCAGTAATGATATGTGGGTTAACTGAATCAACAAACATGTTGATCCCTATAGATATTGCTAAGATTTGTCCTACAATAATAGCAGTATACAAGCAAATACAAGATAGCGCAGTAATAGCTCTTGGATATTTTCCATATACTTTACCTATCGTTTCTGCAATGGAAAGGTGCTGCATAAATGGGGTCATACGTAGCGTTAGTACACTGTATGTCAACCAAATCCAGCTGGAACATAAGATCAGTTTGATGATATCCAAAAGGCCATGGTCATAGATCATTCGTACATTATGGATTACTGTTCCTCCCCCAAAACTAGTGCCCAATATTGAAGCTACTAGCATAGCTGTAGGAAACCGTTTGTTGCCCACAGCATATTCGCGAAATGTAGTGGCTGGTTTATTAGCTAGCCCTACTACCAAAGTCAATACTAAAAAGAACCCTACTATTAGGAGGGGTGTGTTAAATGATAGCATATATGACTTTATATAAGGATAAGATGTATGGAATAGACTTTATTTAGGGAATTTTTACGACACATACAAGTGGTTTGATACCTTTGCTGTATAAAGTTTAGATACTACCTTGTGCGTTAGGTAAGTTATAGAGGGATATAAGGTAAGTATTACGGCAGTTTTTGATGAAAAAAGTTTAAATTAGCGTTTGCACATTAGGATTATACAACACCATGGCCTCCCTTACTTCAGCAGAAAAACACTACCGATTGGCACTTTCTTTGGTACCAGGTATAGGCGCGGCTCGGTTGAAAAAATTATTGGCCTATTTCGGTAGCGCCCAAGCAGTCTTTGCAGCTGCACATAAAGGCAACACTTTGCTGCCCTATACACTAGCTCAATCGATCACCTCAAGCAGTAGCTTGACTCAAGCAGAAAAAATCCTACAGTTGCATGCATCACAAGCCATTCAACTGCTAACCATAGAAGAGGATACCTATCCGAAAAGATTGTTAGACTTACCAGATCGTCCTGCTATGTTGTATTACAAAGGGCAAGCCCTTTTGAATCAACAACGCGTAGTCACCATTGTTGGTACCAGACAATTGACATCCTATGGGCAAGCTGCTATTACTAAATTTTTAGAAGAACTTCTTCCCTATCAGCCCCTTGTAGTCAGTGGTTTAGCCTATGGAGCAGATATATGGGTCCATAAGCAAGCGTTAGAGATGGGTCTGACTACTGTAGCCGTTTTGCCTACAAGTTTGGATCAAATTTATCCTACTGCACACAAGAAAATAGCCTTGGAGATGTCTGGGGGTAGTGGAGGCTTACTCACGGAGTATCCCATAGGAAGTGGACTAGGCCCCTATACTTTTGTAGCCCGCAATAGAATTTTAGCTGGTTTGGCAGATGTAACCATAGTGATTGAAGCTAAAGAAAAAAGCGGTGCATTAATTACTGCCTACTATGCCAATAATTACCATCGAGAAGTCTTTGCTTTGCCAGGTAGTATCTATTCAGCTACTGCTGCAGGATGCCATCGATTGATTAAACGCAATCAAGCACATCTTTTGACCCATATCGATGACTTGGTCTATATTATGAACTGGGAAGTAGACAAGCCATCTCAACCAGATGCTTATCTTAACCATCCGCTTACCGAATCAGAACAAACTGTTTTTGTACAAGTTCAGGAAGCCAGCCAACCCATCACCATTGATGCTTTAACCCATGCTACGGACTTGCCACCTGGGACCTTACAAGCCGCATTATTGTCCTTAGAATTACAAGGATTATTATGTGCCTTACCAGGTAAGCGTTTTACAATAGCTCCTATCTATAGCCACAACCGTAAAGTATGATTTATGTAAAGAATTTAGCTAAATTTGAGGTGGCTAAAATAGCCTGCATAGATCAACTTCATTCAATATATGTTTAAAGTAGCAACTTTATATAAATTTATACCCCTAAGTGACCTAATTGCACTACAGCAGCAGCTTCAATCGATATGCAAAGCGCTAACAGGGACATTGTTGATTGCCCCAGAAGGGATCAATGGTACCATTGCTGGTTTACCTGGTCCGTTGGATCAGGCCTTGGCTCGTCTAACGGCTATGCCATCATTTAGTGACTTGTGGTATCAATATTCTGAAGCCAGTACTAGACCATTTCGCCGCTTAAAGATTAGGATTAAAAAAGAAATTATCACTATGCACCAATCAGAAGGCCCATTTATGGCACTACGTGGCCGCCATGTCTTAGCCAAAGACTGGAATCAGACTTTAGAACAGACAGCCCTTGTTATTGACGTGCGCAACGATTACGAATATCGATTGGGAAGTTTTTCTGGTGCCTTAAACCCCCATACCACCTATTTTAGTCAATTTCCTACTTTTGTTGACGAAAATTTAATGGCCTATAAGGAGCAACCTATTGCGATGTTTTGTACAGGAGGCATCAGATGTGAAAAGGCATCTGCTTATATGTTGGCCCATGGGTTCAAAGAAGTGTATCAACTCAGTGGTGGCATTCTACAATATTTGGCCCATACCCAAGCAGATCAATCCAAATGGAAAGGCGAATGTTTTGTTTTTGACGAGCGCATATCGTTACGCCATGGGTTAAAAAAAGGAAGTTGTCTACTTTGCTATGGTTGTCGTATGCCTTTAACCCCAGCAGATCTAGATGTAGATTACCAACCTGGCGTACGGTGTAAATTTTGTTTAAAAAGTAAATAACATAGGGCTATGCATAAAGAAATGTATCTTTTTAGGATAAACCTTTTAAGCAGTACTTTAAAGTTACATATATACAAATGAAAGGCTATCTATTTCCTGGTCAAGGGAGTCAATATATAGGAATGGGCAAAGTGCTCTATCAACATAGCAAACGGGCACGTCAAATGTTTGCAACAGCTGATCGGATCTTAGGTATGGATTTGACACAACTTATGCTAGAAGGCACTTTAGAAGCTTTAAAGGCAACTACTGTTGCACAGCCTGCTATTTTTTTACATGCTGTTGCAACTGCTTTTCTAAGTGATGCCTTTCATCCAGCAGCCGTGGCAGGCCATTCTTTAGGCGAAATAGCGGCTCTGGTGGCCAGTGAGGTCATTGCATTTGAAGAGGCCCTTTATTTAGTAGCGGTCCGTTCTAAAGCGATGCAAAAGGCTTGCCAGCTTTGTCCCGGTACAATGGCTGCTGTATTGGGTCTAAGCGAGGAAGTGGTTGAAGCAATTTGCGCAAGTATTACAGAAGAAATCGTTGTTCCAGCTAATTACAATTGCCCAGGACAATTGGTTATTTCAGGAAGCCAAGCAGGGGTTTCCTTGGCCATAGAAGCTTTAATACAAGCAGGTGCGCGAAAGGTAATACCCTTACAAGTAGAAGGAGGGTTCCATTCCCCACTTATGGCGCCTGCACAAGAAAATTTTGCTACTGCACTCTCCTCTATTGCTTTTTCTAAAGGGATTTGTCCTATTTATCAAAATGTTACCGGCTTGCCTGTTACCGATCCCCAAATCATCAAAGAAAACTTACTGAAACAATTGGTTGCCCCTATTTATTGGACAAAAACCATGCACCATATGGTGCAAGATGGTATTAGCCAATGCATTGAATGTGGTCCAGGAACTGTTTTACAAGGGTTAATGCGAAAAATAATTCCTGACTTATCCATTGGATCCCTGCAGCTAAGCTATTTGGAAACCTAGTAGTGTAGTGGATTTAGCCATTCCCTAAAGATTCTAGTAGTATCCTTAAAGCCTGGCCACGGTGTGATACAATATTTTTCTTTGCTTTTGTCAATTCAGCTGCTGTAAGGTCTAGCTGCGGATCATAAAAAATAGGATCATATCCAAAACCGTTATTACCTTTAGGTTCACGCCTTATCAAACCCTTCCATATACCATGACATACCAGAGGTGTGGGATCTTCAGGGTGGCGTAAATAAACCAATAGACAATCAAATTGGGCTTGACGTTCATGATCGGGTATATCTTTCATTTCTGCTAATAATTTTTTCATATTATCTTCATCAGCAGCATAGGGACCACCATACCGTGCTGAATAGATACCTGGAGCACCTTTTAATGCATCAACAGAAATACCTGAGTCCTCAGCAATAGCAGGTAACCCAGTTGCTTTTGCGGCATGGCGTGCTTTTAAAATAGCATTTTCTATAAAAGTTAGCCCAGTTTCTTCAATTGAACGTATACCTAGATCAGTTTGAGCAATAATATCAAATTTGAATCCTTTCAACAGTTCGGATAATTCAGCAACCTTACCGGGATTGCCTGTAGCCAATACTAGTTTTTTCATAAAATTTTCTTAATCTTTTAAATCAGAAATAGCTATTTACCAGTTTAGGAGCGAATAAGCGATCCTTTAGTGCTGCTTGTTTAGGAATGGTTTAGCAAACGACAACAGTGATTTTGCCAAGGGAAATCTTTTTAATATACAAATAAATAAGTTAGTATACTACATATACAAAATAAATGCTTTCTGTGCTATGTAAGCAAACCGCCATCTACCTGGATGACTTGTCCCGTAATATAGTTTGATGCATCAGAAGCTAAAAAAAGTGCACAATTTGCTACATCTTCCGGGAGGCCTACCCGTTTAAGCGGAATATTTTGGATCCAAGCTTGTTGAGTCGATGGATCCATTTGGTCTGTCATAGCCGTAGCTATAAAGCCTGGTGCAATAACATTGGCACGTATGTTTCTACTACCTAGTTCTAAGGCAATTGACTTAGTAAAACCAATCATACCAGCTTTAGAAGCTGCATAGTTTGTTTGTCCAGCGTGTCCACTAATGCCTACAATAGAAGCTATATTGATAATAGAACCACTGCGCTGCTTAAGAAAAGTTTTGATAGATGCTTTCACAGTGTTAAAGACAGATTTTAAATTTATGTTTAATACTGTGTCCCAATCCGCTTCTGGCATACGCAATAGCAAGTTATCTCTAGTAATGCCTGCATTATTAATCAATACATCTAATCCGCCAAACGCCTCTATTGTATCTTCTATTACTTTATGAGTAGCCTTAAAGTCAGAAGCGTCTACATGCATAGACTGCACTTTAACGCCAAAAGCACGTAGTGTTGCTTCTGTAGCTTGTACCGCTTCTAAGTCAGATTCACAATAGGTAAAAGCAATATGGCCGCCTGCTTCTGCCAATTTAAGTGCAATCGCTTTTCCGATTCCTCGTGTGGCACCTGTAATAAATATTCTTTTCTCTTTTAGATGCATAATAAAAAGTGATGCTGAATAACCTTTAATGAAGTAAATAATACAAAAGTATGCAAACTACCATCTTTAATCGATTGTACGGTTAGAGATTAAAATTAAGTTATTAGTGTTTTTTTACCATGGCTATATTTAATATATTTTGAATATGTAGCTGCAATTCGTGGCTTATATTCACTAGCTGCATTTGTATGGCCAATGGAAGGTAAAATTTTTCGATTAATCTTGCCTTTTCTATCTGTTTTTCAACCGTGTGGCCAGCAATCGTTCTTGCGTTATGCAACACATCTGCTAGCCTGACCAGTATAGCATCATGATTTTTATTGCGTATTATAGCTTCAATGTAGGTAGTATAATTATCTTTTTGGCTTGGTAGTTCTTTTTCTAAATGGGTTGCAGCCCGTACAATCTGTGTAATAGAATTGCCAAATAGTGTGGTTAAGCCTGCTTCTGTAAGAGGCGTATTTTGTACTACATCATGTACTAAGCCAGCAATAATAACATGCGCATCATCTGTTATATTTAGTAAGATGGAAGCCACTGCCATAGGATGCAAATAAGATAACTCACCTGTTTTTCTTCTTTGCGTTGTATAATACACTTTAATCAATTGCAGCGCATCCATAACTGTATCAATGTCCAGTTCTCTTTTTTGCTTAACTTTTTCTAAAAAATCTGCTTCTTCTTGCATGCTTATTGGATCTAACACCATCTTTTTTGTATGCACCACAGGTGAAAGCGTAGCAAATGCCTTAGTAATTTCCTTTACGTTTACAGGTATTACGTATAAATGGCTAATAGCTGACTCAGAATTGAAACGTTCATAGTAGCCATAATGTGCATGGACAATATGTTGATTTTCTGAATCATTTTTTTCTTCATTGCCATCTAATATTTGAATATCTGCCATTTCTGTTACCTTGTATAAAGGCCGTATGATAGGCAAGCGTGTAGCAGTTGTGATGATCAAGCTAATCGCATTTACTTTTTGTAATTTACCCTCTAAAAGTGTTAACCGATAACCTAATTTTGTATCATCTATATAGATATATATGTCCTTTTTTTGGTCTTCATGTAGGGCATTATATGCACTACATGAGTATAAACTATTGATGATCAATTTTTTTATACTTTCTATGGAACATTGTATATAGAGGTGTTTGGTATCTATCATTACATATGGCGCATTATATATATTGTTCATTTTTATAGCATCGAAACATTCGGCCAATAGTTGATCAATGCTAATCCAATTGGTAGTTAAATAGAGATTATGTTTCAAATGGTTAAAAACACGGTTGCGGTACTTTTTTAACATAGTAGTTTGTTCTGAATAAGCAAGAAAGCGATCTTCCGGTTTTTCCAATCGAGTGAGTTTATTATTTAATTGCGATATAATACAATTGCTTTCATAAGCAAGTGCTTCTATTTGTTGTGTATTAAAAAATTGTTTTGCATTTTGCTCCTCTTTTTCACAAGTTAATGCTTGTATGATGGATAAAAGTTTATCTACACCCTTATTATGGTACAGAAAGCCACCAACTAAAAGGAAGAGGATCAATATTCCATATGCAATACTTATATTGAGGTCTAAGAAGCAAGCTATGAATGTATTACTACTCATATAGTGGAACATGATCCAGGTTGTCATCGCACTTATCATATATCCAAACCATACCACAATCGATGGAGTTATAAAGATAGCTAAGGCTAGATTAATCATAAAAATGATATTATGTAAATGTGCAAATTTACTAAGTATAGCCATACCAGTTCCTACTAAGAAAAAAAAATAAATATGGCTCAATGGCCATATTACTGATGCAATTTTATGGATGTATGATTGAGGAGTAATGGACAGATAGACTAAGAAAAATGTAGCCACCACGAGGCTTGGTATAAGAACAAGGGATTCTAATACAGTGTACCATTCTGGATTACTGGAAAAAGTATAAAAAGAGCCATAACCTGTCAACAAAATATAAAAACTAAAAAGTATATAAGGCAAAGGATCTTTTGGCAATTGTTTTTGAAGGTAGTCCCAAAGGTTAAATTGCTTAACATGTTTCAAAACATATTTAGAGCATTGCTTCCATAATGGTGGTGTGTTGGATACTATTGTTTGGGCCAATCTATTGTGATAGGAGTTCGGCAGCTGTTTGCGTTTTACCATTTGAATAGCAATACTGCTCAGTAGATTCATGCCAATGGCTGAGAGTACACCATGCATGTCTAAGTTAGATTCAAAACAGTACCATGCTATAGTGGTTAAACCACCTGTTAGCATACCTATTAAGACCGCATCTGGATGAAAAAACATCCCAGTTAAAGAGAGCAGTAATGGTACACTTATAACTGTTTTAAACAGCATAATAGCCACCCATATTATTTGATCTTTAGTGTATAGTGAAAGCAGTGTAGCCATTATCCCTACTATAGCCTGATACAGAACTGGTTGTTTGACCCATTTAAATAAATTGGGTAAATCATTAGCCATTAAACCAGTAGCTGCATGTAAGTTTGCACCTGCTGTAGAGATGGTTAAAGCTGCAACCCCGAGCATAAATAATGGTTTTAATTCCATATAGGTAGCAAAGGTACTGCAAGAAATAGTTGGTAGCATCAAGTTACAAGTATCTTTCTGTAGCAATAATGCAACCCATAGTAAGAGTAAGTTTATGCTTAACGAAAAAAAACCAGCTCCATTAAAGGAACGTTTGATTTGGGTGGCATTTTTAGAAAGTACAATACGATCTACCTGAGCAGGATAGAAAGCGGGTATAGCAAAAACAGTAAAATAAGCAATATAGTCTAGTGGATTAGTATGAAGGTCTATTAAGCTATTCCAGGAGCGTTTAATGACTAAAGCAAGATGCGTTTGATTGCCATGATGCTGGCTTACCATACATTTCCATACCGTCCAAGCCATTATGGGTAATAATATACCAAAGGTAGTACAACGTACTATACGTACCAATGTTAGGGATTGTATGTTATTGGATCCAACGCTAAACGTTATCAAGAGAGCAGCTATAATCAAGCTATAATCTGCTTGAATAGAAAAAAACCAGCATATAGCCATCGAGAGTAGTTTGAATTGTATCGCTGCTACTCCTGTGCTATGTAATATGCCACATATGGCTACAATTTTTCGAATAAGATGGCCATAGCATTTGCCCATTGTTTCTGCTACTGAACCATTGCTTAAAAAAAGATATAGACGATTTGCGAGCAAGTTTCCTATTATAAAATAACTAATGGTATTACCTGTTAACCGTAATAAGTCATCTATATTAAGCGAATTACAGAGCACTTCTCCTCCATAGGTTATGGCCAAGATGGCCCCAATAATATTGGCTGTAGTAGATTGCGTATGTTGGATACGGGGACGTCTAATGGACCGGATGCCAACAAATAGATTAACCAATAAAAAAAGAAGAAAAATAAGACTATTTAAATGCATGTAGAGTCTTTTTATTATTGTGCTGAAAAAATATGCTTTTAAGGATTTAACGCCACAATCGTCTATAAAACTTTAGACAACAAATAATAGGACTCGTAAATTGATTATTAAAGCTATACCAAGTCGTTAACACCCACTGTTGGATCACTCTATTCAGGTAGCTCTCTATTTAGCAAAAATCTAAAATGTTGCAACGATTTAATAACTGCCCTATTTAAAATAGGGTAGTGGATCTTTTCCTTGCTTCCAGTATACACATATCCTATTAAAAAGACAAATTTAGCACCAGTGGTGTCTACAACATCATCCAATATCGATTTATTGATCCGATAAGCTTCCCGAAGCAACCGTTTTATATTATTACGTTGCACCGAAGAGCGGATGTTTCGTTTAGAGACGGTAAATAGAACCTTATGATATAAAAATAGCTCTTTCTTTTTTTGTAGGTAAAACACACTACAGGGATGCAGCTTGAGAATGCTACCTTCCTGAAAAAGCATACGTATGTCGCTTCGGTTCGTTAATCTATTGCACTTGGGGAATTTATTTTTTCCCATGGCCAATAGCAAAAGAGGGATATATTAACGCTTGTGCCTAAGTTCATCAGAAACCGTTAACTTGGCTCGTCCTTTGGAACGCCTTCTGGCCAATACAGCGCGACCATTCGCTGTCGACATCCGCTCCCTAAAACCATGTTTGTTGCTTCGTTTTCTAAGTGATGGTTGAAATGTTCTTTTCATAGCCGGTTAAAATCTTATAATATAGCTTTAGGATAAATAAAACTTTTACTTTTTATATGGTTATTTTGTATGTTCTTTTATGTATCAATCCATATCCATTATTTATGGATTAAGTTTTAGCTTAGGTAGCGATAACCCAATTTAATCCATTTGTTTATGGTATATATGCTACTACGCTTAATTAAATGGCTGTGCAGCTATTGAGTTTTCCCCGCTTACGATAGCCACTGATTTTGCTTTAGCAAAGTAGGTAAATCTCTGATGGAATCCAAATAATTGTATCCATTTATTTAAAAAATAGGCTCATCTGCAATAAGATGTTATGCTCTATTTTTTGATTCATCAAAAAGTTGGAATAACACCATCTTGCTATAATCAGGATTCTGATTCTATCATATAGGTTCATCAGAACCTAAAAAGTTATTATATTGAATTTTATTATTACTAGCTCTACTATATCCTTATGGTGACTTCAAAATTTCTAAATCCCAAGAACGATGTAGCTTTTCGTAAAATATTTGGTAGTGAAAAACATAAAGATATTCTTATTCACTTTATCAATGATGTGCTGGATCTAAAAGAATCAGATAAGGTAAAAGAGGTTAGATTCTTATCTACTATTCAAGATCCAGATATTGCTTGTAAAAAAGAAAGTATAGTAGATGTGTTATGCACCGACCAGTATGGGAAGCAAATCATTGTAGAAATACAGGTAGCTCCTCAAGAAGGCTTTGAAAAAAGAGCACAGTACTATGCCTCTAAAGCCTATTCCAGGCAACTCAATTCAGGTCAAGAAGTAGGTGCTAGATACCAAGATCTAAAAAGAGTCATCTTTATAGCTATTACGAATTATATTGTTTTTCCTGAAAAAATAGATTATGTATCTAATCATGTTATTTTAGACTCTAAAACATATGCAAGAGATTTAAAAGATTTTTCCTTTTCCATTCATGGAGATTTTAATGCGATGATTCTTTAATAAATTTGTGTGATTATGACTAGTATACTGACTACCTTGATCATTATTAAAGAACTCGGGAGCAGGATATTTACTCAGTGCATCTTCTAAAGTATCTGTGACCAAACTTGAATCCATAACATTGGACAATCTATAGCTAAGTATCGTTTTGCTATGCCAATCTATTACAGCTGAAAAATACATAAGTCCACCATACTTTGAAGATAATTGAGACAACCTCAATTCTTCTTTAAAGTAAAGCTAACACTATTTTACTCTTTTCTGATGAACTAAACTTTCTAATCTTATTTCTTCCCATTTGATCTATTCATTTTAAATTAATGAAAAAATACCACTGAGAAACAAAGCTAGTTTTTTTCTGTCCTATTTTTTCAGTCTACTATATGTTTTATAATATGAACAGATAAATCATGCCCAAATTGTTGAGCTATATCAAGAGCTGTTTTGCCAAGATTAGATTTTGCGTTGACGTCAGTACGTGGATCTGATAGTAAAATCTTAATTACTTCTACATGATTGAATAGTGCTGCCGCATGTAGTGGCGTACAACCACTTTTATTTTGTAAGTTAACTTGAATTCTTGGAGTTTCTAGTAATAATTTAACTATTTCTATATGACCGTGAAAGGCTGCTAAATAGAGTGGCGTAGAACCATCTTCTTTATATTTTAAATTAATCTCAACATCTGATTCATTAATTAGTCGGCCCTGAAATATTATTTTTGAATAAATTTATTGAATGGATATTTCTTTATAATATATATGGTTTATCAGGCGCTCTATTTTTCTTACCCAAGATATAGGTATAACTGGTTTTGGATTAAGAATTTTAATTATATAGGTTTTAATTTATTTGACTGTGAGGGTATTAAGAATAATTTTCTTGTAATCAGTCGTAGGTTATGAGCAATAGCACATAAA
>NZ_JBOZWW010000052.1:0-34348 GCF_050864855.1 Candidatus Cardinium hertigii
TTTTATGTGCTATTGCTCATAACCTACGACTGATTACAAGAAAATTATTCTTAATACCCTCACAGTCAAATAAATTAAAACCTATATAATTAAAATTCTTAATCCAAAACCAGTTATACCTATATCTTGGGTAAGAAAAATAGAGCGCCTGATAAACCATATATATTATAAAGAAATATCCATTCAATAAATTTATTCAAAAATAATATTTCAGGGCCGACTAAATATGGTATAACCTTTAGAAAACAAAGCAAGTACCTATGCAGGTAAGTGGTAAATAAGCCTTCTATTCTAGATATAATGGCTTATTTTTAAGTAGTTGGCTGACTGACAAAGTTTTGACATAGTCGACCATGGGCAAGCTATGGAGTTTTTCTACGACCATTGTTTGATAACTAGATAGATCTCTAACATAAACCATTAAAATAAAATCAAAATCACCTATTATTTGATAGCAAGTTACAATCGATGGTATTTTATTAATCGTAAGTTTAAACAATTTGATATGGTCGGCTGTAATCTTTTGAAGACGAATAGCAACCATTAGATGTAGCCCAAACCCTAATTTTGGATAGTCGATTTGTGCAGTATAATGGGTAATAATTGCATACTGCTCCAACTTTTTTACCCGTTCAAGGGTAGCAGCAGGGGATAGGTTGATTTTTTGTGCAAGTGCAGCATTTGTGATTTTTGAATCAACTTGCAAAATATTTAAAATATGTTTGTCTATCTTATCTAGTTCCATAAGTCTATCTATTCAGCCAATGGGCGCAAACAAGGGGCTATACCCCAGTGACCAACTTATCTTCCAAACACTTCCTATATGATGTAAAAAGTGCTCATAAAGAGCTAAAAGGGCAATTAGCCCACAATTATAGGAGAACTGGTCCACTGATGATGGGACTCATCCCAAATTAAACCATCTGGGCTGAGGAACATGCGCCCTATACTCGATATAACCCCTTGAGGGCCTAGCACCTAAATGTAGCGCACCAAATGAATAAAAAGGAGACAAATCCGTATAGGCTATGGTAAAGTATTTTTTAACTAGTAAAGATGGGATCACTGCCCCTAATGCTTCAAGACTGGCAAGCGGTTTTTCATTAAAAGACAAAACTTTAACCCTAAAATCATCTTTAATCCTATTAGACGCAACACGATTAAAAATATGATTTGCATCTGCTTTAACAAAAGTTAAGCTTTTAGCAGCTATACCATTTATTTTAGCGCAATAATCATCCATTTCAAAAAAGATAGCGCCTCCAAAATGGACCATTTTTTTGATCTTATGGCGCTCAAGATCATAAAGTCCTATTTTAATATCATGCCACTGACCCATTCTAAAAATGGTTAACAACACATGATCTGTAGTAGCGCGATTCATAGCCATATCAAAAGTACCCAAATTAGGCCCTATTTGCTGACCATTAATGGCCCAAATCACATCTCCAGGAAAGAGCAACCCATCTGAAGGGCTACCAGTCAGCACATCATCTACTGCAATCACAGAGGTCGCGCCACTAGGAAATGTCTTAATGTATTCTTGTTGGCATGCTATGGGCAACCCATCATACTGGACCAAATCCTTAATAGGCGTATATTGGGTAATGATCCCGATTTGCTTCCTAATGGGGCATTTACCCTGCCGGATGGCTGATAAGGCATACCGAATGTATGCAGGATGGATGGCCCACGCAAATGTATTATTTCCAGCATAATTAAGCCCTATAGCTTGCCCATCTTTGCTAAAAACAGGCGAACCACTTGACCCACCTTTGGTATTTAAACTAAGCTTAACAGATTGTTGCGGCATCTCACCTCCCACCTCATACAAATCTGCTACAACGCCTGTATGTAAAGAAAAGCTATGCCCTGCATTATTGCCAACGATAAAAATAGGCTGATCTATAACTGGATTACGACGGCTAAAGGTAGTTTCGGTAACTTCTTGTGGAATTGCTATAGGCGCAACTTGTAAAAATCCATAGTCCAACCATGGATCATAATAGATTAGATGAGCCTCTTGCTGAATGCCATTAAAAAAGGTTACTTTGTAACTGCCCACTACAGCAGCCCCTATTACATGTTTATTGGTTAACAAATAGCCATGTTGCTTATCTATCACACATCCTGTTCCACTCCACTTGTTCCCTTTTTCATAAGCTGAAAAAGAAGCACTTACCTCAATGGTTACTACTGATCTTTTAGCCTGTTCAATTACTTTTTCAGGAAATAACTCCTTGGCTAAAAGAATGGGTGTAGGCAAGAAAAGGGCAAAAAATATAGCCCAGTATTTAGACTTTACAATATTTATTTTCATAGGCATTTTAGTAAATAGCGGTTAGAACAAGCTAAAAACATCAATAAAAATTAATAAAAGGGTATACCACCGCATAGGCCTCTACTCTCCTTGAAACTGCTCATAAGTCTCTTCTAACTTATAGATTTAGATACGCATAGTCTATTATAAAGCGATTTCTTGACCCTTCCACTCAAAGTGAATGGGATCCCATTCCCAAACTTTAGGTGGTGCTAAGTTCGGGTCATATTCTACATTATCTTTATAACGATTATGCACAAATTTTCGCCACATTCCATGACCTAGTGGGATATAATTGATGTATTCAACTGTAAAATATTTTTGATGCACCAATTGCGGAATCCATTCAATTAACGCATCCAAGCTTTGAATAGGCTGACCATTCATAGCTAACAACCGCATAGCTAAAATTTTGAAATGATCATTATGGAAAGCAGGTGCGTTGAAAATGGTATTGGGTTCTGCAATACAGCCAACCAAAGTTTTAGGTGGCAGGCCAGCCAGTGTACTACACATGTCGTCTGTTTGAAAAAAAGTAATCCCGCCAAATTGAACCATTTTAGCAACGCGATGGCTATTCAAATCATAACAAGGTATCGCCACCTCATGAAAGGAGCCATTGCGAAAAATGGTTAACAACAGCTGGTCCTTTGATGACTTATTTACAGCGCTATCAAAATCTACTAAATTGGGTCCCACTAATTGACCATTAAGCGCCCAAATCAAATCTCCTGGCAAAAGTCTATGATCGGCTGGTGTACCTTTTAGTATACTGCCTACTTGTAAAATTTTATTTTTTGCATTTGGAAATTCTGTACAATAGGTCTTTTGTGACGCTGCCGAGAGATGATCATAACGGACGGCATTATCTAGTGAATAAGTAGTTAATAAAGCACCAATATGCTTTCTGACAGGTATTTTTTTTGCTTTTAAGGCAGATAGTGCATGGTGCACATAGTTTAGATGTAGGCCAATATGCATGGTATCTGAACCAGCACAATTTAAGGCAATGCCCTCTCCAGCTTCATTAAAAATCAAAGAACCGCTTGCACCACTTTTACTAGGGATACTGACGCGAATAAAATGCTGGGGCATGGTCCATTCTATACTATAATTGGTATCATCTATGCTTCCAGGATAATGTATAGCCTTCTTATTTTTTTGCTTAGCAATCGTAAAAACAGACTGACCCAGCAATGGATTTTTACTACTTAATTTTACCGCTTGGACTTCTTTAGGAAAGAGCGATGGATCTATTTGTAAAAGCGCAAAATCTGCCCAAGTATCATAATAGATCAATTTTGCTGGCGCCTCTATGCCATTGAAAAAACCAATCGTATAGTCTGCCACTATAACAGGCCCAACCGTAAAGCCAGAAGTTAAAATATACCCTGCTTCCTTATCTATTACAACTCCGTTGCCATACGCCTCCCCAGGAGGGGTATAAGCTGTAAGCGCTGCGCGGGTATCGACAGAAACTACAGACCGCTTGGCATTTTCAATTACACTGGGTTTAAATTTGGACTTACCATAACAAATAAAATGGACAGTTAAAAACAGGCCTAAAACAACAGATTTTATATAACGCATATAACGAATGAATTAAATATGATAAGAGACCTTATGGATAGATAGACTATGCATAATTTAAAAAGCACTTTTGGATTTTTAGATTTAAATATTTGAATAAATTATTTAAAAGATGATAGGCAAATCAATATAGAAAAATATATTGAAATATACTTAAACATCGATGCACTTTTCAAAAAAGTATCACGAAAAAAGGGAGGGATTACCAACAGGCTTTGTAAAAAGTTTCGATTAGAAGAATTTATCTTTAGATGGTACGTAAGTCCATTACATGGATACAAAAAGGGAGGGCTGATTGTCTAGCTTTTAGGGTAAATCTTCTAGCAGCTTTTTAGATCAACAGTTGATTTTTTATTTATACAATTTTAACAATTATAAGATTAAATGTCAACTATTACAATTAATAAAAAAGTGCAATACAAATTCCTTATTTTTTAAAATCCGCTTGATTTAACTATTTTTTTTCCAGCATCATATGCCCTGGGTGCTACTTTTTTAGCAAAATTTTTGAGCCTTCGCAAAAAGCTTATTTTGTTTCTCATAACATTCACGTTTGCTTTTAGTCCACTTAGTTTACGTAAACTATCTGGTGCATTTGCCGCAACTGCAGCTGCAGCACCACCAGCTGCTGCAGCATGACCAGCTAGCGTTTTGCCTGTTTTTGGAAAACGTCTTTTGCCTTTTCCTTTAGCCGTATGACTACTTGACCCAGAAGCCGCATTATGTTTGGAAGATCTAGCCATACTGCCACCTAACAAATAGCTTTTACTATTTGTAGCAGATCGATTGGAGGATCCACCTATTCCTGTAGAAACAGTATCTCCTCCTGATGCACCTGAATCAATCGCTAGTCTATGTCCTCCTCCACCAATCCCCCCTCCACTCCCACCAGGCCCATTACCTGCAACGCCACCTTGAAAGCCATTGCCCGTATCGTCAACATTTGATCCAGTACTATAACTGGCAGCATGTGTAGAACCAGTAGAACGATCTATGTCTCCACGAGCACCATAATTTCCAGCGCTATCTTTTTCCATGCTAGCAGTAGGCTTTCCAGCATGTCGCATGCTGGAACCATCCATCTGATGGCTAGAACCCGCACCATGATAAATATCATCAGGGGCTCCACTGTAGGCACCATCTGGCGCACCACTATAGGCACCATCCATACCATTGGGAGTCGGTCCAAAAGCTGTATCACTAGATAAAGACTGGCCAGCCTTCGTTGGATGTACCGTTGCACGATTAGTAGATGGCTTTGTATAGTTGGTGTCTATACCAGGAGCAGATTTCCCTTTGCCTACAGGAACAAGCTCTTCTAATACAGCTATACGCGCCTCCGCTCTCACCAAGGTACCATCTACTTGAAACATAGAATAAACTATATCTAAATCTACCAGCCTGCCTTTAAAATCAATATGACCCCAGATGATGCGAATATAATTAGGGGCATTGTGCTTTTTATGCGGATTATAGGTAATATTTTGTAGCTGCTTTACTTGTTCCATAACTGCAATTCGATTGCTACCAGGTATAATACCTGTATTATCAAACAAAAGACTAAAAGAGAGCAATTTTGGAGGAGATCCACAATATTTAAGCAAATTAGCACCAGGCATGCCCTCAGGTACATGGTACGATACAGCACTTTTAATCGTTAAATTTTCTGGATTAATAGATGTAATAAATTCACCTGTAAAAGAGGAAAATTTATTGTCATTGCATGCTTTAATAACTAGTTTGCTAACATTACTCATAACAACAGATGTATCATTTACCTTGTAGATCGATCCTCCAATAGGTTCAGAAAGTCTCTTTCCAATGCTAGCTTTTGCTGTTCTGTAGTATGGAATAAAAAACCATCTGACCTATTTTTAGTATAGTCTACTTGCTTATTGGCTTCATAAACTTTAACCTGGATCACTAATTCATTAATTTTAACAGGCATAATCAATAAAATTAATTGTATACAAACACCGAGCCATAGATATTACCTTGTTCGTACAAGCCTAGAATAGCCAATCGTAATGGTTTCCCCTATTCCAGGATCTGTCTGAGTATTTAACTGAAATGGCGTAATGCTAATTGCTTTTGGATAAGCATCCTCTAGCTTCCAATGTGCCAGAATTTTCGCCTCTTTATTCAGAACTAAAATATGGACCTGTTTAGGATCAAAACGACCTGTATCAATGATATCTTCGCACCAAAGCGTCATTTTGGTTTTACCTTCTACCAAGGGTCTAGTCAAGACCAAATCAGTAGTTTCACATGCAATCGATCTATAATAAGGCCTATTGGCCCCTCCAGGTAAATAGGGCTCCATATTTAAAAAATTATTTAATCCTTCCACTTTATAAAAATACTCCGGGGAACTACCATCTGTTACATCTAATATTTCTACTTGAAAAGAATATGAATGGACTAAATTAAAACCTGCCATAAAGATTAAAATTAATATTGACACATCATACCATTACTTTTTATCTGGTTGCAAGCCTTGTAAAGTAAAACGGATACGGATATAACCCATTTCACCTGTGGCTTCGTTTTTCCTATTTAAAAACAACTCTGCTTTTTGTACAATAACGTCATTTACAGTTGTTTTTGTATCTATTGAACCATCTTTTTTATGTACACAAAGTGTAAATGGCTCTGCAGTGTATTTATCTGCAAGCACCTCTTGTACCAAACTATATGCTTTGGTTAATAACTGTTTACCGGTTATAAAGGGCAAAAACTCTACGGTAAAGGTTACCACTTCTTGCGCACTGTGTTGATTCTGAAAAAGAGGTGCACGGGTTGCCGTATCATATACGGTAGCTTTAGTAGATGTTCTTTGATTAGGCATACCAACCGCAGAAACACTACAACTTTTACTATCAAAACCTGCTTTATTAAAGTGTTTATAATCAATAGTTACTCTTTGCATAATATCTTTCTATTTCTATTTTTTTCTAGTTAACCTATGTAATATCTGTAAAACGCAATAATGGATGGAGCAAGTTATTGTTTAATAACAAAACTAACTGGATCATAAATAGAAAGTTCTGCTGTTACTTCTTGTAATCCAGTCTCAGCATCTACTTCACTGCTTATGTCACTCACGTACCCTTGAAATTGGATATGGGTAAATGGTTTATCATCATTGGTTGCAATGCTAAAGAGCATATTTTCTACATACTTGTCAGGGTTATTTTCTTTGGTTGCATTTAAGTTTTTTTCTATTTTTTTGATATCATCATCAAACTTTTTATCTGGTGTTTTGAGGATAGAAACCTTAACATCAGCTGTTTGATTGATTTCCGCCCCTTTATGTATCGCATAGACTGCCTTACCTTGTCCATTGATGGATCTTACATATTGAGATCGATTTTCTAAAGCAACTGCTATGTGGTAATCGGTTATACTAACCTTTGAGGAGCCTAAATTAAAATGGACTATAGCAGGTATTAACAAATTATCAGCCATGGTTATTTCAGTTTTAAATATTTTTTAAATTGTACGCAATCGTCTTAATACAGGAGGCAAAAGACTAATTTGCCCCCTATACACAGATGCATGGCTAACCATCTGCACCCATTTTTTGCTCAAAGGTAATCACAATAAACTCAGCTGGTCTAGGAGCCGATACTTTTACCGAAATACGCATGATGCCTTCATTAACGTCATCTTGCGACATGGTCTCCCCTAATCCACAAAGTACTGTAAATGCCTCTGCAGGACTTCCACCCACTAAAGCACCTTGCCTCCAAAGATTGGTCAAAAAGTTAGAAATCATACCCTGTACAACCGCCCAAGTAACAGGTACATTTGGCCTAAAAACAACAGAAAATGCTGCATTTTTAATAGATTGCTCAATAAGGATAAACAATCTTCTCACATTAATATACCTCCATTCTGGACTATTGCCAGCCAAGGTTCTTGCGCCCCAAACCACAGCAGCACCGGCTCCTTTAAAAGTACGAATGGCATTGATGGATTTACCACTAATACCATCTACGTTAAGTGCTTCTTGCTCTTCATGCGTAATTTTAACCATTGGTTCAACCACAGCATTTAAGTTTTGATTCGCTGGTGCAATCCATACGCCTCTTGCTTTATCTGTTCTAGTATAAAGGCCTGCCATAGCGGGAGCTGCTGGAAGAATATTTAAGCGATCTGCAATGGTTTTACGAAGTAATTTGTACTCTTTACTGGTATTTTTTAATCCAGCATCCCAATAAATTTTTTCTTTCTCTGTCGTAGCACTGACCAAATTAGAAAGCATGGTTTGATGCGCTGGTTGCAACACATTCTTTAGGGAGTCTAGATCAAAATTTTTATAATCAATACTATTCAATGGGATAATATTTGTTCTAACCCATGGATAATAAGCGGCTCCATAACTCAAATTATCTAATCCAATGTATTCACGAAATCTATTTACATATTTGTTTTTATCTTCGATAGGTAGTTCATGGTTGCCCCCCCATATATCAAATAATGCAACTTTATTCAGATACTTGCCACAATGGGCCAGTGCATGGGTCTGCACCGCATAGTAAGAGGCATCTTCTTCATCTAATAAAAGTGAATCCGGCATTAACAACATAGTTGGTACCTCTTCTCCAGCTAATGTATCTATACCTTGTTTAAATAGATCTGGTGTAATGGCTAGCTGCACATTTGGATCTCCATATTGACCGACAGATAAAATGAAGCAGTCTGCTCCACCATTGTCAAAAAATAGTTTTAAACTATTATAGAGGTAAAATGTCGAGTTTTGACTCTGTTCCATTGCATAAGATTTACCATTCATTACCAAATCTTTATCTCCACTGGTAACCTCTTTAATGGTATACACAGGAACCGCTGGCCCTCCAAAAAACAACTCGTATTCAGAAAGTGAAGAAATCTGAACCGGTTTCATATGAAAAGATTTTCCATTAATTTCAGCTCTTTCAGTAAAACCTATAAAAGCAGGAACTGCAGTTGATACTTGAACCACGGCGTTGGCACCCGTATCCTTCTCGACGATGTACACGCCGGGAGTTTTTAAATTTTCAGCCATTTTATTTATTTGATTTTTAATTAATTATATAAAAGTTAAACTAAACATATACCACTATATCACTATAGAGTTTTTTTCTATTGGTCTTATCTTTCTTGAGCGAATCATAAGTAGGATAAGGCAATTTTTCTAATACTATTGTTTTAGGTTTCTCAGCGTTTTTATTAAGCTTACAAAGTGAGAAAGAACGATCGTATTGATCACAAAGCTCCATGGCCATTGTAGATTCTGCACAATAGGTATTAGGGAATTCATTGGAAGCCTTTACAGCACTAAAGTAAGAGGCATCTTCTTTAGATAGAATGGTTAGCAATCCATTGAGTCGTTTTTTAGTATCTACCAAATAGTATCGCCAAAAAGTGGAGCGATTCTGAATTTTAATTTTATAGACAATTGGTTTTGTAAAAAGAGGCTCTTTTTGTTTGGATAACAGATGGACCCACTGGGTAAGGTCTATATCAATCATCGCAAAGACATTACAACCTGGTTGTGTAGGATAATGTTTCACTTCCCGAATCTTTACCAAGTCTGATCTACTCATAAATGGTTGGTTATGTAGCAAATCACTATTACCATGCCGATTAGATAAGTAATAGACTTCGCCTGTTGGATAACCTGCGTCTAATTCTGACAGATTCAATGCTTGGTTATTTTTTAAGATCATCATAAAAGAAAGAATGATGCCCTCTGCCTTTTTTTTAAACAATTCCAACGGATCGTCATAATGCTGTGAAAGCCATATAAGCTCTATGCCATCCGAGTGACCTAACATCCGAACCCTACGTTGTACCATCCAAGAAGCAGTAGAAAAGGTTGGTTCAATATCAAAATCATTTTGGACGTTATTAGATTTATAATACTTATTTGAAATAGCGATTCGAAATAATTTTGTTGCAAAAGCCATAACTATTACCTTTCATGTGATGAAAATGTGGATACGACTTTTAAACCCATAGTAGTATCTCCTATAAATATAAGGCCCACTTTATATAGCAAAGAAGGGCTATACGGCGCATGCAAACTTTCCCAAAGCATGGTCTTTTCTGATGCAGTCATTTTAACCAACTCAACGGAAAAACTTTCTACTCCTATTTCTTGTAAAATCGGGGTATTAGCAGTGTCAAAATGGGACTTATTTTGAAAAAATGTAGCTATATAAGCCAATAATTCTAAATTTTTTAGTAAATCAGATGCTTTATAATCAATAGAAAATAAAAAATAAAGGTTGAACGCTTCTGGTGCTTTTCGTACTATAAAACCATCCCCTTGTGGGACATATTGAGTAGGATTGCTACACAACTCTACGGACGTAATATCAACCAATCTCATCATAATACCAGATTTGCTTTCTACTTGAGAATTTGCTAAAATTGCCAAAGATATTGCTGGCCCTTTAACATTCATTTTAGATTGAATGTATTGATTGGCCTCAGATAATATAATACGAGTGCAATGGTGTAGCATTTTTAGTCTCTATTGTTATTCATGATGCTTATTGCATACTGGCTATAATGATTACAAAAATGGGCCAAACTGGCTTTGCTGGCCTCATTATTTATTAGTGATCTATCTATTCAGATAAACAAAAAGGAATATACCGTTTAATATATTACATTTTTAGATTAATTTTTTACTCAAAACCAAAAAAAAATTTTAGACTACTTTACTTAAAAGTTGCAGTATAGCCTACTTTTATAGTAGGGCAAAGCAATAGCAGGTGGTGCTTTTTTAAAATTTAAAGAGCCAAAAAGTTGAAAATTTCAGATAAGCCTAAAGAAGCACAAAGCCTATTAGGTACTTATAATAGCGTATTTGCTAGCTTTATTCGACTAAACCGTTCACTTTTTTACTTTAGGGGCTCGCAAACTACCACAACTTGGTTATCAGCTATTGAAGTAAAACCACTTTTTACTGAAATCGATGATGTAGCAGGTCCAACTGTATACGTAATTTGCCCTGCTGTTAAACTACTTAATATAGGCGCATGGTTAGGGCATACCTGAAACGGACCAAGCGGACTTGGCAGCTTTACACTATTCACTGCTCCATTGAAAAGGCTACCACTAGGGGTTACGATAGACAGGTTCATATTTAAGATATTTATCTATTTAGCGGATTACTATATACAACCCAAACTAGCTGATTGCTCCCACTGCTTATGGATGAAAGGTAAACAAAAGGTTTTTTAAAAGCAAATGGCCTTAAACAATTATAAATCAATATAGATACGGATGGAGGTCTATCTTAATGATTTAAAAAATGCAAGGTAAAAAATGCACAAAAATAGAAAACAAAGTTTATACAAGTTTGTTTGGTTTTTTCGGGCCACTATAGTTTTATTTTCGCTAAAAAATAGATAAATTTACAATTGTTGGTCTTAATAAAGGATTTCGTAGCTCAGCTGGTAGAGCATCTCCCTTTTAAGGAGAGGGTCCTGGGTTCGAGTCCCAGCGGAATCACACTTTTAAGTGCATAAATAAAAATATAGCATACATGGAATGCTAATTATTTTTATTATAAATCTCCGCCATTTAAGCTTTAAAACCTTTAAAAAGCATAATTTTTTTAAAAGTTCACTCGCAGCATATAGTGTATGGCCGTAGTTATTGGTTGGTCCACATCCTCAATATGGCTATTTTAGCCTAATCATTTTAGCCTAATCAAGGTAAGTTGTATAAAATATATCTAACGTAATATGACTAAAAAATATATATCCCACCCGTTCATTTGGTTGCTTATCATCATTGCCACCTATGCAACAGGAGGCAGTTGCGATAGTTGTAACCGTAACCGTAACCGTAACCGTACCACTACCCCTAAGTCTACCCCTACTACGCCTATAGATAAGTCTGATGCAGCATCTATTACCTCTTCAGGTTATGCAAGTGACAGCGATGGTGGACCATCTTCTGGCAGCAGTGGGTCTTCCAATTTTTCTAGTGGTAGCGCTTCCTCCAGTCGGTCCAGTTCCCCCGCTCCTCCGACTGATTTTGCTGGTCTTACTAATATCGGCAATACTTGCTACATGAATGCAGCGTTGCAGATTATTGCAGCATTGTATGCAGATAAGGTAGAGGGCCATGATGGTTTAAAAAAGCTGGTCAACAAAATAAATCATGGTCACCAGCCGTTAACCAATAAAGAAATGGAAGAATTTGTGAAGTCTTTACCAGATGGGGCGAAAAAGATGGCACAATCAGGTAGACAGGAAGATCTTTATGAATTTATCAGCAATCTTACAGAAGCAACCAAATTTCTAGACCCTATTCAGTGCACTGAGTCTTTTTTCCGGACACAGCTTTTTAACTTGGGAGTTTCTAAACGATTTTATAAATACGATAATAATAAACCAGACTTTCACTGCGAAGCTAACGGTGGCGTATTGACTATAGATATAGATGTAAAAAACATATCTGAACTGACTAACTTAGTTCAAGATTATCAATTCAAATTTGTGGAGAAAAGTAGAGATCTCGACAATATCCATTTAAATAAATTTCTTCCGTTCGAAGGTGCACTGCCCTCTTATGTAGAGGTATATAAAGATGCGCTAAAGAATGATCAGAAGAGTTATGTGACATACAAAGTATTCCATAAACTTCCTGACAGAATTTGCGTCCGTTTAAATAGATTTTTGAATGGTAAAAAAATAAATGATGATGTTCCTGGGGCATTAAATATTACCATTAAGCCAGATCCTAATCTGGACGAAACTATTTATTTTGATTTACATGGATTTATTGTGCACAATGGGCCTACTTATAGCAGTGGCCACTACATAGCCTACCTAAAACGCAATGGAAAATGGTACGAAGCAAGTGATTCCTCCATAACTCAAATTAGCCCGTCAATAGCTATAGATAAATCTAAACAAGCCTATCTATTGTTTTATAAAAAGAAATAAATAGGCCATGGGCTTTTGGTATATGGTTAGGTATTGTAGCGCACAGCGCCCTTCCAATGGTCACATAAAACAGCTGCAGCGATAGCTGCATTCAAAGAATTAGCAGTCCCATACCTAGGAATACAAACCCTATCTGTAACCACTGCTTGTATGGCAGGCTGAATCCCATGGGATTCGTTCCCAATGACCAATATGCCATGGTCTGGAAAGGAAAAATCGCGTACCGGTTTGCCCTTTAGCATAGCCCCTAGAATAGGCAGGTTTGTATTTTGTAAATAGCTTGGCAAATCTACATAATGGAGGTCCACCTTTAGAAAAGAGCCCATGCTGGCTTGGAGTACCTTTGGGTTATATAGATCCACAGTTGTTTGCGCACAGAGTATGGTGCGTATGCCATACCAATCTGCTATACGGATGATCGTCCCTAAATTTCCAGGATCTTGTATGCCATCCAATGCAAGGGTTATACCCATCAATGGTAAATGGGGTGCAGTAGGCTTCGGTATGGCTGCCACAGCCAGTACTTCATGGTTATGGACCAAAGACCCCAACCTAGAAAGAAGCTCCTTCGGCGCCTGAAATACTTCGATGGTCTTAGGAACAGGCGCAAGAATATTTTGATTTTTGAGCAAAAAAGAAGGCGTAGCTACGATACATTTTATGTCATAGTCAGAAGCAAGCAAAGCTTCCGTACCCTTTTTACCTTCTACAACAAAAGCAGCCTGCGCGAGACGATGCTTTTTAAGGGCCAACTGACGGATAAATGTAGCCTTGTTTTTACTTAAGCTAGGATACATATATAGATATACTCTGCTACTTTATGTTGGATCAACCAGTAGGACAAAAGCTGCTAGATCAAAAAGTAGCACAAAAATGGCTTACCACCTTACTTACGCGCATACTTGCTTTTTATATGACGAAACAACAAATAATGGATTGCAATGATGCAGGGGACTATAGCAATTTTTAGTATAAAAACCAATGATAAGCAAGACAAAAAAAACAATAATATAGCAAGTACAAATCCAGTTTTAAATGAAATCATAAAAGAGAAATTGAAAAAAAAGTATATAAACAAGGATAAGGTATACTATAATATTACAACTATTTTCGCAACGATCCAAAAAAAGGTTCTCTTGTGTTCATAGGGTCCAAAGATTGTATACAATATTTTTCTATCTGAATCTTTTGAGCTACTATAGCTTAATCAGTAGACACAAAAATCTAGAGAAAGAAGCGCTACAAATATCAAAAAAGCAGAAATACACTAGTTAATAGCCTCATTCTATTTGCTTTTTCATAAATATATTCTGAACTTCGCAAAAGTAGGTTTTTGTTCGATAGCTTTATTTATATATGCTTTATGAAGAAATATTTTATTGTTTTACCCCTTATTGCTACTTATTATAATAGCTTTAGTAATAAATCTAATAGAAAATCTGTACGTTACATTCAAAATAGAAGGTAAAAACGGGAATTAAAACTAGTACACGATTTGTATGGTATACATATATTTTTTATTAGTAATTTTGTCTTAAACTTGGCGATCAGGTTATTTAATAAATAAGCTGATATTAAGGACATTTAGTAATTTTTATATACGTTTAATGCCGAGCGGTACTATAGTATATTAAATAGGATAAATTTAGTTATTTAGCAATTCTTTTTCTAATATTTTAAATATAAAATTATATAATTTATGAATAAACACTGTATGAAATACACTTTATTTTCCAAATTAATTTCTGGATTAAGTATGGCGTCTTCGCTAGTGCTTACTACTAGCTGTACTAAATTTTCTAGTAAATATGGGATACATGAACAGAATAATTTTAGTCAATCATCTTTTTATTCGAAAGTAAAAAACAATTATATAAATAATAAGGTAAATGAAACACTAGAATATAAGAATTTACTTATTTTTCACTCGGCAATACAAACAAATGATATTGCAACTGCCATGTACCTAATTGAAAATAACAATATTTATCTTAATAAACAAGATAAGGATGGTCAAACGGCTCTTCATTGGGCAGCAGGAATGGGACACGAGAATATATGCAACCATCTACTGAGTAATAATAATATCAAGGTTAATGTACAAAATAATAATGGCCAAACGGCTCTTCATTGGGCAGCAGGAATGGGACACGAGAATATATGCAACCATCTACTGAATCATAATAACATCAAGGTTAATGTACAAAATAAGAATGGTCAAACACCTCTTCATTGGGCAGCAGGAATGGGACACGAGAATATATGCAACTATCTACTGAGTAATAATAATATCCAGATTAACCTACAAGATAAGAATGGTCAAACACCTCTTCATTGGGCAGCAAGAATAGAACGCGAGAATATATTGAACCTTCTACTGAATCATAATAACATCAAAGTTAATGTACAAAATAAGAATGGTCAAACACCTCTTCATTGGGCAGCAGAAATAGGAAACGAGAATATATGCAACGATCTACTGAACCGCGATCCTACGCTGATTAATATATAAGATAGATATAATGACACTATACTTCATAGTGCAATAAGAAATGGTCATAAAGAAGTTGTTAAAATGATATTAAGTGATATTAATTCTATTGCTATTATCAATCTAAAAAATGCATCTGAATTGACTCCACTTATGTTAGCATCATCCCTAGGTCATACAGAAATAATCCATGCATTAGTATCAGTTCAAGGGATTAAAAGTGATCTAAGAAATGACGATAGAAAAACAGCTCATTCTATCGCCTTTGAAAAAATCCTTAAATTTGAAGCTATAGAAAAACAGCGGAGTCTATTGCCTGTAGAGCAAAAAAAGCTAAATGAATATAGGAAATGCGCGAGCATTTTGGCTGGATTGATGCCATATCAATAGAAAAAGTTTTGTCGGATTTGTTTTTTTATTTTCAGCATTCTAGTATAAAAGACCTCCTTTATACTTTTTTATGGAAATAACCTGCAAACATTATACATTGATGGTAAAAAGTGTTTTAAAGATTATACTTAGCATCTAATCCTAGATATATATCTAAATGCAAAAAAACAAATGCGACAAAACTTTTTCATACTACACAAAGGATTTTTACTACATATTTTTGCTTTAAACTATTTTGTGCATGGGCCGACTTAGTCAGCCTTGAAATACCATATAATTATTTATTAATCAGTATTAAAGTTTTTAAACCCATATTGATTCATAACCAGTTTTTAGGTTTTTTTGTATAAACACCTTAAAAAATAAGGGAAAACAGCATTGCATGTAGACCAATAACAAAATTACTTCCGATAATAGATAAAATCCTTTAAAATAGGTAAATCATCTTGGAGTAATAGAAAACATGACCACTAAGCTTTACAGGAAAGAAGTAATTTAATTTTATTTAAAACAAACGCGATAAAACCAAATCAACCATAGATACGCCAAAATCAGCCCGGTTGGGATAGCCCATACTGTTTACCAACCATTAACATATAATCAAATGCTTCTTCATATCTATTTTTAATGGTACCTTCTAATATGGCCTCCTTCACTGCTTTCTTAATAAGGCCTACCTGAGGGGATGGTTTTAAGCCAAATGTTTGGATAATAATTTGACCCGTAATAACAGGTTGAAAATTTCTAATTTTATCACGCGCTTCGACTTCCCAAACCCGCTGCTGCACCCTATCAAAGTTGGCCAAATATTGTTGCACTTTGGCCTCGTTTTTAGAAGTTATATCAGCTCTACACAACAAAAACAAATCTTCTAAATCATCGCCAACTTCATACAAAAGACGCCGTATCGCTCCATCTGTGACTTCCTTAGCCAAGGCTATAGGACGTAAATGCAACCTAACCAATTTTTGTACATAACCCAATACTTCTTTGGTGATAGGGAAGCGCATTCTTTTAAAAAGCTTAGGCAACATTTTGGCGCCTTGTTCCTCATGGCCATGAAAAGAAAAACCATGTATGGGATCAAATCTTTTAGTCAATGGCTTGGCGATATCATGCAAAACAGCTGCCCAACGAAGCCATAATTTATCAGAATGATGGGCTAGATTATCTAAAACTTCAAGGGTATGGAAAAAATTGTCTTTATGAGAATGGCATCCAATCTGTTCTTTCCCTGCAAGGTCGTGTAATTCTGGTAGTACAAGGGATAATAGATTTGCATCAAATAAAAGTTTGAAGCCATAAGAAGGCCGATCGGTCATGATTATTTTATGGAGCTCTTCTGAGATACGCTCCTGCGCTACAATACCCAATCGATCCCGAACAGCTGTTATGGCGACCCATGTTTCTGGTACGATCGTAAAATGGAGCTGCGTCGACAAGCGTATGGCACGCATGATCCGCAATGGGTCATCTGAAAAGGTTTGATAGGGATTACAAGGCGTTCTAATCAAACCATCCATCAAATCGCTCTGGCCGTTGAATGGATCTACCAACGCTCCATAGTCTCTATTGTTTAAAGAAACCGCCATTGCATTAATGGTAAAATCTCGACGCATTTGATCATCAGCGAGTGTGCCTGTTGATACGCTTGGATGACGAGAGGTCAGCACATAGGATTCTTTTCTGGCGCTTATAAACTCTAGTCCCCACTCATCCCATTGCAACATCGCAGTACCAAAACGCTTAAAAAAGGTAACTGGAACACCTTTGTATTGTGCTACCGCTTGTGCAAGGAGCATACTATTGCCTACACAGACAATATCAATATCTTTGGCAACACGGCCTAAAAACAAATCGCGTACAAATCCTCCTACTACATAAGTTTCTAATGACAAGGCATCAGCAATCTCCCCAATTTGACGCAAGATTGGATGATCGGCAATTCCATCCAAGGGAACGATAGACTTTTTAATTTTTACACTATCCAATATTTTATTTTTTTAATGATCTCTTTTATGCTATACCTAGCTAAGCAGCAGGAGAACATGATTTGGGGTTTTCGATACACACTGCTTCTTTGTGCTCGTAAAAAGTAGCTTCTATAGACTCCACTACTTTTTGTATAACTTCATTGTTATTGAGCTCCGAAATGCCTTGTTTTACTGGAATACCTACTTTATTCCCATGACAGGCACCATATACTGTTATACGCTTAAAATTTGATTTAGTCCATCCTTTTGCATGTTGTGTATCAACGGGAAGCAACATATCATGCTCAAAATTTTCATTGCCACTAATCAAACGTGCATAGGTAGCATTCAGGGTATGCAACTCTTTAGAGTCAATTGAGGGAAACGAATCAAAAAGCTTGGAAAAATCGTTTAAAATACCTGCGATAGCGGTAATAGGAATATCAATCTCTTGAAGACCTAAAGCAACATAATCACGTATAAAACCACTATCTGGTTGTAATGCAGCAGCGCCCGGGCATATTTTTTTGATAAAATATGTGACTGTTGCGCTGTACAAACTAGGCCATTTTTGGGCTAATCCGGGCATAAACTTAAAAAAATATTTGATTACATCCTTGCCATAATTTTTTTCTACTCTATCTAAAGTAGGTTCTATTTTTTTAAATTCTTGCTGAAAGTGGTTGATGTTTTTGATGTGGTGCATTACGGGGGCGCCTTTCCATGGTGTACCTATAGTAATTAAATGATTAATATTAATACCTTCTTGCTTTAAACGAGAGCGATATTCTTTAACTAGGGCAAATCCCCGCAATCCTCCTTGACTATGGCCAACAATTACGATATGCGTGCCGGGAAGCATTTTTTTTATTTCTTCATATACTGCTTCAGCTTGGACTTTGATGCAAAGTGAGGTAGTAGGCGAGTCAAAAGAATCTAGCACCCCTTTTTTATTAGAATCTTTATTCAAACTGGCTGAGGCTAGTATAGTAGCATGTGGAAATTTTTCTTTTAAAACTGCCTGCATTTTAGCAAAATCATAAGACAGTCTATGCAATCCATGCAACAATACAATAGCTTGTTTGTGCTCCTCTACTTTAGGGAGTCGCTTGAATTGCTTTATTTTGTTTGGATATGGATTAAGATTATCTGACAAATACAACGCTACTGTATCAGTATTTTTTAGTTTATAGGCTGCTGGCATAAGATCAGTTTTTCCCAATGAAGCTTTTGAAGCCAATAGTGTTTGGGGATTAAGTGGTACTTTACCTTTTTCATGCTTGCGTACACAATTTTTACTGCTACAACCAATACCTAAGGCTAGAGAAACCATCAAACTAGATCGACCAATCGAAATAAGGGCCTTATGAATCCCTATGATATAGCGCATACTGGTAAATTTCTATAAAAACAGTGGCAAAAATGGTTTAATTATTTCTCTAGTAATTAAATATAGCACTTTTGATCTATTTTAAAAAGATGGGGGCCGATTAGGATGGGATGCACAACCCCTTGTTTGCCCTTTATCTAACTATTTATTAAATTGGCCTACCCATCTAGCAACGCACAAACGTAATCCCTATGGAAGATTTAAACCACGAAGGCACACTTGCTTAGATTGCATCTAATATAAAAGTAAAATGGTCATCACAACGAAACCAGCTATAGAAGCATCCTATCTTTCTGGACTTAATCAGATGCAAAAAAGAGCAGTTACCCATACCGAAGGCCCCTCCATTGTGGTAGCAGGTGCTGGCTCAGGTAAAACCAAAGTATTAACGGCCAGAATAGCCCATCTCCTTAAAGAAAACAAAGCAGCAGCTGATCAAATTCTTGCTTTAACCTTTACCAACAAAGCGGCTTCTGAAATGCGTGACCGGATCACCCAGGTAGTGGGCAATGCAACCAAAGCGATATGGTTGGGAACCTTTCATAGTGTATTTATGAAACTATTGCGATATGAAGCCAATAGTTTGGGGTATCCTTCCAATTTTAGTATTTACGATACAGACGACAGTAAGTCACTTATCAGACAAATTATTAAAGGAATAGACCTTGATGAAAAGGTGTATAAACCAAGTGTGATACTTGGACGTATTTCCCATGCCAAAAACAGATTGATTACTCCAAAGGACTACGCTGCAGACCCAACCTATCAAAAAGAGGATGCCTATATGCGTATGCCTAGATTCAGTGAAATTTTTATAAAATATACCCATTACTGCTTACAAGCGGGTGCAATGGACTTTGATGATCTATTGGTACAGACACATAAGTTGCTATATGATTATCCTGGATTAAGTGAAAAGTACCAACAAAAATTTCGCTATATATTTATTGATGAGTTTCAAGATACCAACTTGGTTCAATACCGTATTGCTAAACAACTAGCAGCCTGCCACCAAAATATTTGCGTAGTCGGAGATGATGCACAAAGTATTTATGCATTTAGAGGTGCCGATATTCAAAACATCTTGCATTTTGCCCATGACTATCCCCATCATCAAATGATCAAACTGGAACAAAATTACCGTTCTACCCAACATATTGTCGATGCAGCCAACCGTATCATTAGCTACAATGAAACACAATTAAAGAAAAAAGTTTGGACAGCCAATCCCATGGGTGCCCCCATTGAGGTGCTCAGGACTATATCGGATATGGAAGAAAGTCGGTTGATTGCAGATAATATTTTAGCAGAACAATTGAACCACCAACTGTTTTATCGCGATTTTGCCATCTTGTATCGTACCAATAATCAATCTCGGAATTTTGAGGAAGCATTGCGAAAAAAAAATATTCCTTACCGCATCATAGGAGGCCTTTCGTTTTATCAACGCAAAGAAGTAAAGGATCTTTTAGCCTATTTGCGTTTGGTAGTAAACCATAATGATACGGAAGCCTTTAGAAGGATTATTAACCTGCCTAGAAGGGGAATAGGCCCCACTACTATTCATAAGATTTTTTCTATTGCAGCTGAAAAAATGGTTCCGCTCTGGACTATACTGGGTAATATACATGACTTTTTAAGTGGTGCTACTGCAGCCGCTGTAGCCCGTTTTGTAACATTGATTGATACCGCTACCTTAAAGCTAGAAAAAGAAAATGCATATGCTATCGCAGACTATATGGCCCAAGCATCTGGTTTACTCAAGGAACTACATGAAGACAAAACAGTAGAGGGATTAACCCGCTATGAACACATCCAAGAACTGTTAAATAGCATCAAACAGTTTGTAGACCACTCTGACCACCACGATCCAACTTTAGGGAGTTTTTTACAAGAAATAGCATTGATTACTAGTGCAGATAAAGAAAACTCAAATGAAGATTCCATTACACTAATGACGATTCACGCAGCGAAAGGACTAGAATTCAAATACGTATATCTGGTAGGCATGGAAGAAGAGCTTTTTCCTTCTTCTATGATGTTGGGCAGCAAAGCAGACTTAGAAGAAGAAAGGCGTCTTTTTTATGTAGCCGTTACCCGTGCCCAACTAAAGTTAACCCTATCTTATGCGTTAAGCAGATATCGATTTGGTAAATTAGCCAATGTTCAGCCCAGTCGTTTTTTAAAAGAGATGGGTTGGGTGGACCATACGGAAACTAAAGCTATGGCCAAAAGCATAGCGACTGATCCGCTCCGTACTGGTAAGCCTATGGCTGCCCAAAAGCAGTCAAACAAACCGATCCGCACCATTGGTTCCATAGTGGTACCTGCTACACCTTCTAGTACGGATCCTACTGCTATACAGGTTGGTCATACGGTCAAACATCTTCATTTTGGTGTAGGAAAAGTGTTGCAGTTGGTAGAATCTTCAACCATGCGTAAAGCTGTTATTCTTTTTCATAAATTCGGAGAAAAGACCTTATTATTAAATTATGCAAAACTAGAAATACTGCCTTCCACGTAGAAGGTCTATTAAATATTATTTACTATAACCCAATAACCCATAATGTACGACTATAATACAACGCGATCGCGTTTAATCCTTAAAGAGTATGGTAGAAACATCCAAAAGCTTATGGAACAAATTGCAGCGATTAAGGATAAAACGGTTCGCACGCAAAAGGCCCATAGTATGGTAAAGCTGATGGAAGTAGTCAATCCTAATGCAGAATCTCTCGAAAAACGTTGGGGCGATCTTTTTATCTTGTCAGATTACAAGTTAGACATCGATAGCCCCAATCCCAAACCCATTAAGCGAGAAAGTAGTCAACTTCATTATGCACATATGCCCTTTGTCAAGCTAATCAGATGCAAATATTATGGGCGACATATGGAAGCACTATTGAAAAAAATCACTACCTTGCCCACGCTTAAAGAACAGCAGCAAATGCTTATAGCAGTTGGAAAACTTATGCGCCGTTTTAGTAGTACATGGAACAATGACTACATCAGTAATGAAAGAATGATGGAGGATATCAAACGGATGATACCAGATGGTACAATACTTGATGTAGAAATAATACGGACGCTACCAGACGAAGGTGCAAACGGCCAAAAGTTTAGAAACAAATATCAGGTAAAAGCTAGTACAGCTAAAAAGTAACTAAGGCCCATATATAAACTGGTAGTAAAATTAAAGCAATGGGCAAATTTATTATCCATGGAGGACGCCGATTGTCTGGCACCATCCAGCCACAAGGGTCAAAAAATGAAGCACTGCAGGTGATATGTGCCACCTTACTGACCGATCAAGTTGTGACGGTATACAATATTCCGAATATTACAGATGTACAACATCTGATGAAGCTACTAGCCCTGCTAGGGGTTAAAATTAGCCGATTGGATGATGGAGGGCATCAATTTTGTGCAATGGATCTTGATAAAGAGGTGATGTGTACCAGAGTATTTCGACAAACGTACACTAAAGTAAGGGGCTCTATTATGTTACTGGCCCCGCTTTTAATCCGTTTTAAGCAAGTAGCCATAGCAAAACCTGGAGGAGACCGAATTGGACGCAGAGGGCTACATGCCCATTTTGAAGGACTTGAACCATTAGGTGTTGCTTTTTACTACGATGGTGCGCAAGCAACTTGGGAAGCAAAATGTGATGCGTTGAAGGGTGCTGATGTACTAATGCCAGAACCATCGGTAACAGCCACGGCGAATGTGATTATGGCTGCCAGCATGGCCAAAGGCAAAACCATTATTTATCCTGCCGCTTGCGAGCCTCATATACAGCAACTTTGCCATATGCTGGTAGCGATGGGTGCACGGATTACAGGTATTGGCTCTAATCTATTAACCATAGAGGGTGTAGAAAGACTCGGGGCCACTACCCATACCATTTTACCAGATCTATTGGAAATTGGTAGCTTTATTGGATTGGCTGCAGCTACCCAATCAGCACTAACGATTACAGATGTGCCTATGCAGTTTTTTGGACCCGTTTGGTATTGTTTTAAACAGTTGGGTATTGTGGTAGAAACAGAAGACAATAGATTGCATATTCCATTGCAGCCTTGTCATGCCATTAAAAGAGATATGAATGGGAATCTGGTAACGCTCTATGATGCCATTTGGCCAGGCATACCTGCCGATTTAATAAGTATTGCGGTTGTAGCTGCAGTACATGCACAAGGTCATATTTTAATCCACCAGAAAATGTTTGAAAGCAGGCTCTTTTTTGTAGACCACTTGATTGAAATGGGTGCTCGACTAGTTTTATGCGATCCACACAGGGTCCATATAGTAGGCTTAGGCCCACACCATAGGCTACAGGGTACCCATATGAGTTCAAGTGACATTAGAGCTGGCATCGCTTTATTAATTGCTGCACTAGCAGCAGAAGGCACAAGCACTATTGAAAATATTGGACAAATTGATCGAGGATATGAATGCATTGACCAACGCCTTAATAGCCTAGGCGCATCTATTGAAAGGATATAATCCAAATCTTCCGCCCATCCCTTCAGCCATTTTAACCCCATACAATAGACGGATGCCTAATTGTTTGTAGCCCCTTTTGCTTCTAATATATGTAGTTGTTGATCGATGTTGCCAGCTGCACGGTACCACATAATAGTAGTGATCAGCAAAAAGACCAATAATACAGCTGAAAGCGATTGCATACTACTGGTATGGAGCAGTTCAAGCAATCCAATTTGAATCCAAGAAGAACCTGCTTTCCCTAAGCGAGATCCCAATAGATCTACAGCTGCTTTTCCTTTAATTTTTGCCTCTGGATCAAGTGGAATATAAGCCATTTGGGTTGTTTTATCAAAAAATGCATATTTGATAGATTTTGCCACTATATTATGAATACCACCAAAGATCACAATGTATAAAACCAGCTTAGATCCGATCCAATTCGTTAAACAAGGCGCATGATTTTTACTATAACTCATTAAAAAAAAGAGCGTGCCCATTATGCCAATGATGACAGGCGCAATCTGTGCCGTTCTTTTCCACCCAAATTTTCTTAAAATACCTCCACTAAAAAAAAGAGAGAGCAGCAACGCAATGATTCCAGTCCAAAAATTTAGTTTTGATATAAAAGTTTGATAATCTACTGCCGTTGGAAAGGCTTCTTTCAAATAGGATTTCCAGGTCCCTTCTACAATATTGATGGATAGTCCACAGGCAATCACTATAATGGCTATATTGCCTAAATATGGCGAAACAGCCACATGTTTTAGACTCTTCCAGAGCGATAAATGTAACTTTTGAGGAAGAGGATTACGGCTTACAGGCATAAGCGCTGGTTTTACCATACGATTGGTAAACCAGTAGGTGAATAAAATGGCTACGCAACTATAAGCTACATACTTTATTAACGCTTGTACCGTGTATACAAAGTCACTATGGCTATATTTTTTAGTATAGGCTAAGACCAGTGGCCCAGCAATAATCAGTGCAACATCTCCTGCAGCAATTAAAATAGCATAGAATCGTTTCGCATCTTGGATTTTACAAACATGGTTCACAAAGCTCCAATAGAGTAACATAAGTGCCACTTGTCCCCAAAGCTCAGCAACTACAAAAAATAATACGTGGATCCAATGGCGAAATGCAGTAATCCAATGCAAATATTTACCACCTGTATACCTACTGAACCAATCTGCCATAGCATAGGGACTTACTTTATTGGCATGGGGATACAGGACAAAACCATATACAAGAATCAGGACTAAGAAAAAAAGAATGGTACCATAAAAGAGGGTAGACTGCTTTAAACAATTGTTTAATTTTGTGTACAACAGCACAACGCCTATAGAAATAGGAAAAATAATGGATCCTTTTATAATGGGAATAACCTCGGCAGCAGAGGAGTCAGCGGTTACCAAAACGGTATCTTTAAGTGCCGCTAAAATACAATAGACAAACGAAATAAGAAATTTTAAAAAAAGAAGGAGGAAAATTTTCTGTTTTTCCCCCTTTCGGATGGGAAAAACAACTTGCAACCATTTTTTTAACCACAGTAAAGAGATGGGTTGTATCATAGTGGTTTATTGCATCAAAAATTTTGTTTCTAATCTTAATTTAGTAAAATTTATGTACATTGCATAGTGTTTTTAAAGCAGATTTAGTATCTATGTGCCTTTTTTACATAAAGTTGCGATTGTCTTGGCTTGATACCAATTGATTAAAATGCATGCATCCATTCATTCTATCTTAATTTTTATGCGTATTATTTCATACTTATTCTTTTTATTTTGTTTACCGACTTTTGCTATAGCTATTGAAGCATCTCCCTCCATGGCTACCCAATTAGCGGATCACTATTTAAAATCATTTGTTGAAGCTGTAAAGCCTTTGGCAAAGGCTAATGAAGGTAAAGAAGCCAAACCATCGAATATAGACATTACCCAAATACATCTTTCACCAAGAGCAGAACGGGCTATAGTATTCAATGAAATTTTTGCTAAAAGCCCTTACTATCAGAAGCGCCATCAGCAAAGCCTATTCAACGCATATGGTTGGCATGATTTACATCTTTTTTATGGAACCACTACTGCACCGGGCTACCATTTTTTATCCCGCATCAATAGAACCCTTACGGTTTTAGGAGAAGGGGCACTTGCTTCACTGATAGGTGCACCCATTGCGGATCTAGAAGCCCTTACAAAACGACAGCAGTTTGTAGATTTATTGTGCCAAAACAAACCACTTTACAATGGTTTAAAAAGTGCGTTGCAAGATTACCAGCCATCTGAAAAAGCAATGCTCTCTTTTTGGACTGAAACAGATCCGCTCTATGCCAAAGAGTATGACAAATATTTGACCAAGCTCTTTTATACCGGTTCTACTGCTTCAAATAAATCGGCTAGGACATTACAAACCAAAAAAATATGGCTTCGGGATATTTGGAATATTTATAGTAATTATATTTTTTATCCTCTACTAGGGCTGCCTATTGCAGGAACATTCTCTCAATTTACACCACCTAGTCATACCAGTGAGAATGCATTCTTAATGTTATACCTAAGCTGGATACCTGTATACAATATATACCATACCCACGAAGTAATTAAAAAACTTAAACAAGCAGGTGGTAATACTCATGGTCTTAGTGCTGTAGATTATGTTCCCCCAACAATCTATACCCTACATTCTTTTTGGCAATATTACAATGGATATTGCAACTACAAAGAATATGCAGGCGTATTGCACCACCTTGCTTTGCGTATGGCAGATGTCCAAACCTTTTTAATAACCGCTAAAAAGATCGATACATTCGTACAGCAAAATCCTACTTTCGCAGCACACTATGGCCCACAACTTGAACCCATCAACAGGCTATTGGCTCGTCTGAACGAATCCTCTGAAGTAGGGGATTTATTGCGTTATCTAGAGGAGTTGCCCCTCCGTTCTTGGTCCTATCTCCGGAATCATGCCGGAAAGCTATTGGCCAGTTACAAGCTATTTCTAGCCCATAAGGCTATTTTTCATGATGCCATGTATGCGTTAGGAGAACTAGATGCTTTTCTCTCTATCGCAACCCTTATGGAAGAAACAGCTGCGCTAAATGGGCCACATCGCTATACATTTGCCAAATTGTTACCACCTAAAGGCTATACAACACCTCGATTGGCACTGGTTGGCATGTGGAACCCCATGCTCACCCCTACTACAGCAGTTGGGAATGATCTAACCATGGATGATGCCAATAAGACGCGAAATATTATTGTAACTGGTCCCAATGCAGGTGGTAAATCTACCTTTTTAACGGGTGTGGCCACAGCGGTTTTGTTAAGCCAAACTTTTGGGATTGCCCCTGCTACATCCTGTGAACTGACCCCATTTAGTAAAATTAATACCTATATAGACATTGCGGATGACATTGCTGCGGGTAAATCACTCTTTATGGCAGAAGTGGATCGTTTTCAGTCCCATTTAAAATTATTAAAACAGTTAAAAAAAGAGGAATTTAGTTTTACTATTTTTGATGAACCTTTTAGTGGCACCAATCCAGTAGAGGGTGCAGCAGCAGAATATTCTGTATTAAATTATATTGCCGAGTATGGCAACGCCTTTAATATAGTGGCCACCCACTATCCAGTGGTAATGCTTTTAGAACAACGTGAACCCCAAAAAGGGTTTAAAAACTACAAAGTATTTATCAAAGCCATAGGAAAAGACGGAAAGATTTTGTACACCTATAAGGTAATTCCTGGTGCTTCAAACCAAACGATTGCCATTGATATACTAGCAGCCCAAGGGTATGCAACCGAAATGTTGCAACAAGCCAGGGATATTATCAACCATCCAGAAAGATACCGCAAAAGCTTTGCAGAATAGTAGGCCATGATTTTTACATTAGTATATGCAGATTATGTCATTTTGACACAATCTGATGCAGGTTCATGCATTTGGCATGGAGTTTGTAATATCGCTACCTAAATGAAACGTAAATAGGTAACGCAAATATAGACTGTATGGTCGAATACAAACAAAATAGAAATTAAAACATGGGAAAAATAATTGGAATCGATTTAGGCACCACTAACTCTTGTGTTGCCGTTATGGAAGGCAACGAGCCAGTGGTCATTCCGAATAATGAAGGCAAAAGAACTACTCCATCGGTAGTAGCTTTTTTAAATGGTGGACAAGGTGAACGCAAAGTAGGTGATCCTGCCAAACGTCAGGCCATCATCAATCCACACAATACCATAAGCTCCATCAAGCGTTTTATGGGTAAGGGATACAGTAGTGTGGCCAATGAGCTGAATGAAGTGGCGTATAAGGTAGAAAGCGGAGCCAACAATACGGTCCGTGTGCGGATTGGTGATCGCCTCTATACACCACAAGAAATTTCAGCTATTATCTTGCAAAAGATGAAAAGTTCTGCAGAAGACTACCTAGGCACAACGGTTACAGAAGCAGTTATTACGGTTCCTGCCTATTTCAACGATGCAGAACGGCAGGCGACTAAAGAAGCAGGAGAAATAGCCGGTTTGACGGTCAAACGGATTATCAATGAACCTACGGCTGCTGCTTTGGCTTATGGCTTGGACAAAAAAAATAAAGATATCACCATTGCAGTATTTGACTTAGGGGGGGGTACTTTTGATATTTCTATCTTAGAATTAGGCGATGGTATTTTTGAGGTTAAATCTACCAATGGCGATATCCATCTAGGTGGAGATGACTTTGACCAAAAAATAACCGATTGGCTAGCAGATAATTTTCAACAAGAAGAAGGAGTGGATCTAAGAAAGGACCCTACTGCGCTGCAACGCCTCAGAGAGGCTGCTGAAAAAGCCAAAATAGAACTTTCCAGTGCAACCACTACAGAGATCAATCTACCCTACATTACAGCTATCGATGGGGTCCCTAAACACTTGGTAAAGCAACTATCTAGGGCGCAGTTTGAAAAACTGGTAGATGACTTGGTAAAACGTACACTTGCTCCTTGTAGGCAAGCTTTAAAAGATGCTTTTGGCGATATTGCTGATCCACAAAATAAAATTCATGAGGTTGTTTTAGTCGGTGGCTCTACTCGTATACCAAAGATTCAAGAAGAAGTAGCCCGTTTTTTTGGTAAAAAACCTTCTAAAGGGGTCAATCCTGATGAAGTAGTAGCTGTAGGAGCCGCTATCCAAGGAGGGGTCTTAACGGGAGAAGTAAAGGATGTTTTATTGCTTGATGTGATTCCATTGTCCCTAGGTATTGAAACCTTAGGCGGTGTTTTTACCAAATTGATTGAAGCGAATACTACTATTCCAACTAAAAAGTCAGAGGTTTTTTCTACTGCTTCAGACAATCAATCTTCGGTTATGGTACATGTATTGCAAGGCAATAGACCTATGGCCAAACACAACCGTACCATTGGCCAGTTCCATTTATCTGATATTCCATCTGCTCCCAAGGGCGTTCCACAAATAGAAGTTTCTTTTGATGTAGATGCCAATGGTATATTACATGTCTCGGCAAAGGATAGAGGAACGGGAAAAGAACAAAAAATTCGCATTGAAGCTTCATCTGGTCTAACTGAAGAAGAAATCAAACGGATGAAAGAAGAAGCAGAACGCAACGAAGCGGCAGATAAAGCAGAAAAAGAGCAAATAGATAAAATAAACCAAACGGATTCATTTATATTTGAACTAGAAAAACAACTCAAAGAATTGGGTGATAAAGTAGAAGAAGCAGATAAGAAACAGGTAGAATCTGCCTTAGCGGATTTGAAAAAGGCACATGGAGAAAAAGATGTAGAGGCTATTGATCGTACATTAAAACCGCTTAACAAAATTTGGAGCGAGGTAATGGCTAAAGTCTATCAAAAATCGCAGGCTACTCAAAAACCATCTGATCCTACCATGGAGCAAAAAAATGGTAATGACGACAGTGGCAATGTGACAGATGCGGAATTTGAAGAGGTAAAATAGCATTTCGAATGCTTTTTTTCGCGGCTTTCTAATTTAGTTTTAGAAAGCCGCTCTTTTATATTGCACTTGCTGGTAGTAATTTGTTATCTCTATGGTTTACGTTTACCCATTCCCCCCTCCTACTCACTTTTCAAAACCCAATAAAATCCCATAAACCTCAATAATGGTTGATTGTCTTAGTAGTTTTTTTTAAATTGAAGTAGTCTGGGTCTATATATTTTATCATTATATATTTTTTATGCTTAAAACCAAGTATTATTATAACCCTGCTACTTGCAGCTATGAGCCTGTACGCCCTTCTCTATCAACCTTTATTTTACGTACTTTTGCTTTTTTATCTTTTTCGGTATTATTGGCCGCTGGTATGGTGCGGTATTACCAAGATCATGTTCCTTCTCCCAAGGAAGCAGCACTGTGGCAAGCCAATGAAAGGCTTAAGGCTTATTACGATGTCGTACAAAAAAAAATAGAAAATAGTACGGCACTCCTAGCGACTTTACAACAACGAGATGATGACCTTTATAGGGTTTTATTGAATACCAGCCCACTTTCTGCTACAGAACGCAACGCGGGCATCGGGGGCGTTAACAAATATGCCCACTTAGGGAAAGATACTTTAATTGCAGAAACATTGTCTAAAGTAGATCAGTTGGCCAGCCAACTGGCTATTCAAAAGAAATCCTATGATCAAATCATCAGCCTTGCCAAACAAAAAACGGCTAAATTTGCTTCTACACCTACTTTCCCACCTGTTTCTAAAAAACATTTGAAAAGAATATCTGCCCATTTCGGTAGACGCCTCCATCCAATTTATAAAATATTTAAAATGCATGAAGGGGTTGATTTTTCGGCACCTATCCATACGCCCATTTATGCTGCCGCAGATGGATATATCAAATGGATCAAAAAAGATAAAAAGGGATATGGCCACCATCTACTAATCGAACATGGCAATGGCTTTAAAACCCACTATGCCCATATGGATGCGATTATGATCAAAGAACGACAACGGATCACAAGAGGACAACAAATTGGCACAGTTGGTAATTCAGGTGACTCAACAGCTCCACACCTCCACTATGAGGTCTACTGCAATGGGAAACGTGTCAATCCAATACAATATTTTGTAGGAGAACTTACTGCGGCTGAATACGAAGAAGTGCGTAAGCAATCAGCCTATCAAACACAAGCCCTTTGTTCAAACTTTTAGCGATGGGTTGCGGCTAAGGGCTTGATCATAGTATGGAAAAAAAGTATTGGACCATTCAAGAGGTCGCTTGCCACTTTGGGGTAGCCCCTTCTTTAATACGTTTTTGGGAAAAAACCTTTAGTGGGATCCTTCAGCCTCATAAAAATAGCAAAGGTGCCAGAAGGTATCAAGCAAAAGATATCGCTCAGCTGCAGTACATCTATACGCTGGTTAAAGAAAAAGGATATAGCTTACCAGGGGCACGTAAAGTAATGCAAAAGCACGGTATCGCCTCTACCATTACACCAGGAGAAGTGGTACAACGATTGCATAGCCTACGTTCTTTTTTGGTAGCATTAAAGGGGGACATAGATTAAGTATATAGATCAAAATAGTAGTGAGGCTGCAGCAAAATTTATAAAAATAAAGTGTAAATTAGATAGATTATGATGGCCAAAATGGCCAGGGCTATCGCATAGCCATATATTTTACTTTTATTTTACCAAAATCATGCAGGAGCTGAGTGAACAAGCCACCATTCGAACAGAGAAAAAAGAGCGCTTAGAATCTATGGGCATCAATCCCTATCCCGCTTCCGTTCACCCCATCAATGCCAAAGCAGCCACTATTCTTTCCGATTACAAAGAAGAAAACAAAGCAAACTATAGCCATGTAGTACTGGCAGGCCGGATTATGGGACGTAGAATTATGGGAGGGGCTTCGTTTGTAGAATTGCAAGATGCAACTGGACGGATTCAACTTTATGTACAACGAGATTCGATTTGTCCAGAAGAAGATAAAAGCCACTATAATACCTTCTTTAAGAAATTACTAGATATAGGTGACATTATTGAAGTACAAGGTTTTGTATTTACCACACAAGTGGGCGCTATAGCGGTGCATGTGACCCATATTCGGTTGTTAACCAAGGCACTTACCCCTCTACCAGTTGTCAAAGAAGCATCGACCAAAGAAGGGGCAAAAGTATATGATGCCTTCACAGATCCTGCACAACGGTATCGTCAAAGATATGTGGACTTAATCGTGAATCCAGCGGTACGCAAGGTATTTGAACAACGGGCTAAGCTGATCCACACCATGAAAGCCTCCTTGCACAGCAAAGGATATTTAGAAGTGGAAACCCCTATTCTGCAACCCATTTATGGAGGCGCATCGGCACGCCCCTTTGTCACACACCATCATACTCTAGATATGCCTTTATATTTACGGATCTCCAATGAGCTTTATTTAAAGCGGTTAATTATTGGGGGCTACGAGGGCGTCTACGAATTTGCAAAAGATTTTAGAAACGAAGGTATGTCCCGTTTCCACAATCCAGAATTTACCCAGGTAGAACTTTATGTAGCCTATAAAGACTACATCTGGATGATGGACTACGTAGAAGAATTGTTAGAAACAGTGGCACTAGCCCTACATGGCACTACAACGGTTCCGTTTGGTACAGATTTGATCCACTTTCAACGGCCATGGAAACGGTTTACGATGTTTGAGGCGATTCACCATTTTACTGGATATGATGTAAGCAATATGGACGAAGCAGCATTGCGCACAGTGACCCATGAATTGGCCATAGATATACCCGATAACTTTGCCAAAGGCAAAATTATAGATGAAATTTTTGGCGCAAAATGTGAACCACATCTTATTCAACCTACCATCATAACCGACTACCCCATTGAAATGTCTCCTTTGGCGAAACGACACCGCACCAACCCAGCTTTAACAGAACGATTTGAGGTAATATGCGCGGGTAAAGAAATCTGCAATGCTTTTTCTGAGCTAAACGATCCGATTGATCAACAGAAAAGATTAGAGGAACAACGCAAACTAGGCGAACGAGGCGATGACGAAGCAATGGTGGTAGACCATGATTTTTTAAAAGCTTTGCGCTATGGCATGCCGCCAACAGTAGGTATTGGCATAGGGATCGATCGGTTAACGATGATCATGACCAATGTACCATCTATTCAAGATGTCCTATTTTTTCCACAAATGCGTCCTGAAAATCCATAAAAGCCCAACAGCCTTCGATGCCATTACCATCTATTACATAAGTATATGAGTTTAATAAACGACAATCTAAGCTGGTTTAAACGCAAAAAGAAAGGAATTCTAACCCCTAGTTCTGCCAAAAAAGATTCGCCCGATGGCCTTTGGGTAAAAACACCAAAAGGAAAGATTATACACAGCAAAATATTAGAAGAAAATTTACAAGTAGTGCCCGATGATGGCCACCATTTACCGATTGGTTCAAAGGAATACTTTTCCATTCTTTTTGATGGAAACAATTTTACAGAGCTGAATGCAACTTTCCGATCGGCTGACCCACTCCACTTTATAGACAATAGGTCTTATACCGAACGCTTAAAGCAAGCAGAAGCAGCAACCGGTTTAACAGATGCGGTACGAACGGCCTATGGTAGGATCGATACCCTACCCCTTGCCATTGCCTGTATGGATTTTAAATTTATTGGAGGCTCTATGGGCAGTGTAGTAGGTGAAAAAATAGCCCAACTGGTCAACCACTGTTTGGCCGATCATACCCCGCTACTGATTATCTCTAAATCAGGTGGTGCACGGATGATGGAGGGCAGCTTTTCCCTGATGCAAATGGCCAAAACAGCTGCAAAATTAAGCCAATTGGCCGATGCTAAAATTCCTTATATCTCGCTGCTAACCGACCCGACTACAGGTGGGGTAAGCGCCTCCTACGCGATGCTAGGGGATATCAATATGGCAGAACCAGGGGCGCTGATTGGCTTTGCAGGTCCACGTGTGATTCGAGAAACCGTTGGCAAATCATTACCGAAAGGTTTTCAAACCGCCGAATTTTTATTGGCCCATGGCTTCTTGGATATGATTGTAGATAGACGAAAATTAAAGGAAACGGTGGCACTACTCCTGAAGATGTTGGCTTAGTAAAACCAAGGCTGTTAATGGCTGGAATCTATTGAGAAATATTTTTTATCTGCTGCTTGCAACCTAAGGTTACCAGTGTATATAAGGGGCTATTTATGCCAACCAACCAACTATATTAAGATGACGGTAGTATTATTTGAAGGGGGAAAATTTGCATTTGATCCATTGCAGATAGACGCATTTAACCCTACTAAATCAGTAGCCATATGCTATATGGTATGCAATGGAAAAGTTTTGCTGTTGAAAAAAAATGATCCCCAAACAATAGACAACCGATGGTGCATGCCGGGTGGGAAACTAGAAAAAAATGAAACGCCCCTTCAAGCAGTAGTAAGGGAAATAAAAGAAGAAACCGATATCCTACTACTGCCAGAAGCGACTGATTTTATCCAAACGATTTGTACGCGCATCTTTACCCCCAAACAGGATTACCTACTCCACTTATTTAGTCGGTCCTGAAATACTGTATAATTATTTGTTAATCAGCAAATAAATGGTTAAATTTGTATTGGTTAATAACCAGTTTTAGAGTTGTTTTGTATAAAAAGCTTGCAAAATAAGGATGAAATCTAAGAAAATAAATAATAGCCTTGAGCGTTTGTTTGAGCAACGCTTATCTAGTTTTCTTAACCCGAAACATCCTTTATTCCAGTTATCTGATTCGAT
>NZ_JBOZWW010000007.1:0-29127 GCF_050864855.1 Candidatus Cardinium hertigii
GATTTGCATCTTGTTACCAAGTAGCTTCCTTTTGTACATGCCATTGTAGTACGTGTGTAGCCCTGGGCATAAAGGCCATGATGACTTGACCTCATCCTCTCCTTCCTCCCGCTTACACGGGCAGTCTACTTAAAGTTCCCACCATTACGTGCTGGCAATTAAGTAAAAGGGTTTCGCTCGTTATAGGACTTAACCCAACACCTCACGGCACGAGCTGACGACAGCCATGCAGCACCTTGTATTTTGTCCCGAAGGAACCTTTAATTTCTCAAAGTAGCAAAATACATTCTAGCCCAGGTAAGGTTCCTCGCGTATTATCGAATTAAACCACATACTCCACCGCTTGTGCGGACCCCCGTCAATTCCTTTGAGTTTCACCCTTGCGAGTATACTCCCCAGGTGGATCACTTAACGCTTTCGCTTAGACACACATAAATTTATGTATACCGAGTGATCATCGTTTACGGCGTGGACTACCAGGGTATCTAATCCTGTTTGCTCCCCACGCTTTCGTGCCTCAGCGTCAGTTAAAGACCAGTAAGCTGCCTACGCTATTGGTATTCCTTATGATATCTAAGCATTTCACTACTACACCATAAATTCTACTTACCTATTCTTAACTCAAGCCTAATAGTATCAATTGCAGTTCTAGCGTTAAGCACTAGGATTTCACAACTGACTTAATAAGCCGCCTACGCACCCTTTAAACCCAATAAAACCGGATAACGCTTGCACCTTCCGTATTACCGCGGCTGCTGGCACGGAATTAGCCGGTGCTTATTCTTACAGTACTCTCAAGAATCCCCGCAGGGATTGTTTTGCTCCTGTACAAAAGCAGTTTACAACTCAGAGAGCTTTCATCCTGCACGCGGCATGGCTGGTTCAGGCTTGCGCCCATTGACCAATATTCCCTACTGCTGCCTCCCGTAGGAGTCTGGCCCGTATCTCAGTGCCAGTGTGGGGGATCTTCCACTAAGAACCCCTACCCATCGTAGCCTTGGTGAGCCATTGCCTCACCAACTAGCTAATAGGACGCACGCTCATTTTACACCGCCGGAGCTTTTATCTTTTTAACATGCGTTAATAAGATTGTATGAGGTATTAATTCCCGTTTCCGGAGGCTATTCCCCAGTGTAAAGTAGATTGCATGCGCATTACGCACCCGTTCGCCGGTCGCCGACAACACCGAAGTGTTTCGCTGCCCCTCGACTTGCATGTATGAGGCCTGCCGCTAGCGTTCATCCTGAGCCAGGATCAAACTCTTCTTTCTATTATTTATTAACGGTATTCTTAGGTAATTGATATAATTACTAAGAATGATTTTTTGAGTTACACAACTTCTTCTCACTCATGTTTAATAATGAGTTTCTTACCTACATTTATTTCAAAGAACTAAAACTAAGCCAAAATTAAAGTGCCACTTTTTTACCAGTTGGCGCGCTACCTTGACTAGCTTTGAAACAAAGATACGTACTTTTTTATAATTTCCAATAAACCTTCCAACAATAAAGCAGAAAAATTTTTAGTTATTTTACAAAATACCTAATAATCAAATGATTAAGTTTATATATTGGATTGAAAAATCATTACAAATTAATATAGCATAAGCACTACTTAACTATTGAAATGTACATATAGAAGCGGTGATTAAAGGATTCAAAATTTGGACAGATCAGGGGTTGGTATATCACCTAATGGCCTGTGCTTTGGGAACCGCTACTAAAAAATTAACTGTGTAGATGGAGCCATTAACAGCCTTTAGGATTAAAATCTATACTCAAATGAGGCATTTCAGGGCTGAAAATCCAATGATCATTTATCTTTTCTAACCAAGGGAAATCGATAGAAATATGAATAGGATAAATATTTCTATTAGAGAGTAATTTACTTGAGAAATTAAATTCTAGGCCAAAGGTATCGGGATTTTGGTTGGTATCTAGCGTTGAATAATAACCATTTATCCATATATCCTTTAAAAACCAAATGAGTGGTATGCCACACTCTGGATAGGCTAAGGGCAAACCATATTTAAGTTTAACGTTTTTAACCATGTCCTTCCAATTCCACTTATTGTGTGGATTTTTGAATCTTTCAAGTTGAATAATTGGATCTAAAGTAACAATAAAATAGTGGTGGTGCTGAATCCCTGGAAAATAGAGTGCTAAATTAAAATAACATGTTTTTTTATAGTTATTAAAGTACAGATTATTTCCATAAAAATCTCGAGGGGTACAAAACCCTATATGAAGTACTTGCATCCAGGGTGGATATCTATCTCTTTTACTTTGCATGGAGTGATTGTTTATTTTAAATAAATACTCTGTATCACAATAGCTTTTTTCATCAAAAGCCTGTTTGAAATTCCAAGTAACTTGTAAAGATGCTTTGCCTAAGCAATTTCCTAAAGTAAAGTAATGAGGTAGTTTTATACCTAACTCTAATATTTTTTCCCAATATAGACCTGTTTTTTGCATTAAGTTAGAAGCATAATTATACTGATTATATGCACCTGAAATCCTTACCTTAAAGACTGGATAAAATCTTCTATACCTTGCGTATAAGCCTATTTTAGTGATTAGAGGTTGATTTTTAGGTTGAATCAATAGGCTAAAATAAGGGGTAACTTTTAGATCATCTTGTAAGTTTACTAATGTAACAGGCGTGATAAGTAGTGACTTATTCTTCCAATTGGGTTCTAAATTTATGCCCTTATAACCGATATTATTTATTCCAAAACAGTATTTAGTAAGCGGATATTGATGGTTGGGCACTTTTTCCAAAATATCACCATTCTTTTCTTGTAGAACCAATGGTTCGTAGTAAGTTACAGACCTATCCTCTACTTCTTTCAGAGGTGTCCACAAAAGAGGATCAAAAGGCATAGCGGCTATTTCCATACCATTTTTAGTATAATCACTGAAAATAAGTTGATTGGTTATAGGGTCTACCATTCCCAAATAGGCTCCATATTTTCTTGAAGTAACTTGAAAACAAGCTTGAGTAGGTAGATGCATGGCATAAATATTATCAATGCCATTATAGGAACTGTTATAGAGTAAATAGTCTTTATATACCTTGGGATAACTTCTATGCTCATAGGTGTAAGGCAAGAGTATTTCTGTTTTACCTGTATCCGTATTGATGCGTACAATACTATTTTTTTGGTCTTTGGTTTTTACCACTACTATCTCTGACGCACCAGACCAACTAGGCGTTAAATAATAAGCATTATCCGGATTATCTATTTTTTTAACCACCTTACCTGACTTTGTTTCTAAGACAACTAAAAAATGGTTACTGGCTTTATCAGATGCTACGGCAACCAGTTGGCGGGTATCAGAACGCATAGCTAGTGCATTATACCTACTGCTTGCTACAAGGGTTCGTCTTTTTCTCTGTTTAAAATCATAATACTGTAACCGCATGGTATACCGTTTTCCTTTCCAAGGATGGCGACAGCTTTCTAACCAAACTGCACAGCCCTGCCCAATAGCAAAATTAGATGGAACAAACCTATCACTCATATTTATAAAATAAAATATAGTTTTATCCTTCCGAAAAGGTGAAACTATATTTTTTGGTACGGTCGGCTCAGAAGACGTAATCGCAACCTGTACCAATTGATCACGCAATCCTATACCTCTTTTACATGCCATCAATTTACCTGATGGGTCAATAAATGGCTGCATATAATCAAAACTATGCCCTGCTTTCTTAAGGGTAAGTTGGGTAGCAGGCGTAATTTTTAGTCCTTCTAACTGTTTTTGCCAACCAAGCAATAATTCTTGATTCATATCATGGTATACTTTCAGTATCGACTTTTTAGTAACTTTTTTTACCGCATGATAAAATCCAAAAAAAGGCATGCCTTGGATGGTTTTTTCAAAAATAGATTTGATAGCATCTGAACCATAATTTCTTCGGATATGTGTAGTAAAGTAATAACCTATATGATATTCAGATGTTATCTCATGTTTCAATGAGCCAAATATTTGTCTTTCAAAACTAGGTGCGCCACGTTCTAGAAGGTTAACTTTGTATAATTTTTCCCATCCAGGTAAACGCCCTCGACCACTTTTTGTAAGTGCTGTTTCTATACCAACTGCATCACCTTCTTTGAAAAAAGGGGGGATACTGGAATAATGAACCAAATTGCCGAAAAAATACAAAGGCTTGAGCCAAAAAGGTGCATTATGGTATTCAATACTATGTTGTACTGCATGTCTAAACTCATGTATACACAACATATTTAACCAATCTCCATTTCCAATAAAATAGGGATCATAGTCATACAAAGTATACATCTTTATATGACGTGGCATATTCGTAAAGAACGCGTTACACTCCGTAGATTGGTTATCGATCCATAAACGAATAGGACTGGGATATACCCCCAATGTTTTACAGACAGGTTTATATATGGTTTCTAACGTGTTCGCTATACGCTCTGCAGAGCTGGTCACACTCCTATAAAAGCCTATATTGAAATGAGGTGTTTTTATTTTTTGCATTTGCTTAGCATGGCTTAAAAAGCCAAACAATGCAAAGCATATGCAATGGATAATTGTAATCAAATACTTTTGTTTTTTTTGTTTAAAAGCAATTGAGAAAAAATGATACAGAAACATAAACAGCTAGTTAAGTGATAATAAACTTTTGTTGGAGATGAAATAAGATAAAAATAGAAAAATTAGTTTGATATCATTATACCTGAAAGTTAACGCCAACACATTAACCAAATATTTTCCCGATATATTAAAAAAGTTGTAAACATTGTTTTTTTAAGATGAAACATGGCCAAAACATATGGCAGTTCACTAAAACTACATACAATGGATATCCATCTTCACCTATCAATCCATAGCATTCATGAAAATAGCGGGTAACGCTTAAAAATAGCCTATTTTATTAAAAGCACCTTGTGCTTGCTCTATTTTTAGAGTAGATTTGTAGTTAGATTTCATATGCTGTATCCAGTTTAATCACAAACCAAATAAAATATGATTGTTATAGAAGTAAAAGAAAACGAAGCAATAGATAGAGCACTTAAAAGATTTAAGAAAAAAGTAGAACGGGTAGGCGTACTCAAAGAAGCCAGGCAACGTATGGCCTATACGAAACCCACTGTAAGCAGAAAAGCGAAAAAATTGAAATCCATCTACAAATATCGCATGTTATATGGCCACAACGGCTAAGTCTAGTATCTAGTTTGATCTGCAGTACTTTCAACTATATATTGAATAAATGGGAGCGTATGCATTAAGGCCAGATGCAGTCACGCATAGTTTACTTTTTTGACTATTTTAGGATCGTTTATGGATAGCTTTTTTATCTTGCTAAAGCTTTATATTTGCGCTTATGGATAATCAACAATTTCTTACCCTTTTTGTAACCCATTTAACAGTAGAAAAAAGAGCAAGTCGACATACCATTACGGCCTATCAAACAGACCTAATTCAATTTATAAGCTACCTCTCTGGGTACATCTCTAAAAAAATAGTTACTGAAGTAACGGGACAGGATCTGCGTAACTGGATCATGTCTTTGGCTAAGGAAGGACTTACCCATTGTTCTATCAATAGGAAAATGGCAGCGATACGTAGTTTTTATACTTTTTTACAAAAAATATCCCTGACAACAGATTGTCCGACAGCCTCACTTAAAAGTCTAAAAGGGAAAGAAAGGTTGCCTATTTTTTTTCAAGAAAAGGAGCTGATTTCTTTCTTAGACCAACAGCCATTTCCCATTCATTTTGCTGGTTTGCGCGATTGGTTGATTTTAGAGCTGCTATATGGAACAGGTATGCGGCTGTCTGAACTAATAGCCCTTTCCCAAAAGGCCATCAACCTTACAGATGCAACTGTTAAGGTAATAGGGAAGCGCGATAAAGAACGGATCATTCCTTTTCCACGACCACTTATACCGTTGATCACTGATTACATAGTAGAAAAAGAGCGAGTAGGTTATCATTCTTCCCCCCAACTCATCGTAACCGACCGGGGGAACCCCTGTTATCCTATGTTTATTTACAGGGTAGTAAAGAAATATCTAGCACCTACTACACGCGCTAGTCAACATAGTCCCCACATATTGCGCCATACTTTTGCTACACACCTATTGGATAAAGGAGCTGATTTACAATCTATTAAAGAATTATTAGGCCATTCCAGTTTGGCAACTACTCAAATCTATACCCACAATTCTCTGACGAGATTAAAAGAAATTTTTAAAAAAGCGCATCCTAGAGCAGAGGAAAGTTGATGCCATGATATGTTTTTTAGCAGTGGCTATAACCTAAAGTTGCATAGGTTATATGCTACCAAGGTAAATTATGTTTTTTGTACATTTTATATTAGATTTGATCAGTTGTTTGGTTAGTCCATTGTAGAGTCTTATGCTTATATATGCTTTAAAGGAGGCTGCCCAAAGCCTCAATACCCATAGATCCCGGACCTTCTCTATGGGCTTTGGCATATGGTGGGCTATTTTTATACTGGTGTTGATATTGGGTGTGGGCAATGGCTTTCACCGTGGTGTGTCCAATGCATTTGCAAAGTATGGCACGAAAACAATGGTTATTTGGGGGGGTAGCACTGCTGGTAGGCATCACCCTATTCCGACTACAATGGTTGGCAACTTTGCCAAAGCTTTTCCTGCTATTCAGCAGATTAGTCCTATGTTACGGTATAATAGTGACGTAACGTATGCTGCCCAAAAGGTTAACGCACGGACTTTGGGATGTGACCCTTCCTATGCTTTATTAACCCATTTACCCATCCAGGAGGGGCGTTTTTTTACCATACGTGATGCAGCAACTGTAAATAATATTTGCGTCATCGGCATAAACATTAAGGAAAAATTATTTGGTGCAACCTCTGCTATTGGGAAATACATTTTTTTGGGAGATATGGGCCTACAAGTAGTGGGTGTACTAGATGCATTTCGTGGAATGTATGGTGAATCCAATGCGTTATTGGTAACCAATAGTTTGTTTAAAAAAATACTTCCTGAGTATAGTGATAATGTAGAGTCTATTCGCCTTACGTTGGTACCAACTGCTCGTGAAGAGATAGTAGAATCACAATTTCGTTCTTATTTTGCCCGCCACTTACATTTTGATGTGCAAAATACAAAAGGACTTGGTCTATTTAGCCTTACCAAACACGCCAATAAATTTCATAATTTTTTTAAAAATCTAGCTACTTTTAATGCAATTATAGGCATATGTTTGCTCCTAACTGGTATGGTAGGCATTAGCAATATGATGCTTGTGACCGTTCAAGAAAGAACACAAGAGCTGGCTATTCGCAGGGTATTGGGTAGTCGTTCTATAGAAATTGTGTTGATGATTTTATGCGAAACCATTATGGTAACTTTTGTAGCGGGTATGGTTGGCTTTACAGCAAGTTTTTTGCTTATGCAGTTGTTAAATCAATGGCTCGTTCCATTATGTCAAACCTATTACCTATCTACCCTAAGGTGTTCGCCTGAGTCAATTTTTATCGGATTGGGATTAATTGCCTTAAGCAGCTCCTTAGCTGCCATTGTACCTGCCATCAGAGCGGTAAAGATAAAGCCTGTAGAGGCATTGAATCGTAAATGATTTGGATCGGATGGTTTTGTTTTTAATACCAAAATCTCCCTTTCCGATAAACCGATTGTATATTTATATATATGTTTGGATATCAAAGTTTTTTAGAGGTTTTCCATAGCTTAAAAGCACATAAAATGAGAACCACTTTTACCGGATTTGGTGTAATGTGGGCAATGTTTATTTTGGTGCTTTTACAAGGAGCAGGTACTGGATTTTACAATGGTATGGTAAAAAAATTTCAAAGCTATAGTAGCCAAGTGATGTCCATTTACGGAGGCCATGGATCAACTGGTACCATCCACCTAACTGAACCACTCACAGACGAGCTAGCCGCTCATTTGAATGTTTTTGAACACATCATGCCTCTATTTTCAACCCATTGTTCCGTTATATATGGGCAAGCTGCACATAAAACTAATATATTAGGGGTGCGTGTGGGCTATGAAAAAATGAAACATTTGGAACTGGTAGAGGGACGTTTTTTTACTGAACGTGATGCAGCACATAAACTTCCAGTCTGCCTACTAGGTTCTAAAATAAAAACGAAAATATTTGGAAACCAATCAACAACTGGAACCTTTATCACAATAGATGGTACTACCTTCTATGTGATTGGCGTATTAGAAGCAACTGCTGGTCAGGATGACAATCGGATCATTATCCCAAGCAGTCTATTTAAAGCATTGTTTCCGCATGATGGGGAAAGTATTAATTACATGATATCAACTTTAGCACCCAAACAAAATCCTATAAAGGTAGAAAAAAAAATTCGGGCTTATTTGGCTAGGCGGCTCAATTTTGAAGCGCAAGATAAACAAGCACTGTACATAAGACATCTATACAAAGAAGCCAGGCCTTTCCAGATACTATTTGTAGTGATGCAAGGATTTATTTGGTTCCTCGGTCTCTGTTTTTTAGTGAGTGGAGTGGTAGGTATAGGTAATATGATGCGTGTGGTTGTAAAGGAGCGTACACAAGAATTGGCCATTCGTAAAGTGATGGGTGCGCAATCAAGCGATATTATGGGGTTAATTTTACTAGAATCGATCATCATTAACTTCATTTCTGGTGTCTTAGGACTGGGAATCGGTATAAGCATGCTCCAGTGGATGAATACCTATCTATTGCCTATTATTGAAAAACATGGCATCGCTCATTTTGAATTTCACTTTTCTATGGTTGTATCTGCTTTAATTGTTTTGATATTATCTGGTTCTCTAGCCGGCATTATCCCTGCAAAAAGAGCACTATACATTAAGCCAATAGATGCTTTAAATAATGAATAAAAATGCGTACAATCACTAAATTTATTTTAACTACTGGTGTAATAGCTGGGGGCCTTTTTGCTTATTCCAGGGTCTATAAAGTCAAATGGAGCAACTTCCATCAAGTAACTTTTAAAACCACGCAGCCTACGCGTAGAACGATTATTCGAAAAAAAATTTTTTCCGGTAGCCTTATACCTCATAAAGAAATTAATTTAGAAACACATCTTACAGGCATTGTAGATAAATTATGGGTAGAGGTGGGGGATTATGTGCAGCAAGGTACCAAAATTGCGCGTATTAAAATACAGCCCAATCCAAAAGAGGTTGAGGAAGCAGCCAGCAAGTTGCGTTTGGCCTCTATTAATCTAAATCAAGCCAGAGGAAAATATTTAAGAAGTAAACACCTTTTCACTAAAAAGATGTTAGCCAAAGAAACTTATGAAGCAGCTTTAGCGTCCTGGGAACAAACCAAAGAAGCATTTGCTTCAGCACAAAAATCATTACAAATCAGCCAAAAAGGATATACCACTGCAAAGGGAGCAAATGCCAACTTCATTAAGGCTACTACAAAAGGAACCATTTTAGCCTTACCCGCTAAGGAAGGTAGTATGGTACAAGCTACCAGTGGCAATGCTCATGGTACTACAGTGGCTGTTATTGGCGATATGGATCATTTTTTGTTTTCAGCCCAAGTCAGTGAATTAGATGTAGCTGATTTAACCAAAGGGATGACCTTTATAGCTTCATTAAATGCCTTTAATGAAGCAAAATTACAAGTTACGTTAACTAAAATTTCACCAAAAGCTAGTGAAGAGAAATTAAAAAAAGGAGAAATTAAATTTGAAATAGAAGGGCTGGTACAGCAACCAAAAAAATCAAAAATTACGTTACGGGCAGGTTATTTAGCACTGGCAGAGGTAGTACTTGAACAAGTAGATAATGTGCTGGCTGTTCCAGAAAGCGTGGTTCAAATGAAAGGAAAGGACTGTTTTGTAAAATGTTTGCATGAAGGTAAAACGGTTCCGAAAAATGTAGTATTAGGGATATCAGATGGGCTTTATGTTGAAGTAAAAGAAGGCCTTACAGAAGCAGACCAGTTAATTGTAGAAACGTAGCATGATTCAGATTCAAGATTTATACAAATGTTATCAAAATGGTACAGTTACTAGAAATGTCCTAAATGGCGTAAATTTTTACCTTGAAAAAGGGGACTTAGTTGCTTTAATGGGACAATCTGGTGCAGGGAAGTCTACCTTGTTGAACATTATTGGCATACTAGATCATTATGACCATGGAGATTACCATCTTAATGGCGTACATATAAAAAATCTTTCTAACCAACAAGCCAGTAGATATAGAAGTGAATTAATTGGCTTTATCTTTCAACGGTTTCATTTAATTCCTTTTAAAACGGCCTTGGAAAATGTAGCGTTACCTCTTTATTACCAGGGCATAGAAAGAAAAGAACGCTACAAGCGTGCATGCGCTATGCTAGATCGAGTTGGCTTATCTGCTCATGCCCATAATAAGCCAAATGCATTGTCAGGTGGTCAACAACAAAGGGTAGCCATTGCACGTGCACTGGTAACTGATCCGCCTTTAATCTTAGCAGATGAACCAACGGGCGCCTTAGATAGCAGTACAGCCCATGAAATTATGGCCTTGCTAAAGGAAATGAATAGAGAAGGGAATACCATTCTTATTGTCACACATTCTATACAGGTAGCACGACAATGTAATAGTATTCAAGAAATTATAGATGGAAAGATTATTTAATAAAAATTTTACTAAAAATGTCGGTGATTCAAAAATGGATTGTAGGTTTCCGTATGATGTGCACCATTGTACTTTTGGGCTATGATATTGCAGAAGCAAAAAAGAAGCCAATAAGTTTAGAAGAAGCGATACATATGGCCTTAAAAAATAATTTGAATATTCAGATGGCTGATAATACAAAAAAGCAAGCCATCCTCTCCACTAAGATAGACCATTTTCGTTTATGGGCGCCTCAGGTAACGCTAAAAACGAATCAAATTAATACCTGGCAATCAAAATATTCCATACATACCATTGAATCTAGACCTATTTTTAGCGTAGAATGGCAACTTACATCCCTCTTTGATAAAATTCTTCAAGCTAAAATAGATGGTCAAAATAATGCTCTTTACATACTAGTGGCAAAAAAATCAGTAGAAAACGAATTACAGAAAGTTGTTTATGCCTATTATGCATTAGCCTTGGCGCAAAAAAAGTGGGCATTATCGAATAATCTGATCAAGCTAGCAACAACTAGATTGAACACAGAGGAAGAAAAATTGCGGGTGGGACTTATTTCCCAAATAGATTGTTTGGATGCACAATTAGCCCTTAAAAAGGTAAAATTAACCTTATTAGAGCGGCAAGAAGCATTGAAAGAAAAACGCAGAAGTTTGAACATAATGGTTGGTAAGCCCATCAATGAAGTAACATGGGTGCAATCCAATATTTCCATTGACCCTATATGGGATATAAAGGCTGTCAGAAAAGAAAAACTAGTTGATTTAGACACTGCCATACAAGCAAAAAAAGTGGCCATAGCCGCTACCCATTTAAGTAGGGCCAAAGCCTATCCACTTGCTTGTTTAAACCTGTTCAGTAGTTTTCGCTCAAATGGGTACTTATATGATTTAAAAGATAAAAGATGGTCTGTGGACAATAACCCTAGTAAATGGTCTGGGGGCATTGGCATTAGTATTGATATAGCTACCTTATTATTACTGCCTGCAACGGTTAAAAAAGCAAAAATCGCATTAGATAATGAAAAATTTGCCTTAACACAAAAAAAACTAGCTATAGAAGGTGGGCTCGAAGATAAAAAATCGCAATACCATCATGCTTTACATGCATACAAAGTAGTAGCAGCACAACTGAAAATAAGTAAACAAAAATTGACTTTTGTAAGAGAAAAGTATCGCCTGAATCGGTTAAAACTCCTTGAACTGCATGAAGCAGAAGAAGATACGCAAAAAATAGAAATTGATTTAATAGAACAGGCTTTTAAGGTAAAACAAGCAGAATTTGATCTATATAGAATGGTAGGCATGTTGCACCAGTAATAGACTGGAAAAGGTAATCCTTGTTCTAAGCAAAAGATTAATTTAGCATTTTCGTTTAAGACTTAGTAAGCATCTTTTTTATCTTTCTAAGATTTTTAAAGAAAAAATTTGTAAAGCATACAAAAAATAAATTGAAATATAAAGTTAACAAAATCAGATCTATTAAGAGAAGTAGCTATTGAATATCTATGATTCTTAGAGGTGTATTACCCCCCTATAGTCTCATTAAATAGGTTGGTACGGGATCTTTACTATAATCCTATAGCTGTAGTCTCCTTAACTCTGTTTTTTTAGTGTTTTTTCTAAAAGACCAACACATGCTAAATGATTATTTTCTCTGGCTAAATCAAGGGCGCTTTTACCTTGATTAGTTTCTAGATTGATGTTAATACCATGAACTGATAATAAAACTTTAACTATTTCTACATAATTTTTAAATACTGCAATATGGAGTGCGTCATCATTGTTTTTTGTTGATGGATATCGATTGGCATAACCATATAGCGGGAATAAAAAAAATAAAACAACCCTACACAATAGTGCCAATAGATTAAAAGGCTTAATGTAGCTTATCTGTTTTTTATGCATATAATATTTTCTATTTCTGTAATGGTAGCAACATGGAAAAGATTGAATCCTACCATTGGTTTTGGCAATTTAAATGGGTAAATTATTTTTTGTTGTATTAAATTTTAATTTCAAATTAAATAGAATATACTACAATTTTCCAGGACCAAACAATAAATCAATCCACTATAGTAGGTATTATTTGGATAGGAGTCGATAAAAAATGATACATAAAATAGAAAAAATAATATTAGGCAACCATATGTCCAATAATGGGTGTTCACTTTGTGTCTCAGCTACAATTTTAGCAGATAAAAACAGGACTATATAAAAGCAACCCAGTATAATCCCCAACGTAATGCGTCCTCCTACTCCTCCCCTGGGCTTATGTAATGCTACTAAAAAACCCAATACAATAAGAATAAAAATGGCAAAGGGTGCCATACAGCGAATATGTTGCTCAGCTATGAAAAAGCGTACAGTTGCACTACCCTTGTAGATCAATTTTTGAATATGTGTTGCCAATTCAGGAAGGGTTAAGCCATCCTTTAAGTTGGGGTTAATGGAAAAATCTTCTGGATGGACTGCTAAGGAAATGGTTAAGTGGTCTCCTTTTATAACCTCTTCATGTCTTGGAAAAAAGATACGTTTTTGCCAAGATCGTACGATCCATGTTTGATCTTTTCCATTCCATTCCATTTTTTCAGCAGATAGTCGCTCTATCAGCATGTTATGGTTAAAGGTGTCTAAGCTGATATCATATCCGGTATTATTGTAACCATGGTACTTGCCAATGTGTAGGTATTGATCAGTGCCTACCTTAAGCTGTATATAATCTGACTCATGCAAACTACCCATACCCAGGTCAAGATATTCTGTTTCAAACCGAACACGCGCTTTATTCACATTGGCCAATAACCAACCTGTAAGATAAAAATTGGCTCCAGTAAGCAAACAAGCAATGATTATATAAGGTCTTATGATGCGATGCAAACTAATCCCACCGCTTAATAGTGCAATAATTTCTGATCGTTTTACCAGCCTAGTCGTACACCATATAGTGGTAGCAAAGACAATAAGAGGGGCTATAAGATTCACTAAATAAAGCACTAATACACAGTAGTAATTGAATACTTGTTGAAAAGAAAGGTGGTGCTTTTTAAAATTACTCATGTTGTCCACTAAGTGGATAACGATAAAAACTAAAATAAAGATGGTAAGAATCACCCAAAAAGCAGAAAAAAACTTTTTAAAAATGTACCGATCTAGTAGCTTCATTTTGATTAGATTTTTTCCATGATGGTTTTAACTATATGGTTTTTCCATGCAACAAAACTATTTTTCTCAATCTGTTCTCTAGCTTGACGCACCAACCATAGGTAAAAAGTTAAATTATGGACACTGGCCAATTGCGCACCCAATAGTTCTTTGGAGGTGATCAAGTGACGCAGGTAGGCTTTTGAATAATAGCCACTAACTGGCCCACCTAATGCGCTATCTATGGGGCTAAAGTCATATGCCCATTTTTTATTTTTAATGTTTAAGATACCCTGTGTGGTAAACAGAGTACCATTGCGTCCATTTCTAGTAGGCATTACACAGTCAAACATATCTACGCCTAAGGCAATACACTCCAAAAGATCCAGAGGTGTACCAACCCCCATCAAATAACGCGGCTTAGACCTAGGTAAAATAGAACAGACCAGCTCTGTAATTTCATACAGTTGACCATCAGGATGGCATACGCCTCCTATGGCATTACCAGGCCTGTCTGCTGCAGCTATGGTTTCAGCAGATTGGACCCGTAAGTCTTTATAGATACTACCTTGCACAATTGGAAAAAGTGCTTGATGGGCATACTGATTCGTTAAGGTAGTATCAAAATAATTTACGCCTCTTTTGAGCCAGCGATGGGTACGTTCCATAGAAGCCTTTGCGTAGTGATAGCTACAAGGATAAGGGGTGCATTCATCCAGTACCATCATGATATCAGAGCCAATGCTTCTTTGAATATCTACTACAAGTTCTGGTGTGAATAAATGCTTAGATCCATCTATATGGGAACGAAAAGTAACCCCTTCTTCTGTCAGCTGACGACGGTCTGCTAACGAGTAGACTTGATAGCCTCCACTGTCGGTTAATATGGGTCGATGCCATCCCATAAAAGCATGGAGCCCTCCTGCTTTATCCAATACTTTAGTACCTGGCCGCAGATAGAGGTGATAGGTATTGCCTAGAATGATATCTGCATTGATTTGGTCTTGCAGTACATCCTGCGGAATAGATTTTACTGATCCTATCGTACCTACTGGCATAAATATAGGTGTACGAATGGTGCCTTTACTAGTGGTGATCAGCCCTGCTCTAGCTTTGGAATACTGATCTTCATGTGTTACCGAAAATTGCAATGCAGTATAGATGATTATATATATGCGCTAAACTATAAACGTAAGGAAGTCCTACTGAACAGAAATCTTTTTTTAGATTTTGGGTCAAATATATGCTTTTTTAGCCTCATTCCCCATGAAGCCCTCCACGTAGATAGTAATAAAATCGATATTTTCTTATAAATTTATTGCAATGGGTAAATGTGCAGATCGGTCCATGTCTGTACCATCATCGTAAGAAATAATGCTACGGTGCCTTTGCTTTTTATGATATTGTTTAAGTCTTTCCTAATTTTAATCTATATAAGGGTGGTTGGATAGGGCAATCTAAGGGCAAAGGATATAGGATCATTTAATTACAAAATTTTTATGAAACTTCGTGCAGATTCACTCATCAAAGCATATAAAGGACGTAAAGTAGTAAAAGGCGTCTCACTGACGGTTGAGTCTGGTGAAGTGGTAGGTTTACTAGGGCCCAATGGAGCAGGGAAAACTACTACGTTCTATATGACGGTTGGCCTTATAAAGCCCAATAGTGGTAACATTTATTTGGATGAAACATGTATCACCCCCTTACCCCTATACAAACGTGCCCAAAAAGGTATTAGTTATTTACCCCAGGAGGCCTCTGTTTTTAGAGAATTAACAGTAGAGGAAAATATCATGGCTATATTGGAAATGCGTCGTCTTTCTAAACAGGAACGGAAAGAAAAATTAGAGGGTTTATTGGAAGAATTTAGCATTACGCATATACGGAAAAGCAAAGGTAATGTACTTTCTGGAGGGGAACGGCGTCGTACAGAAATCGCTAGAGCGTTGGCCACTGATCCCAAATTTGTCTTACTGGATGAGCCTTTTGCAGGTGTAGACCCTATTGCTGTAGAAGAAATTCAGCTGCTGATCACCCAGCTTAAGCATAATAATATTGGGGTATTGATTACAGACCATAACGTAGATGAAACGCTTTCGATTACGAATAGAGCCTACTTAATGTTTGCTGGCGCATTGCTGAAAGCGGGCACTGCAGAAGAATTGGCAGAAGATGAACAAGTGCGTAGGCTTTATCTTGGAGAAAAATTTGAATTAAAACGTTATGAATAACTTATATCATCTACCCATTGATCATGCCCCATGTGCTAAGCAACAAAAAATAGCATAACAAATCATGCGGTTATTGGAAGTAGATGCTGCCTATGTTTTGTAAGCAAAATAATTGATAAATTCAAATAGCCATACAGCTCGCAAACCATATAATAAACTTATGCATGAAACTATAAAAGATTCCTATCAAGTAGTAATCGGACTAGAAATCCACATTCAATTGCTCACCCATAGCAAAATGTTTTCCTCAGATAGAGCTGAATATGGTGCCCTTCCTAATACCAACCTTAGTCCTATTACTTTAGCCTGTCCTGGTACGTTGCCTAGAGTAAATAAAAAAGCATTTGACTACGCGATAAAATTAGGGTTGGCATGTGGTTCAACGATTACAGATTTAAATTTTTTTTCTAGGAAAAGCTATTTCTATCCAGATTTACCCAAGGGCTTTCAAATTACACAAGATACTACTCCGATTTGCCAAGGTGGATTTGTAACCATTTATCCCAGTGAAGGAGTAGAAAAAAGCATTCCACTTATACGCATGCACTTGGAAGAAGATACTGGTAAATCTATACATGGTGTGGTAGACGAGGTTACTTTGTTGGATTATAATCGAGCAGGGACGCCTTTATTAGAATTGGTAACTGCTCCAGCCATTACAACAGGAGAAGAAGCCTATCAGTTTTTATATGAAATTCGAAAATTGGTCCGCTATTTAGATATCTGTGATGGCAATATGGAAGAAGCTTCTTTACGTTGTGATGCAAATATTTCAGTAGCCCGCAAGGAATCTAAACAACTGGGCACTAGAGTAGAAGTTAAAAATATGAACTCTATGCGTAATGTCCAGCTGGCCATAGCGCATGAAATAGAACGTCAAATAGCCCTGTTGGAAAAAGGTGAACCCGTGATAGCGGAGACGCGAAACTTTCAAGTTGCCTCAGGTGAGACGATTAGCCTACGTGCCAAAGAAACAGCCAGTGAGTACCGTTATTTTCCAGAACCAGACATCCCTCCTATATGGGTTTCAAAAGAATGGATAGAAAGTATTCGCAAGACGATGCCTTTGTTGCCAAGGGCTTATTTTAAAAAATTTGTAGAGGTATATGGACTTTCCGATTATGCTGCTTCGGTACTTACCGAGCACAAAGCATTTGCCATATTTTTTGATGAACTATGTCAACATACTACCTATTATACGGCTGCAGCGAATTGGCTATTGGGGCCTGTAAAAGGTTATCTTAATGAGCAGTCTCTTCCATTAGAAGAATTGCCACTTACTATTGATCGTTTCGTTGCACTCATCACATTGGTAGAAAATGGTACAGTACATTTTTCGGTTGCAGCCAATCAAATCTTTCCGTTATTATTGCAACAGTCAGCTATAACGCCTATGGCCGTTGCAGAACAATTAGACCTGATACAGAATAATGATGAGGCCAGTTTGAAAGCACTTATTGCAGAAGTATTAGCAGCGCACCCAGAAAAAGTAGTAGCTTACAAAAATGGTAAGTCAGGGCTACTGGCCATGTTTATGGGGGAAATTATGAAAAATAGTCAAGGAAAAGCCAACGCACCACTGGCCAGTACGTTATTAAAAGCTGCCTTGGATCATCCTTCTTAGGCTTTGACCAATGGGCGACAAGATAATAAAATTCTATTACAATTGTTATGGTAAAACACCTATACAAACTTGGGAGGATAGTAAAAAATTAGTATTTGAAAAATATAACCAAATTGCATATTCTAAAGGAAAATCTGATACACTAAACTTAAACGACAACTATAAATTATAATTTGTACTGACTCTAAGATTAAATTTTTACTTCTATAACTTATTATTTATATACATTATCGTCTCATAATATTAAATATTTTTATGATATATAAAAAACATATCAGGCATATTAACGCTTATAACAGATTTCTACCACTATATAGCGTTCTTTTATTTTTTTTACTTCCGATCTATAGTTATGCTGATTCAAATTTATCACCAGTAGAAAAGAATGTTATGCTACATGTAGTAGTTAAAAATGGTGATGTACAAGCAGTAAAAGCTTTACTCAATAATCGTGGGGTTGATGTAAATTCCAAAGACCAAGATGGTAAGACGCCACTATATATCGCAGCATATAACGGTCATGTAGAAGTGGTAAAAGAATTACTCGCCAATAAAGGTATTCAGCTGAATTTACAAAATGTAAATGGTGATACTCCACTACATATAACAGCACAAAAGGGTCATGTAGAAGTGGTAAAAGAATTACTCGCCAATAAAAATATTCAGGTGAATTTACAAAATAATAATGGTACGACTCCACTACATATAGCAATCTATACAGGGCATGTAGCAGTGGTAAAAGAATTACTCGCCAATAAAAATATTCAGGTGAATTTAAAAGAAAAAGATGGTTTTACTCCACTATATATCGCAGCACAAGAGGGTCATGTAGAAGTGGTAAAAAAACTACTAGCCAATAAAGGTATTCAGCTGAATTTACAAAATGTAAATGGTGATACTCCACTACTTATAACAGCACAAAAGGGTCATGTAGCAGTGGTAAAAGAATTACTCGCCAATAAAAATATTCAGGTGAATTTACAAAATAAACTTGGTACGACTCCACTACATTGCGCAGCACAAAAGGGTCATGTAGAAGTGGTAAAAGAATTACTCGCCAATAAAAATATTCAGGTGAATTTACAAAATAAACTTGGTACGACTCCACTACATTGCGCAGCAAAACATGGTTATATACAAGTCTGTAAATCATTAATACAAGATGAAAGGGTTGTAGCCAACATAAAAAATATTTTTGGTCAAACGCCTCTTGATCTAGCTAAAAAAAACAATCATCACATGTGTATTAATCTTTTAAAAAGGGCAATAACCTTGGGATAGTAGAAAATATATACTAAATTTTTAAATCAAAAATATAATTTAATACGTTCTGGATTATAATATTTCTTAATTTGATAATCAATTATAAAAAATTTAATAACATTTATTTATAAGCGGTTATATTAAGAACATTTTTATATAAATTATTTTGATTATCAAATTTTTATCTTAACAAGTTACTTGATACAATCAAGTAAAATAACTAATTGTTAGTAACAATACCAATAAAATTATGTATTAAAATAGCTGTAAATCAAACAAATAAGTATAGAATGCACGTTATACATTTTTAATTTTAAGTAAAATCAGATAAACTTTATCCTATGCCTTTTGATGGACACTCCATAAAGCTGGTACCTAAACTTAGGCAAGCCATACAGCAAGCATTTTTAGCCATTTATGATCTACCTTTATCGGAAGAAGCCTGTACCGTACAGGTTACGAGAAAAGAATTTGAAGGTACTTTTTCATTGCCTGTATTTTCTTTTGCTAAAAGATGTAACGCACTACCTGCTGAGTTGGCCCATCAAATAGGCCAATGGCTACAAACCCATACCAATCTAATAGCCAGTTATAATGTGATCAGTGGTTTTTTAAACCTTGTGCTACATGATGCCATTGGGCTGTCTATTTTAACTGCTATTGCAGCAGATTCAACTTATGGCCATTTGGCCAGACGAATGCGCCATATAGTGGTAGAATTTTCATCTCCCAATACCAATAAACCGCAACATCTGGGTCATTTGCGTAATAATTTTTTAGGCAGCTCTTTGGCCGCTATATTAGATGCGGCTGGATATACCATCCATAAAGTGAACCTGATTAATGACCGTGGCATCCATATCTGTAAATCTATGGTGGCTTACCAGCAATTTGGCGCAGATGAAACACCAGAAAATACTGGCATAAAGGGAGACCATTTGGTAGGAAAGTATTATGTAAAATTTGACCAAGTATATAAAGCAGAACGGGCCCTTATGGAAAAAAATGGGGAAGATGCAACGGTACCCCCTATTTTGCAACGGGCACAAAATATGTTGGTGGAATGGGAAAAAGGCAATCCTGATGTGGTGGCGCTATGGAAAAAAATGAACGGATGGGTCTACGACGGATTTAACGCAACTTATAGCGAATTAGGCATCACGTTTGATAAAATTTATTATGAATCTGAGGCTTATTTACTAGGTAAAACCATTATAGAAGGGGGGCTAAATCAAAAAATATTTTACAAAAGAGCAGATGGAGCCATTGCAGTTGACTTATCCAAACAAGGTTTAGGAGAAAAGGTTTTGTTGCGCAACGATGGAACAGCTGTGTATATTACACAAGATCTAGGGATAGCTGATTTACGTTATGCAGATTATCATTTTGATCAAATGATTTATGTGGTCGGCAATGAACAAAGCTATCATTTTAAGGTCTTATTTGCCATTATGACCGAATTGGGCAGACCGTATGCATCTTCTATGCACCATTTTCCCTACGGAATGGTGAATCTACCAGATGGTAAAATGAAGTCTAGAGAGGGAAACGTAGTAGATGCGGACAACCTTATACAAGAAATGATTCATACAGTTGGAGACTATATGGAGACTGCTGATAAAGTTACCAAATGCTCCCAGGAAGGGCTAGAGAAATTACACCATACTTTGGCAATAGGTGCCTTAAAATTCTTCTTACTACGGGTTTCACCTCAAAAAAAGATGTTATTTAACCCTAATGAATCTATTGATCTACAGGGTGATACTGGTACATTTATTCAGTATACCTATGCTAGAATTTGTTCACTAACCCGAAAGGCACCATCCCTTCCAAAGGTTCCACTGGATGAATCAACAACTGGTTCGCTTAGCCCATTAGAACAGACCCTTATTTTCCAATTGTATAAGTTACCAGAAACAATAGAGGAAGCTGCAGCAGCCTACATGCCCTCTGTAATAGCCCATTACGCTTTAGAGCTAGCGAAAACGTACAACAAATTTTATGCAAGTCATCTAATATTGCGGGAATCTAACGCCAATACCAAAGCGATTAGACTATTGATTTCTTTTTGTGTAGGCAAGGTACTCAAAAAGAGCATGGCACTTTTAACCATTGAATTACCAGAAAAAATGTAACCTTTTTTCTAATCTACTGTAGGAAAATTTTAAAGTAAAAATATAAGATACCTATACAATTTTAATTGATTATTTTTATAAAATTATAGTATAATTAAAACCTACTCATTAACATTAAACCATATACATGATATGCACAAAGGAGTCATTGTTTTTGGCGTATGTGATCTTACAAAAGGATCTTTAGATATTTTTCAAAAAAATAATGTAATCGTTTATGGCATTCTAGAAGATGAAACCAAATGGCATCATAGAGCCATACAAAATATTCCTGTGTTAGGTGGTACAAATGATCCAGCTTTTCTTGGGCTACTCAATGAAGCATGTCCTTATTTTATCGCGTACCGTCCTATAGAAAAAAGAAAAAACTGTTTAAATTTTTTAAGGACACAACAAGGATCCATCCCCATCTCTGCCATTCATCCGTCTGCCATTATACCTGATGCCATTCAACTAGGGCAGGGCAATTATATAGGTGTACAAGTTTGTTTGGCTTCAGAGGTAACTATAGGCAACCACTGTATACTACACAATGGCGTGATCATTGAATCAGAAACCGATATTCATGATTGGGTAGAGATAGGCGCTGGGAGTATTATAGGTAGTCAGGTCACTTTAGAAGAAGAAGTTTTTATTGGCATGGGCGTTACCATTATTTCAGGTGTTACCATTCAAAAGGGAGCCAGTATTGGTGCTGGATCAGTTGTATTAGGGAATGTAAAAAAGGGTGATGTTTTACTTGGCAATCCAGCAAAATCTATTCAGCAGTCTAAGAAGGTCAATACTGGATTAGATTAGATTAGATTAGATTAGAGTTATTGTGAATCGAGGCCGTTGTAATAGACATTGTTAATAAGCAGGTCATCTAGCCATTGCGCATGTTTGATAGACTGGAATATAGTTCATTGCTTGAAAACAGCCTAAATCTTCTTCCCACTGCCAACAAAAATGGGTTATTCCATTTGTTACCAATAAATAATTTACCATAAGCTGTCGATTGTATTGCATTATTTGCCCTAGAGTTTTATCCGTTAGTTTGATATAGGGTGCTTTACATTCTACTATCATTTTAGTAACACCAAATTTATTGCATAGCATAATATCAGGCCTATAGTATTTTGTGCCGTTATATATTCTTTTCTCTAAGCAGCACAACCCTTTAGGATAGAAGAGGTAGTGAATCAAGTAATGCAACATATGTTGACGGACCCATTCTTCTGGGGTTAGCAATACATACTTTTTACGAACCAGATCTAAAATATAGGTTTTATTTAAAACTTGCTTAGTTTTATAATCAAACGAAGGCAAGGTAAGCGGCATCATATCATGATATATTTATCCATTTTTTTTAAATAGGCGGCCACACCAAGCAATAAGAAAAGAGCAATAAGCTATAAGTGACATAATGAGTACAATCCAAGGCCCAGTAGGCATAGAAGGAATGGTATAGGAAATAAAAGTTCCTACTAAGGAAGCAAAGACCGCAATCAACACAGCAAACAACATAATATAAGAAATCTTTCCTGTCCAAAATCGTGCAGTAGTAGCTGGGGTAATAAGCATCGCACTCATTAATACCACCCCTACTGCCCTGATGCCAATTACAATAGCTAGTACCATCAAACTGGTAAACAAAAAATTTATTTTTTTAAAAGGAAGACCTATGGACTGCGCAAAAAGACGGTCAAAGGCAATAAGCATAAATTCTTTGAAGAACAAAATTAAAACTACAATAATAATACCACTCAACCAGAGCAATGCAACCACATCCTCTTGTAGCAACGTAGCAGCACTACCTAATAAAAAGGACTTTAAACCACCTTGGCTAGCTTGACCACTATGTTGCAGCATAGATAACAAAAAACTACCCAACCCAAAAGCTATCGAAGCCACAATAGCAATGGCGGCATCTAGCTTTATTTTTGAATGGGTAGTGATCTGATCGATGGCTATAGAGGCCAACCAACCTGTGACAAAAGCACTTATAATAAGCCAGATAGAGTTTTTGTTTCCAGTTAGCAAAAAAGCCAAACAGCTACCAGGGAGTACCGCATGTGCAATGGCATCACTGATAAGCGTCTTTCTTTTTAGCAGCGCCAATACGCCAATCATAGCGCTACTGGTACTCAACAAAATGGTGCCCAACAATACATTGCGTACATTTGGATCAGAGCAGGAAAGAAAATCTTGAATAGTGCTCATTATGTATAAAATTATTTTAGCACTACTGTATAACTAAATGGTAGCGTTGCAATATACTTAATTTTAAAGAAATGTAACTTCATAATGAATGGTAGATTTATTTGTATTTTTAGGAAACACCTTTCGTTCTTTACCCTTAATCATAAAGCATATGGAAAATCAGATCACCCGTAGAGAACGTAGGATATTTACGTTAGTTATTGAAGGGGTAGATTTTGCTGGAAAAACGACTTTGGCACATCAAATACAAGCTGGTTTAACCAGTGCGTCTTATCATGTAAAGTTGCTACATGATCCCAAAGGAAGTAAAAATGCGCAATTGATTTGGGAAACCATCTTAACCATTAAAAATGAAGATGCCCATCCTATTACAGAATTTTTTCTATTCTTAGCAGCGCGCCATGAACTGATTTATAAAGAAGCACTGGTAGGAGAAGTAGATGTGCTGATCTTTGATCGATTTATTTTTTCTACTATAGCCTATCAATTAACCCATCAACCAGATTATTGGGCCCCTTTTTTAACTACACATCGTATTTTTTCTGGTTTAATGCCAGATCTATGTATATACTGTGATATCGACTTTGATACTTTCCAATTGCGCAATCAGAGCAGAGGCCATCAGGACGCGTTTGACCAAATGTCCCAAAAGCGTTTTGAAGCCATTAAAGAAGCTTATGAACAAACGCTTGAACTGAACCTATGTCCCTATATTCAGGTCAATCAACAGAATAATGATCGTTCGACATTAATCCAAAATATTATCAAACACATTTCAATGGAGCCACCCAGATATAATCCATCTAAATAAGACTGTTAACCAATCGATCTAGATTATATCTATAGGGAAAGTACACCCAATATTGTTTTGATCGTATCATATTTTTACTTAAACTTGACTCTTCTTCACACTTATAGTTTTTAGAAGTTTTACTTCTATACTTTTTTCCGAACGGTGTGGGGCGATGTTCATTTAAGCTAAAAAATATTCTTATACCAGATGTATAGCCTATTTCCTGCTATGGCAGACAAAAAAAAAAGATTTTTCCCTACTCTAACAATTGTATTTAGAAACGTTTTTATAAACTGGGTATTGCTATTTACACTTCTACCTGGATATACCGCTTCCTTTAATAAGCATGATCTAAATGGACCACCTATCTTAGCCAACCATCCAAAACACATTGGCATTATTATGGATGGTAATGGCAGGTGGGGCATAAAAGCAATAGGCGACAGATCTTATGGACATAAACATTCAAAAAAGGCGGTGATTGAAGCGATAACTGGATGTTTGGAGCGCGGGATCACCTATTTAACTCTTTATGCTTTTTCTACTGAAAATTGGAGCCGACCCACACCAGAGGTAGATAATATTTTTCGAACGATTACGGAAAGCATTGCTGAGCACCTCAATCTTTTTACGGAATATAATGTTCAATTCCGTGTAGTGGGGGATACAGCAGGGATACCTAGTTTTTGCTGGAATAGATTAAAAGAGGTGATAGACCTTACAAAAAATAATACTAAGTTACATTTGACCGTTGCCATTAACTATGGAGGGAAAGCAGAAACAGTAGCTGCTTCTGAGGCGATAGCAAATGATTTTTTGATTAAAATCGTGGATGAATTTTTACATAAAGGGTTTAATAAAAATTCTCGTTTTGAGAATTTTATAAAATTTGCAAAGAACCATCGCGCTAAGATTACCCCAGCTACCTATCAGCAATATTTGAATACAGGCCACTTGCCTGATATTGACTTACTGATACGTACAGGTGGTAAAAAACGGATAAGCAATTTTCTGCCTTGGCAATGCGCTTATTCAGAAATATATTTTACCAATTTATATTGGCCAGACTTCAAAAAAGAGGATCTGCTAGAAGCTTTGACCTTTTTCCAGCAACAACAACGGACGATGGGTGGTGTGGTGTAACCACTATCTTTCAACTAGATAATTGCACTGAGCAATGGTTTTTCCCTATTTTTATTGGGTTATGGCAAACGACAACTTTTAGTAAAAAAGATATTATTTTATATTCAGCTTACTATTTTTAACCAAATAGTTGTATTAAAAATTTTCCAGGCGTTTATTAAAAAGCCATTTGTCGACTGTCCACTCAATGGACGCCCCTTATTTACGCAATAGAATGCACCAGTAGTTTTTATGACCATTTTTAACATATATCGCATATATCAGCTTTATATTGCCATATTATGTATCGGGTGTAGCAATATTACCTTAGGTACCCTACCAACTGCTAGTGGACCATCTGCTCCTATACCTATATATATAGGTGCAGCAACAAAACATATAACCAGACAATCAGACGAATCCCTAAAAAAAAACTTAAAAAAGCATATAACCTTTTTATCACAAACAATTGGTCCCCGCAATATTTCCGATCCAGCATATTACCAAAAGCTATGTGAAGCAGCACAATACATTGATCATGCTTTTAAAGAAATCGGGTATCAAACCAATATAATTCCCTACAGCGCCACCTATAGGGGCCAAAAATTTCATGTACAAAATATAGAAGTAGTTATTCCAGCTGGTATACCTGCATCAAATGGTATAGCTATCAAAAATAGCACTCATACTGAATGTATTGTAATTGGAGCACACTACGATACCGTTTGTTTCAGTCCAGGTGCAGATGACAATGGCTCTGGTATTGCTGCCTTAATAGAAATAGCAAGACACCTGTATGATCTATCTATGCAACTAGAGGATAAGACAATGATTAAACGTACCATAAAATTAGTTGCATTCCCAAATGAAGAATGGCCTTATAGTGCAGATGATCAAACGGGTAAGCACTTTGGATACAATATGGGGAGTGTCCAATATGCCAAACAGGCGAAAGAAAAAGGTGAGGTGATTACCGGTATGATATCACTTGAAAGTATAGGCTATTTTTCTAATCAGCCCAACAGCCAAAAGTATCCTTGGTACTTGAAGTGGTTAAAATATTTTTATGGAGATCGGGGTGATTTTCTAGTGATGGTGGGAGACCTATCGTCTCAGCCATTTCAAAAGAAATGGCGCTCTTGTTATGAGCAAATAGATGGTGACACAGGTACTATACATGGCATTGCTTTGCCTGGATGGATACCACATATTTACCGATCAGACCATGGCGCATTTTCATTAGAAGGCTTTCCTGCTTTTATGATTACAGATACAGCGGATTTTAGAAATCCGCATTATCATGAAGCAACAGACCACATCGGAACCATAAACTTTACGCTTTTCACTAAAGCAACCAAAAACTTAATCGCAACGATAACGTGTCTTGCGCTAGATGGTCCATTGAAAACATAGATATAGTGCAATCTTAAGGGGCTAAAAAGCATAACCATTGAGTATGATATACGATGTATATCATACTTTCTATTCATCTGTTACCTATGTCCACGCTTAATTATACAGAAGCAAATATCCGCTCCCTATCTTGGCAAGAACACCTTCGGTTACGCCCTGGTATGTATATTGGGAAATTAGGAGACGGCAGTCTACCAGATGATGGCATCTACCTACTACTCAAGGAAGTAATAGATAACAGCGTAGATGAATTTGTAATGGGCTATGGGAAAAAAATTGAAATAAAAATATCCAACCGTCAACGTGTTTCGATTCGAGACTTTGGAAGAGGCATTCCATTGGGGAAATTAGTAGATTGCATTTTTAAAATCAATACAGGCGGTAAATATGATACCCAAGCTTTCCAAAAAGCTGTAGGTTTAAATGGGGTGGGTATAAAAGCAGTCAACGCGCTTTCTGCCTATTGCAAAGTAGAATCTTTTCGAGATGGGTTAACCAAATCAGCCACTTTTTCTGCTGGATTATTCTTAGAAGAATCTGAAATCCTCCCCACTCAGGAGCCAAATGGTACCCATGTGGTATTCCAACCAGATGAGGCCATTTTTAAAGAATTTTCTTTTGTACCCCAATTTATAGAAGAACAAATAGCCCATTACAGTTTTTTAAACACTGGGCTTATCCTTTACCTAAATGGTAAAAAATACCAAGCTCGCAATGGACTTTTGGATTTATTGCAAGCCAAAACAGCTTCAGAAAGCTATGTTTACCCGATTATCCATTTAAAAAAACAAGATATTGAATTGGCATGCACACATCACCATACGGCTGCCAACGAGGTCTATTATACTTTTGTCAATGGGCAGTTTACGCCCCAAGGCGGTGCCCATTTAAACGCTTTAAAAGAAGCGATTGTACAAACCCTACGAGCCTTTTACAAAAAAGAGTTTGACGGAGCGGACATCCGTGGAGGATTAATAGCCGCACTTGCCATTAAGGTTCAAGAGCCTATTTTTGAATCCCAAACCAAAACAAAACTTGGTTCACAACAGATGGGTCCTGAAGGGCCAACCATTCGTAGTTTTATAATTGCTTTTATCAAAAATGCATTAGATGACTATTTACACAAAAATCCATCCATAGCCGAAATACTACAAAAACGTATTCTGCAGTCTGAACGTGAACGTAAAGCAATAGCTGGCATTAAAAAACTAGTCCATGAAAAAACAAAAAAAGCCAACTTACATAATAAAAAATTAAGAGATTGTCACATCCATTTTAACTCTAGCCATCCCAATCGTCTGGACAGTACCATTTTTATCACAGAAGGGAATTCTGCAAGTGGTTCTATTACCAAATCTCGTAATGTTGCCACACAAGCTGTATTTTCATTGCGGGGTAAGCCCTTAAACTGCTTTGGGCAATCTAAAAAACTAGTCTATGAAAATGAAGAATTCAATCTATTGCAACATGCTTTAAACATTGCCAATGGACCAGATGGATTGCGTTACAATAAAATTATTGTTGCTACAGATGCAGATGTAGATGGCATGCATATTCGTTTGCTGATCTTAACCTATTTTTTACAGTTTTTTCCAGAACTTGTATATAGTGGACATCTTTATATACTGGAAACACCTCTTTTTAGAGTACGCAATAAAAAAACCACCCATTATTGTTACAATGAACAAGAAAAAGAGGTAGCCATACAATCACTGGGTGCACAACCTGAAATTACCCGTTTTAAAGGGCTAGGCGAAATATCTCCTGATGAATTTGCCCATTTTATAGGTGCAGCCATTCGGCTGATGCCTGTTACGTTGACGCCCCATAGTGCCTTAAACAATATATTGGCTTTTTATATGGGCAAAAATACGCCAGAACGGCGCGATTTTATTATCAATAACCTTAGAATAGAAGAAAGCTTACCTGAAACGTAACCCAACATCTATTCGAATGAGCGGTACACAAGGAAGAAGTAAGCGATGCTTTTTTGTATAAATCAAGATTTGATCTTACAGCCACTATATATTCAACTGTTTATGTTGGTTAAAGCTAGTATATCAAATTTATCTTTAAAGTAGGTGATTGAATGATTTTCTTCAAAAATTAATTTTATACCATCCTTTTAAGTCTGTATTAGCTGTATTACTATAATAACAATAATTATTTAAGACTGATTATCAAAACATATCTATTTACGTATTCTATTCTTTAGTCCAATTTATTTGCAATAGTATCTATTTTTTATTATTCTTAATGAGTCAAAAAAAGCATACTGCAGTATCATTTAATTGCTTTTGATGATTACAATTGCTTTAAGCGGAAGAGACAATAGGGCTAAATAGTCGGCCCTGAAATATTATTTTTGAATAAATTTATTGAATGGATATTTCTTTATAATATATATGGTTTATCAGGCGCTCTATTTTTCTTACCCAAGATATAGGTATAACTGGTTTTGGATTAAGAATTTTAATTATATAGGTTTTAATTTATTTGACTGTGAGGGTATTAAGAATAATTTTCTTGTAATCAGTCGTAGGTTATGAGCAATAGCACATAA
>NZ_JBOZWW010000063.1:0-25679 GCF_050864855.1 Candidatus Cardinium hertigii
GGAATCGAATCAGATAACTGGAATAAAGGATGTTTCGGGTTAAGAAAACTAGATAAGCGTTGCTCAAACAAACGCTCAAGGCTATTATTTATTTTCTTAGATTTCATCCTTATTTTGCAAGCTTTTTATACAAAACAACTCTAAAACTGGTTATTAACCAATACAAATTTAACCATTTATTTGCTGATTAACAAATAATTATACAGTATTTCAGGACCGACTATTTAGATTTTTTTAATATGTTATATTATAATCTAAAATTATATAATATATGGACAAACAACCTATACAATACATTTTATTTTCTAAATTAATTCCTCAATTAAGCATAGTCTCCTCTCTAGTACTTAGTACTGCTTGTGGTAAATTTTCTAGTAAGTATGGAATGGATGAAAATAATTATGGCCAGCCACTTCTTTATTTGAACGTAAAAAATAGTTATGAAATAAAACTAAAAGAAGTATTCGAGTATAAAGGTATTTACGGTATTATAGAAGGCCCAGATGGTCCAATACCTCTTCACTGGGCAATACGAAAAAATGATACCCAAACCGTAAAAAAACTATTGCAATACAACAATACTTATCTTAATGTAAAAGATCATTGTGGTCGGACCGCTCTTCATTGGGCAACCATACTCCATTATGTAAGATCAGTAAACTGCCTACTGAAGTACAACGCTATCGGAGTTAATGCAAAAGATAATTATGGTCAAACGGCTCTTCATTTAGCAGCAGAAATGGGGCACGAAGATATATTCAACCGCTTAATAAATAATAATTATATCCAGGTTAATATACAAGATAATTGTGGTCAAACGCCTCTTCATCTAGCAGCAAAAAATGGTCATATTCATATAGTACAACAATTAATAGACCGTCATCCTGAGCTGATTGATACAAAAAATAATAATGGTTGGACCGCTCTTCATTTAGCAGCAAAAAATGGTCATATTCATATAGTACAACAATTAATAGACCGTCATCCTGAGCTGATTTATGGGCAAGATGGAAACGAAAATTATCTTTTAGGCTATGAAAATGGCGATATAGCATACAACCCTTGAAATAAATTGTGATGCCATCACAATGAAAGGGGGCTCACTTTGTAAAAAGGGGCGTACCGTAAAAAAGATATTTTTATACCTACGACAACTTTTTACAAAGCTTTTAAGTTTTTATTTGCTTTTGATATAAGAAAAATAAGCATAAAATATATGCCTTTATCCTTGATCAGAAACTGTTTCACCAACTACTTCATCCACAACAGGAGTAGTTTTTTTCTTTTTCCTACGCCGAGAGGTTTTAACAATTTTGGCTTCTTTTGTGTAGACATCATTGTAATCTACTAATTCAATCATACACATAGCAGCATTATCTCCAGCACGATTGGCCAACTTAATAATGCGTGTATAACCACCTGGACGTTGTTCAATTTTCTCAGCAATATGATTGAAGAGCTCTTTTACGGGGACTTTATCTTGAAAGTGAGAAAAAACCATTCTTCTAGCATGCGTAGTATCTTGCTTTGCTCTAGTAAGAATAGGCTCAATAAATGAACGCAATACTTTTCCTTTAGCCAAAGTGGTCACAATACGCTTATGGATAATAAGCGACTTGGATAAATTCATAAGCAATGCTTTTCTATGACCTACAGGCCTACCCAGCCGGTTAATTTTATTTCTGTGCCTCATTGATTTATACTAATACGATTTTTACTTAAAAGGTACTATAGAATTAACTTCAAACAAAAATTACCCATCTAATTTATACCTAGAGAGATCCATACCAATCTTTAGATGCTTTTCTGCCAAAAGTTGATCAATTTCATCACGTGACTTACGACCAAAGTTTCTAAACTTCATCGTATCAAAATCTTTTACGGTTACAAGATCTTCTAAAGTTTCAATACCTGCTGATTTAAGACAATTTAATACACGAGAAGAACATTGTAGCTCACTAATATGAGTTTTAAGATTTTTTTGCATGGCTACTGTTTCTTCATCTAATATCTGAACCGTTTCATCCTCCGGTGATTGCACAACAATTTCCTGACCAGATAACAAGTTAAGGTGTTGAATCATTAACTTAGCTGCTTGTCGAACGCTTTCTTCTGGACTTATAGAACCATCTGTTTTTACTTCAAATGTCAATTGTTCATAATCGGTACGTTGCTCCACACGCATATTCTCAACACGATACTGTACACTTATAATAGGAGAAAAAATAGCATCAATAGGAATAAGATCTAAGATTGGTTCTTTAGGTTTATGCTCCTCAGCTGAAAGATAGCCCCTATGCTTCATTATATGAAGCTCTATATCAAAACTGGCCGATGAATCAAGCCTACAAATCAATAAATCTGGATTTAAAACTTCAAAAAAAGAAGTAGCTTGTGCAATATCACCTGCACGAAATTCAGATTTATTAACCCGAACAGAAATAACATCACTACCACCTTCTAATTTTTTTTTTAAGCGGACTTGTTTGAGGTTTAAAATGATTTCTACTAGATCTTCTTGTACCCCTTCAATCGTAGAAAACTCGTGACGGACACCAGGAATTTTAATGGAAACAATAGCGTACCCTTCTAAAGAAGATAATAATACACGTCTAAGTGCATTACCAATAGTAGTACCATATCCCTTTTCAAGTGGACGAAAACTAAAAATACCATGAAAAGAATCAACTTGCTCCACAAATATTTTCTCTGGCATTTGAAAGGCTAATAACGACATATAGAATCTTTATTTGATTTAAAAAGGAAACAATAGAAGGACTTATTTAGAATGGAGCTCCACAATGCTTCGTTCATTAATTTCTTCTGGTATTTCAGAACGCTGCGGAAAGGCAAGAAACTTACCTACCATCAATGATGGATCCCACTCCAACCAACTATATTTATTGGATGGACTATTTGTTACATTATGAACAATCAAAGCTATTTTTTCTGCCTTCTTTGCTATGCCTATTATTTGGCCAGGCTTCAAAGTATAAGAAGGGATATCTACTATTTTAGTATTTACTGTAATATGCCTATGAGATACCATCTGCCTTGCTTCACCTCGTGTAGTGGCAATACCTAGCCTATAAACTGTATTGTCTAAACGAGCCTCTAGCCGCTGAAGGATTAGCTCACCGGTAATGCCTTTACTTTTAGCAGCTTTTTCACAAAGATTTTTAAACTGACGTTGTAATAATCCATAAGTGTATTTTGCTTTTTGTTGCTCCATCAATTGAAGACCAAATTGAGAACGCCTTTTACGTCTTCTACCATGTTGCCCTGGTGGATAATTTTTTTTCTGTAATACCTTACCAACAGATGAACCAAATATCGGACTGTTATATCTTCTCGCAACCTTGGCCTTTGGACCACGATATCTTGCCATACGCTATATTTCTTCTAGTATAAATAGTAAATTGTATCATTTATGGACGCCTACGCTTAGGTGGCCTGCAACCATTGTGAGGAAGAGGCGTAACATCTCTTATAGAAATCACCTCTACAGAATGATCTTGAAGGGCACGAATGGCTGATTCACGGCCAATACCTGGCCCCTTTACAAATACATTGACCCGTCGCAGACCTAACGCATAAGCAGCCTTTGCACAATCTGCTGATGCCATTTGGGCAGCATAAGGTGTGTTCTTTTTAGATCCCTTAAAGCCCATCTTACCAGAAGAAGACCAAGCAATCACTTGACCAACTTCATTTGTAATTGAAATAATAAGGTTATTAAAAGTAGCTTGGATATGTGCCTGCCCCTCTTTACCAACTTTTACAACTCTTTTTTTAACTTTATTTTTTCCTATATTTTTCATAGTAATCGTCTATAAACTTTCTTTAAAGACAAGAAAGGATACTACCTAATGACAAATTAGACTTTATTTGGTAGCTTTCTTTTTATTCGCAATTGTTTTAGGCTTTCCTTTACGTGTTCTGGCATTGGTCTTAGTTCGCTGCCCACGAACAGGCAAGCCCATTTGATGCCTATGGCCTCTATAACACTTAATCTCAACCAACCGTTTAATATTCAATCGAATTTCGGACTTTAAGTCCCCTTCTATCTTATATACACCACGAATAGCTGTTCTAATGGCTTTTAGTTCATCATCTGTCCAAGTAGAAACACGCCGGTCTTTATCCATTTGAACTGCTTGAAGAATCTTATTTGCAGAACTTCTGCCAATTCCATATATATATGTAAGCGCAATCTCTCCACGCTTGTTATCTGGAATGTCTACACCTAATACCCTAGCCATACCTTATCCTTGTCTTTGTTTAAATTTAGGCTGCTTCTTATTAATCACATATAATACACCTTTCCGACGTACAATTTTGCAATCTACACTTCTTTTCCTAACAGATGTTTTAACTTTCATAACTAGTGTAACTGTTCAGTTGCTTTGTATCTATGCACTATCCTGGCTTGTGTCAAATCATAAGGGGTTAACTCCATTCTAACAGAGTCACCAGGAAGAATTTTAATATAATTTTTACGCATCTTCCCAGAAATATGGGCCCTAACAATATGACCATTTTTAAGTGCAACCTTGAATACTGCATTGGGTAATGCTTCTTGCACTATTCCACCTTGTTCAATAGGAGGTATTTTAGCCATATTATATTATGTAATCTTATTTTATTTTACTTTGCTTATATATTTATATTTGTAGTTTTTACAAAGAAAACCATCATATAATAAACAAGGACCTTTCTGGGACTAATATACTAAATTTATAGCAAATAGCTCTAAAAATATGGAAACTTTATTAAAAATTTACTACTGCAACCTAGCACCTTTGTTAATAATTACTTCATATCGACGCATCAACAAATAGCTTTCAACTTGCTGAAGGGTTTCAAGCATCGAACTGACCATAATCAATAAAGAAGTTCCACCAAAGAACTTATAAAAAGGAGAACTTAATCCAACTATACGGGCAAAAGTAGGCAAAACAGCAATAATTGCCAAGAAAACAGCGCCTGGCAAGGTGATTCTGTCTAATACATCATCTAAAAAACGGGCCGTTGCATTGCCAGAGGTAACGCCAGGAATAAAGCTATTGGCACGCTTCATATCTTCTGCTATTTGTACAGGGTTGACTGTAATAGCGGTATAAAAAAATGTAAAAACAATAATCAAAAAAGCAAATAAAAAATTAAATAACCAACTGGTATCATCGCGCAACATACCAAAAATGAGATCCAACCAAGGAAATTTACCTTTCCAAAAATTTAAAAGACATGAAATGCAAAAAATCAAAAGGTTGGCAAATATAACAGGCATTACACCTGCGCTATTTAACTTAAATGGTATATATTGACGTTGTCCTCCATATATGGTACTGGTACTCAATTGCCTTGCATATTGAATAGGAACCCTGCGTGTAGCTTGTGTAAAAGCAACTAGCGCAAGGACAATTAAAAACAATATGAGTAACTCTAATACAAATAGAAACATACCTTTACTGCCACGGCATACCGCTTCTTGATATAAAGCAGCAGGAAAAGAGGAGACAATACCCACCATCATTAACATGGTTACACCATTGCCAATCCCTTTATCAGTAATTTTTTCTCCTAGCCACATACAAAATATGGCACCTGCGGTTAAAATAATGATAGAAATAAAAATAAAAAAAGTACGACTTATAGAAACATTTTCACTACTTGTAGCAATAAGTAAATATTGAAAAGACTGAAAAATAGCGATAAAAATAGTAAGAATACGAGAAATTTGCGCAATTTTACGTTTCCCCATTTCTCCATCACGTTGTATTTTTTGAATTTTTGGCCAAGCAATGGACAAAAGTTGCATAATAATAGAGGCAGAGATATAAGGGGTAACGCCTACTGAAAAAATGGAAACTTGGCTGAGTGAACCACCTAAAAAACTATCGAGTAAGCCAAAAACGCGCTTTGCATGGCCAGAAATTTGAGTTACATCTATACCAGGCAAAACAATAATACTACCTATACGGAAAAGCAATAGAAAAAATAGTGTATTCCTTATACGAATGCGTAATTCTTTTATTAAAAATATATCCTTAACAACTTTAAATAACTTATTCATATATTGACAAGATGATAACTTCTCCACCAAGATTTTGAATGGCTTGTAAAGCAGTAGCTGAGCAACGATGTGCCGCAACGGAAAGTTTAAGGTTTAACTGACCATTTCCTAGTATTTTATATTTTTCATACTTCCCGATTACATTATGCTTTCTCAAGAAAATATGATCTATAGAAGAAACATGATGCTTCTCTGCCAAGGCTTGCAAAGTAGAAAGATTTAAAGGTGTAAACTCAATTCTACTCGGACATTTAAATCCATACATAGGAATACGCCTCTGGAGTGGTTGTTGACCTCCTTCAAAACCAATTTTTCTTTTATAACCAGATCTAGATTGTGCACCATTGTAACCACGTGTAGCGGTTCCACCTTTACCGGAACCTTGCCCCCTACCTACGCGCTTTTTATGCTTTAAAGCACCTACTGCTGGCTTAAGTGTATGTAATTCCATAAGCTATTATATCTTTTCTATAACCACTAAGTGATTGACTTTATGTACCATACCCCATATTTGAGGAGTAGCGTCAACTACAACACGTTTATTAACCCTCCCCAACCCAAGTGCTTGAATGGTCGCTTTTTGCGATTTAGGACGTTTGATTAAACTTCGTACTTGGGTAATTTTAATTTGTTCCATAAGATTTTATCCATTAAAGAGCTTATCTAAAGTAATGCCACGCTGCTTGGCAATAGTGATGGGATCACGCAATTGCAACAATGCTTTAAAAGTTGCCTTTACGACATTGTGCGGATTAGAAGAACCTTGAGACTTAGACAAAACGTTTTTAATACCTACACTTTCTAAGACGATACGGACACCACCACCTGCAATTACACCAGTACCAGAAGCTGCTGGTTGAATCAAAACATTTCCACCACCATATTTGCCCACTGCACCATGTGGAATGGTATCACGTAAAATAGGAACTTTGATTAGGTTGCGCTTAGCTGCTTCTACACCTTTAGCAATAGCATCTGTTAACTCTTTTGCCTTGCCAAGACCATATCCAACAATACCATCACCATTTCCAACTACTACAACTGCAGAAGAACTAAACCTACGCCCACCTTCTACTACTTTGGTAACGCGCTTAATGGCTACTACTTTCTCCTCAAGATTATAATTACTAGCTCTGAGTTTTCTACCACTTAATATCATTTTTAACTAAAATTTAAGACCGTTTGCGCGAGCACCTTCAGCCAATGCTTTGACTTTACCATGATACGTATATCCAGAACGATCAAAGACAATATGGGTAATACCTTTAGCCAACGCTTGTTGCGCAATTGCTTTTCCTAATTCTAATGCTCCAGTAACGTTATTTTTACTAATTTTTAACTTGTACAACGAAGAAGCGAGCAGGGTTTCTCCTGTTTCATCATTGATAAGCTGGGCATATATACAAGTATTACTCTTGAAAAGCGAAAGACGTGGCTGAGCCAACGTTCCATGCAAACGCTTTCTAATGCTTTTCCTAACTTTAAGCCTTCTTGCTACTTTGTTATCCTTTATTTTCATTTTTTTACTATATAGGAATATAAAATAGGCCAACATTCAAAAATATAGATGCTACTTTTTAGTAGACTTTCCAACTTTACGACGCACTACCTCACCTAAACGCCTGACACCTTTGCCTTTATAAGGCTCAACTTTTCTTAAGGAACGAATTTTTGCAGCTACTTGACCCAAAAGCTGCTTATCTATACATTCTAAATGGACCAATGGATTTTTGCCTTTAGGCAATTCAGCTGTAGCGATTACTTCCTCTGGCAAGACCAAAGCAATATCATGAGAATAACCTAAACTTAATTCTAATAGGGTACCTTGGACATTGGCTTTGTAACCAACCCCTACCAACTCTAAGGTAGACTTAAAGCCAACGCTAACGCCTACCACCATATTATGAATCAAAGCTCTATAAAGACCATAAAGGGCTTTAGATTTTTTAGCATCAACGGGCATTAGCTTAACCAACCTTTCAGAAATCTCAACCATTATGGTTGAGTCAATTTGCTGTTGCAGTAGACCTTTAGGGCCCTGAACTTGTATGATTCCACCATCTAGGGCAGATACGGTAACGCCTGGCGGTACATTAATGGGCTGCTTCCCTATTCTTGACATTTTTCCTGATTTTAGTAAACATAACAAAGTACTTCACCACCAACATGGACTTTACGGGCTTCTTTATCAGTCATAATACCCTTAGAGGTGGACAGTATGGCTATTCCTAATCCATTAATGACGGTAGGCATAGCAGCAGCAGTAGAATATTTACGCAAGCCTGGCTTACTCACACGTTTTAAATGTACAATAGCAGATTGCTTTGTAAAAGCATCATATTTGAGGGCAATTTTGATAACTGGCTGAACACTATCTGGGTTAGAGACCAGCTTATACCCTCGTATATACCCTTGTTCTTGCAACACTTCTGTAAGCTTTGTCTTTGTTTTTGACGCAGGAATTTCTACTACTCTATGCTTGGCACTAATGGCATTTCTAATTCTAGTAAGATAATCAGCTATTGGATCTGTAGTCATGGTGATTATATATTAACAAATAATAAAAACAGGTATATAGACTCATAGGTTAGCTGACTACCAACTTGCTTTCCGTATACCTGGTAACTTCCCTTCTAAAGCCCATTTTCTAAAGACTAACCGGGAAATACCAAATCTTCTCATATATCCACGGGCTCTACCGGTTATATTACACCTATTACGCAATCTAACTGGAGAACTATTTTTGGGAAGTTTATCGAGTGCCATATAGTTGCCTTGCTTTTTTAATGCAATTCTTTTAGCGGCATATTTGGCTACCAAATGCCTTCTTTTTTTGTCTCTTGCTTTGACTGATTCTTTTGCCATAACCTTTTAATTTAATCTTGCACCATATTAAAGGGCATTCCTAAAGCTTTTAAAAGTTGAAATGCGGTTTCATTATTTTGGGCAGTTGTAACAAAAGTTATGTTCATACCGTTAATCTTAATTACTTTATCAATGCTAATCTCTGGAAATATGATTTGCTCTTGAATGCCTACATTATAGTTGCCTTTTCCATCAAATCCGTTGGCCTTCAATCCCCAAAAATTTCTAATCCTAGGCAGGGCAATAGATATAAAACGATCAAGAAATTCATACATCAACCTGCCGCGTAAAGTAACTTTTACACCAATAGGCATACCTTCTCTAAGCTTGAAATTAGAAACTGATTTTTTAGCACGGGTAGCCACAGCACACTGTCCAGCAATAGCAGTTAATTCTTCTAAACCAAGTTGAATTAATTTTTTATTGGATGCACCATCACCTAATCCTTGATTGATACATATTTTATGTAACCTGGGGACTTGCATAACAGATTTGTACCCGAATAAATCTTTAAGCGAAGGAATAACTTCTGCAAAATATTTTTCTTGTAATCTAGGCTTAACCATTTTTTATAAAATTTCCTGTTTTTTTAGCATACCGCTGGAGCTTGCCGGCTTCATTACACTTTCTTCCTACACGAGTAGGAGATCCGCTTACTGCATCTATCAACATCAGATTACTAATGTGAATAGAAGAAGGTATCCTTTGGATGGTTCCTTTAGGATGCTCAGTAGAAGGCTTTAAATGTCTAACTACTATATTCATACCTTCAACAACAGCTCGATATTTTTTAGGGAATACCTTTAAAACAGTTCCTTGCTCATTTCTGTGTTTGCCAGTCAAAATTTTTACACGGTCTCCTGTTCGAATATGAATCTTAAAACTTTTTTTTATTGTTTGCTTCATGCTTTATAGTACTTCGTCAGCTAAAGAGGCTATTTTCATAAATTTATTATCTCGAACTTCTCGAGCCACTGGCCCAAAAACCCCAGTTCCTTTGGGCTCATTGTTGTTTTCAATTAAAACAATAGCATTGTCCTCGAAGCGAATATAAGAACCATCTTTACGCCTTAATTCTTTTCGGGTACGGACCACAACAGCTTTGGAAATAGTGCCCTTTTTAAGGGTACTAGAAGGGTTAGCTGTTTTTACGGTTACTACAATTTTATCACCAACTTGGGCATAACGCTTACGGGTTCCACCCAAAACACGAATGCAAAGGGCTGTTTTTGCACCACTATTATCAGCTACTTTTAATATTGACTCCTGTTGTATCATTTTTACTTAGCTCTTTCTATGATTTGAACCAATCGCCATCTCTTTTTTTTACTTAAAGGACGGGTTTCCATAATTTTTACCAAATCACCAATACTACAGCTGTTTGCTTCATCATGTGCCATAAATTTGGTAGATGTTTTTACAAACTTACCATATACGGGGTGTATAGCTTTTGTATCTGTTACAACGGTAATGGTCTTATGGGCTTTATTACTGGTAACCCTTCCTACCTTTTCTTTTCTTCTATTTCTCACCATGGTGGTTAGGATTCTAATGGTTGCTTCGACAACTGTTCTGAGCTGTTTTTAGCCTTGCAATGGATTTTCTTGCCGCCCTAATTTTCATCGGATCCTCAATTGGAGAAACCGAATGAGCAAGCTTTAGTTTGACTAAATAATTTAAGGCTTCTTTTAATTTATCGTTGCATTCTTTAGAAGAAAATAACTGAATTTCTTTGTACTTCATTTTAAAAACTTATTACTTAATTGAATAGCACATTAAAGTAATAGCCTAAGCATAGGCAAAAAACCTTCGAATGGCTCCACAAGCTACCCTACTGAATGAACATAATCTCTACGAACTACGAAATGTGCCTTAATAGGTAACTTATGCATGGCAAGACGCATCGCACGCTCTGCGACTTCTTTAGCTACACCATCTAACTCAAAAAGAATCCTACCAGGTTTTACAACGGCTACAAAAGAATCTGGCGCACCTTTACCCTTTCCCATCCTTACTTCAGCTGGTTTTTTAGTTAGAGACTTATCTGGAAAAATCCTATTCCAAACTTGACCTTGCCGTTTCATTTCTCTTGTAATGGCAATACGCATGGCCTCAATTTGCCTAGCAGTAATATATGAGGGTTCCAATGCCTTCAGCCCAAAGGTACCAAATTCTAATGAATTTCCCTTCATTGATAAGCCTTTTATTCTTCCTTTCTGCGTTTTTCTGTAACGTACTCGTTTTGGTTGTAACATTTTTGTTATGCAATGCAAAAATTAATATTGTAGTAATGCAGGGCCCAACTACTTCCGCTCTTTGGAAGAAAGAAACCCTTTATCTCCTACTTTAGGAGATTTTCCAACTGAACGTTGAAGATGATTAACTGCAACATCACCTCTAGAAATCCAAACTTTAATACCTATTCTTCCATAAATGGTATGGGCTTCGACTGCTGTATAGTCTATATCATTACGAAGGGTATGGAGCGGAACAGACCCTTCTTTAAATTCATCTGACCTAGCCATTTCAGCACCATCTAACCTACCCGAAAGCTTAATTTTAACACCTTGTGCACCAGAACGGATTACAGCAGCTATAGCTTGCTTTACTACACGCTTATAAGGCATACGACCTCTAATCTGTTGCGCAATTTGCAAGCCAACCAATTTAGCTTCTAAATCTGGTTTTTTTATCTCAACAATATTAAGCTCAACTTCTTTTTTAGTTAGCTTTTTCAACTCTTCTTTGACCTTGTCAACTTCTGCACCGGACTTTCCAATAACAATACCTGGACGAGCGGTTCGGATGGTAATGGTAATTTTTTTACCGGCACGTTCTATAAGTATTCTAGCAACGCTAGCTTTGGCCATTCGCGCATCTAGATAGGTACGTATTTTTTCGTCCTCCATTAACTTTTCTACATAGGAGGATTTTGATGCAAACCAACTAGAATCTGGCTTACGAATGAACCCAACTCTAAAACCGACGGGATTAACTTTTTGACCCATTGTAGTATGATTAATGTGGTTACGTTGTTGTACTTGAAGCAATCTGATGTGACACAGGAATAGAATCCCGTAAAGTATCCACCACCATAACAACATGACTAGATCGTTTTCTAATCCTGTGTGCTACACCTCTTGGTGCGGGCATAACTCTTTTTAACATACCAGCTCTATCTACTGTTATTTTCTTGACAAAAATTGCACCATCTTCGAAAGCAGCTGCATGATTATTTTGCCAATTTGAAATAGCAGAAAGTAAAAGTTTTTTCAACTGAAGCGCAGCTTGTTGTGGCTTATTTTGCAAAATAGCTAATGCAGTAGCCACGCTTTTTCCTCTAATAAGTGCCGCTAAACGCCCAACTTTACGTTCAGATATAGGGAGCTTTCTTAATTTTGCTATTGCCTCCATAGTTTACATTATCTTTTTTTAGAGGTATGTCCTTTAAAAGTTCTTGTTAAAGCAAATTCACCAACTTTATGGCTTACCATTGACTCTGTAATAAAAACAGGAATAAATTTATGCCCATTGTGTACTGCAAGGGTATGGCCGACAAAATCTGGCGTAATGGTTGACCGCCTTGACCAAGTTTTAACTACTGTTTTTTTACCGGAATGATTGAGCATGTCTATCTTACGTTGTAGATGATGCGCCACATAAGGTCCTTTTTTTATAGATCTACCCATTATTTTTTCTTTTTACTAATGATCAGTCTAGTAGAATATTTATTGCGATTGCGTGTTTTTTTACCTTTTGCATATAACCCTTTAAAGGATCTAGGATGTCCTCCAGAAGCTTTTCCTTCACCACCACCCATTGGATGATCCACGGGGTTCATTACAACGGCGCGTACACGAGGTCTTTTACCCATCCAGCGACTTCTACCTGCTTTGGCAATGGTAACATTAGCATGGTCACTATTGGAAACAGCTCCAATGGTAGCCATACAATGGTCTAATACCAATCGCCTTTCACCAGAAGGCAACTTAATGGTTACATACTTACCACTTTTGGAAAGCAACTGTGCATATGCACCTGCACTCCTTGCCAATGCAGCGCCACGTCCAGGGGCTAGTTCAATGTTATGGATAATCGTTCCCAATGGGATATCTTTCATTTCCATAGCATTACCTAGTTCTATCGGTACATTTGGGCCTGCTACAACCTTAGCGCCTACTTTAAGTCCTTCTGGTGCTATAATATAACTTTTCTCACCATCTACATAATGGAGTAGGGCTATGTATGCAGTGCGCATAGGATCATACTGAATAGAATGGACAAATGCAGGAACAGCTATTTTTTTCCTTTTGAAATCGATAAGGCGGGCACGCCGCTTATGTCCACCACCTCTATGGGGAACAGTAATCCTACCACGATTGTTCCGACCGGCTGTGCGTTTGGTTTTTACTAAGAGTGACTTCTCTGGTTTACGCGCAGTAAGAACAGTAGAGAAATCTGGTGCTATTCTAAAACGCTGACCGGGCGTGGTTGGGTTAAGTTTTTTTAATGGCATAACTAGATCAACTAACAGCTATAAAATTCAATGCAAAAGACTAAAAATTGCCATAAAAATCTATGACATCCCCTGCCTTAAGCGTTATAAGTACTTTCTTATAGGAAGGCCGCTTTCCTTTTATTACACACGACTTAGTATGGCGCGTTATTGGTTTACCTGCATAACGCATGGTATTGATTTTATGGACTGTAACACCATAAAAACGTTCAATCTCTTTTTGTATTTGGTACTTATTGGCACGATCATCTACGATTAAACCATATATGCCACGCTTATTAAGCGCTGACATTTTTTCTGTTACCAAGGGCTTCTTTAGGATACGCATCTGTTATTGTGTCAATTTTTCTACTATAGGCGTTATAGCTGTTTCCATAATCAACAATTTTTTGGCATGCAAAAGATCATAGGTATTAACATGGTCGACACAAACTACCTTTGCTTGCTTTATATTCCTACTAGATAATACAATATTTTTATCTACACTAGGTATAATCAATAATGTCTTTTCATCTAGAAAAGACAATTTTTGGAGCATACCCAAATAGTTTTTTGTTTTTGGCGCCTCAAAAGAAAAGGACTCTAAGATAGCAATATGGTTTGACTTAGCCTTATAGGTCAAGGCAGACCTTCTAGCTAATTTCTTTACCTTACGGTTTAATTTAAAACTATAATCTCTTGGCCTTGGACCAAAAGTACGCCCCCCTCCTCTGAATAAAGGAGACTTAATATCACCCGCTCTAGCTGTTCCGCTTCCTTTTTGCCTTTTAATTTTTCTTCTAGAACCACTTACTGCATTGCGCTCTTTTGATTGGTGGGTACCTTGACGCCTACCGGCTAAGATAGCCTTTACATCCAAATAAATGGCATGATCATTGGGTTCAATACCAAATACTTCTTTCGGCAATTGAACAGAACGACCTACCTCTTCCCCTGTATATTTTAATACTGATAGGTTCATTTTACTTCTCCAAAATTACGTAACCATTATTTGCACCAGGGACTGCTCCATGGAGTACAATTAGATTTTTCTCTGGCAAAACTTTTACCACTTGAAGGTTGGTCACCTTAACCCTGTTGCCTCCTGTTCTTCCAGCCATACGCATTCCTTTGAATACACGAGAGGGAAAAGAAGCTGCACCAACAGAACCAGGTGCTCTTTCTCGATTGTGCTGACCATGAGAACGGCTACCAACGCCACTAAACCCATGCCGCTTTACAACACCCTGAAAGCCCTTACCTTTGGAGGTACCAACTACGTCTATAAATTGACCTTCTACAAAAACATCTTCTATGCGAACCACTTGACCCAATGCAACTTGCTGCCATACTGCTTCATCATCACATCTGAACTCCACTTGCTTGCGCTTAGGTGTAGTAGAAGCTTTAGCAAAATGGCCCATAAGGGACTTAGAAGTATTTTTTTCTTTTTTATCGTCATAAGACAACTGAACAGCCTGATATCCATCTATAGACTTTGTTCTAAGCTGTGTCACTACACAGGGGCCTCCCTGAATGATGGTACATGCTTTTTTGTGACCCTTACCATCATAAAGACTGGTCATTCCAATTTTTTTTCCTATGATTCCAATCATAACTTAAATACTAATCATACCCACTTAATCGCTCTAAAACCAGCCAAAAAAACCAGGAAGGATAGAACAGTGAAAGGACAAATTTAAACAAAATTTAAGGTAAATCAAATGGTTTAACCTTAAACCGCTATTACATCTAGTATGCGCGTGATCCAAAGATATAAAAATTAACGGATAAAGAAAAAAGCCTAGATCACTGAATATAGTTGCTATATGAACACTTTATCTAAATGGGCATTAACTGGATGCAGCCAAACTATAAATAGTTGGTATAGCTATAGTGGGATTAAAAGTACAAAAAACATCCACTGCCAATGACCCTAAATAAGGAGTCTGCTGAGACTATGATTCATTATGAGTCTGTTATACAATGTACAATTTTATTACCGCGCGCTTTATGTATCAATACCCGCTGTTCCTATAATTACTCAAATATTATTGTATATTTGGGGTACAACAATTCTCAAAAATTAAAATTCTTAAAAACTAAAAATTACCATGCAAATGAAAAAAACATTTCTTTTATTGGTCTTAGCATTATCTACTACCGCACAAACATGTGACTTTCTTGATGGTTCTATTGGTAACAATTATCCTATCAGTAAGGTTAAAAGACACAAACAAAATTTAGCCGATATCATTACTAATAGAAACCTAGAAATAATTAAGAAGAATAATAAAAGTCTACGGCCTTCAATGTATAAAAACGAAATTGAAAATAGCTTAAAAAAAAGATATCCTACGTTAAATACAGACCATATTAACATTTTCGTAATTGATCTTAGTTATATAGAAGGCATATTTAGTGACTTCTACGTACAAATTTCTTCAACCTCTTCTGGTAATTATACAGGTGTTATAAACCTTACTTGCATGTTTAAACAAGAAGAACAAGAAGCTAAAAGACAAAAACAAAATCTAGCCGATATCATTACGAGTAGTAACTTAGAAATAATTAAGGCTGATAATGAAAGTACAAGGCCTTCAACGTATAAAAACGAAATTCGAAATAGCTTAAAAAGAAAATATCCTGCGTTAAATACAGACCATATTGAAATTTTCGTAAGTGACCTTAGGTATATAGAAGGCATATCTAGTGACTTCTACGTACAAATTTCTTCAACCTCTTCTGGTAATTATACAGGTGTTATAAACCTTACTTGCATGTTTAAACAAGAAGAACAAGAAGAACAAGAAGCTAAAAAACAAAAACAAAAACAAAAACTAAGCGATATCATTACTAGTAAGAATATAAAAATCACTAATAATGAAAGTGCAAGGCCTTCAGCCTATGCAATAGAAATTAAAAATTTCTTAAAAAGAAAATTTCCTGCGTTAAATATGGACGATATTGAAGTGAAAGTTGAGCCAACTAGCAATAGTTGTGGCATCGTACGGATTTATGGAACCTCTTCTAGTAACTATAGAGGTGAGGTACAAATTAACTACACGATTGAACAACTTTACAAACAAAACCTACAAGATACTATCCGGGAAGAGGATAAGGACCTAGGAATAATTAAGCTTGGTAATGGATATAGCATTCCTTTATTGGATCAAATTAAAGATAAGTTAAAAAGAAAATTTCCTGCGTTAGATCTGAACGATATTGAAGTTAAAAGATTTTTCAATGATAATGGTACGATAAACAGTAGGCTAGCATGGATTTATGCAACCTCTTCTGGTAAGTATACAGGTAAAGCACTAGTTGGTTATGACCCTTGGACCTCTGCTGCTTTTTCTAGATAGTGTCGTCATAAAAAGTTAGCCCATAAATGGATACATCTAATTTGGACAGCTGCCAAGAAGGATGCTGTGTTCTTTGCATACCTAGTGGAGATTCCTCTCCATTGCTTAATTTTGAGAAACATATTCTCAATAAGATGTCGGAATTTATATAAATTCTTGTCAAAATAACGTTTTGTTTTTCTGTTTTTCTTGGAAGGGATAACAGGAACAATACCTTTTTCTATAGTATATTTAATGATTTTATCGGTATCATAGGCACGGTCTGCCAACAAATGCTTTGGAGTTATCCCCTCAATAAGATATGGAGATTGGCTACAATCAGCTCTGGTACCTTCTGTGATAATAGCTCTGATCGGCATACCAGACGCATCCACGGCCAAATGTAGCTTCGTATTAAGCCCCCTTTTGTTCGACTCATAGATTGGTTGCCTCCTTTTGCACCCGTTCCATGTATATGTACTTTAATATAAGTAGCATCAATCATAAGCCATTTAAAATCAGTATTATTAATCAGTTTTTCTAAGATCCTCTCCCATATACCATTATCTCTCCAGCGAGAAAATCTACGATGAGTGTTTTTCCAATCTCCATAGCTCGATGGAAGATCACGCCAAGGAGATCCTGTACGTAAAATCCAAAATACTGCATTAATAAACAGTCTATTATCTTTGGCAACAGCTCCCCAACCTCCTTGTTGACCTGGAAGTAGAGGTGATAAAATAGACCATACTTTGTCTGAAATATCATGACGGTGAATCCATTTAGACATCTATAAATATAATTGATGTTATGATCTAAAAATATAATATGAACTACAAAACAAATATACAAAATATTTCATGACGACACTATCTAGCGAAATAAAGAAAGCATATACAACCTTAGAGCTTGAGGAAGGTGCATCTGCTGAAGACCTAAAGAAGGCTTATAACAAACTCTCTCTCAAATACCATCCAGATAAATGTAATGACGCAGGCGCTGAGGAGAAATGCAAAAGCATAATGAACGCATATACATTAATAAAAGAAGATTTAGAGATGTAAAAGCAGAAATAAAACACACCCCCTACGGCTAACAACACAGGACCTGGCTAAACTTATATCTCCTTTATTATGTTGCGAAGCTATTGCTAATCTACTTTAGGAAGGCCAGTGGGTAAAATTTATCATTTTACCCACTGGCCTTCCATTACTAAAAAAATACAATAATAAAAATATTTATTCTGCTCCGCAGAACAAGATTAGTAGGTAATAAAAGATAAAAACTGGATTATATATTACAACATGGCCTCTAAGTAGCCCTCTGGAAGTGCTACGGTAATTTTCTTTGCTGCTGTATTAACATTGATCAAAAATGGTGTAACGTAAGGAATCAAAAGCTCTTTTTTACGATGGTCAACGGCCATGATATATTGATCCCGCATCCGATAGATGGATTGTATGCTGCCCAGGGGACCTAAGGCAATATCTTCTACTACGGCCCCTACCAAGCTATAAGGCAAGGTAGTTTGCTGCCATTTCGGTTGAAGGGCTATGGGAAGAAATAGGGATAAATTACGGAGTGTATAAGCTTCGGTTTTAGATGGGATAAGATCTAAGTGTATAACCGTTTTTTCGGCCGTACTGGTAATATTTTTAATGGTATAGGGTACTTTTACATCATCTACCTCTACAAAAAGAGCAGGTAGTTTGGCTAGTTCAGCTGGGCTGTAGGCTACAAATAAAGCTACTAACCCACCATCTTTTCCAATCGGCTTTTTAAAGCTCCCAATTTGGAAATATTCCTCTTTTTGAATGGCTTCATAAAACAGTTCTATAGGGTATAAGGACATATCTATCAGCTATTGACTTAGTTAATCGAAAAGTATCATATCACTTACCATCAACGCTTGATCTAACTTAGTATAGCGATAGAGGATTTTATGGACCGCTTGGCTTATTTGTTTTCCCAATTTTTGAAGATTTTTTTTTAAAATATGCGGTATAGCTGCCATTAAATCTTTCTTGACTTCTAAGCTTTCACCCATTAATGTGTTCACTTTTTTCAGATTGGCAAGAAAGGATTGCTGCTCCATTAGCGAACAAGGAAGACTAGCAACTATTATTTGTATTTGCTGGCAAGAAGAAACAATATAGTCATACATGACCTTGGAATCATCGGCCAATAAAATCAGATCATTATTTGCTTGGACAGTCTGGCTATGGAATAAGTTAATCATCTGTTCAAAGGCTAGGTTTATCTCTTCTTCCATTTTTTTTTGCAATGGGTCTTGTAAATCTATTTTAGTTTTTATTCCATTTTTTAAATTTTCTTCACATAATTGTTGGAATAAGTTAAATAACGCCTCAATTGCTGACTTAGATTTTTTATCTATAGCTTTTAAATTTTCCATCTTAGAACAAATAACCTGGAGTTGGTCAAACGGCATTTTAAAAAAATGCTTTTTATGCGCTTTCAAAGAAAAATTTAGCAGCTGCTGTAACTTTTTCTGCAGTTTTAGTTGCGCTATTTTATTTTTTTTTACCAACTTTTCTATGTTTAGCATAGTCTCTTTTGCTTTCTCTTTCCAGATCGCTTCTAGTTTATGGTGCAAAACTTCTTTTTCTACCACTGCCTCTTGGATTGCTTGCACTGGTGCTATATATCCAGTGAATAGTATAGTAGATAAAGAAAATAAAGCGACGGTAGATAAATGTTTGATGCTTTTTGTCATGTTAATTTAAAGTATAAAAATTATATGATGTACCTCTATTATAGCTTTTTTAACCATACAAGAACCAGAAACAGATTTCTTGTCCTACGATGTAGGAAACCCTATATGGGGGGATAGCCATGGGGCTTTATTTAAAGTTTAATAGCTAACGGACCATAAAGGCTTTATCTTAATTAAGTGGAGCTGGAGGGAATCGAACCCTCGTCCGAACAAGCAAACCGCAACGCTTTCTACATGCTTAGCAACTGTTTATTGTCGGCGCAACCAAGGTCAGCTACGCACCTGATGTTACGCTTATGCGCGGTGATGATTTATGCGGCCATCACGCACCTGGCCACACTAGTGCCATCCATCGATGCCCCTATGCTGATCCGATAACACAAAAACCAGCGGGACAAATTCCCCTTAATCTATCGATTAAGCAGCCATACGCAAATCGTCGTCCTCTTCTTCTTTTCTTCGAAGCGCAACAAATTTGCAACGGCGGGAATTATTGATTACAGCTAAGTTGCCGTTTACGGATTGTGTAAGTTTTATAGCAGAGGTAATACTTACAACACCTCGCATGCTTACATTGGATTTAATCTTCCCGTCAATTCCAGTCAGCCCCAATGCACTTTACTTTGACTTATATAGAGATAACACTCTAAGAGGATTTAAATTTAATACTTTTTACGGGTCGAACCAAATCTACTTTTTAGACATCCTATAAAGAGGACCTGTCAAGTTTTTATTCTCCCCTCTGTAATGCATCTTTTCAGTCAACTATAGAAGAGATAGCCGTTTTAATACTTTTTTTCCACTTCACGCTTGTCAATAATGGTGCATACAAGTCATCTGAAGGGTCTATAATAATCGATTGCAGTTCTTCTTGAGTGGGTGGTCTACTCTGAAAAGTAATCTTTGGTGCCTCTTAAATAATAGCCAATGGTGTTTGTTCATTGCCTTCACCCATAACTAGCACAGCACTTGCTGCCAAACCATCTAAAATATTAATCATACTGACGCGCAATAGATTATTAAATATATCGAGCTTCCCAATATAACTGTATAATGGTGCGAATCCACACCAAGCCAATGCTATACCGACTACGCCTCTACGCAAAGGTGTAGTGTGGCTATCTGTAATGAGTACACCCATCTCTTGATTAGGATAACGCGTGCGGCAGTACTGCCAAATTTCAGTAGCTGTTTTTTGTGGGTCTTCAGGATATAAAATATAATACCCGTTCCCATTCGATGCATCTATACCAGCTGTTGGAATAAGTATATGATTTTTCATGGTTAATACTACACCATACCTTTCTATATAATCACCTTCTAGATAGAAGTCGGATTCATTTTGGATAAAAGCCAATTTATTAGAAATAATGCTTTGGTGGACTATCCTATTCTGACATAGAGCAACAACTTTTGACGTAATTATAATGATACTTTGAGGCGCTATTTTAGGTAAATACTGATCTAGTATAAGGTGCAAAGACTCCCCAGGCTTAACTTTATGGGTTTTATAAGCAGTAATTTGCATCATTATTATTACTCATGGGGTAGATGACCTTGTTTCAAATCAAGATGGTCCAATGCATCATCTAAGCGATAGCGGATCCATTCTGCGTTTGCATCTGCGGCATCAAGGACTATTTTTTTTCTTAAATAGGTAGGTATGGCCAACTCTTCTTTTAAATAGCGATCATCCCAATTTATCGGCGCAATACCCCGTTTGGACGTTACAGTGGGTACATGCCTATATGCACAGCTTTTTTCCAAGACTATTCCCTGAGGAGCAGCAAAAGGTAGAGGCAACTGTATAGCAGATTCTTCTGATGTTGCAGACTGCTTGGAACTTTCTTTAGCTGTTTTTAAAACAGGCTCCACGATTATCTTTTTTGTGGAAGCATCCAAGATTTCGGTATTAGAGGCTGGATGGTGCAATATTTTAGCCCCTGTATAGGCCACTTCCTGTTTAGACGGAGCGAGCAACTCTTGATCCGCATGGTCTGTTTCCCTATTAAATCCAGTAGCAATAACTGTAACCCTAATGCTTTCTTCCATTTCTGAATCAGAACCATGACCAAAAATCATTTCAGCATCGTTGCCCGTTTGCTCTTGTATATAATTGGTAATAATGGTTAATTCATCCATTTGTAGCTCAGCTGCTTGTCCGGAAACAATAGATAAGAGTATTTTCTTAGCACCCCGTATATCTGTATAGTCTAATAAAGGAGAAGCAAGCGCTGTTTCAGCAGCCTGTAATGCCCTGCCTTCACCTCTGGCTTCGCCAGAACCCATAACCGCTGCACCTGCATTTTTCATTACCGTCTTAACATCTTCAAAATCTACATTGACATAACCCGGTACCGTAATAATCTCAGCAATGCTTTTAGCAGCAGTGGTCAAGACATTATCCGCTTCTATAAAAGCTTCGCTAATCGAGAGTCCGCCTAATATGGTTTGAATTTTATCATTTAAGATAATAAGAACTGTATCACAATGTTTCCGTAATTCATTAATACCTTCTTGGGCTTGTAAATGCTTTTTTTTGCCCTCAAATGAAAAAGGTAATGTCACAATACCAACTGTCAAGATACTTTGCTGACGAGCAATACTAGCAATAACAGGGGCCGCGCCTGTACCGGTTCCACCACCCATTCCAGCTGTAACAAAAAGCATTTTGGTATCATCATCCAATAATTCTAGAATACTTTCTTTACTTTCTAATGCAGCATTACGCCCCACTTCTGGATTGGCACCAGCCCCTAGCCCACTTGTAAGTGCTGCACCAATTTGGAGCTTAATGGGTATAGGACTATTTTGTAGCGCTTGGACATCTGTATTGCAAACAATAAAGGACACATCTTTGATACCACGCTTATACATGTTGTTCACTGCATTGCTGCCACCACCACCTACGCCTATCACTTTGATAATAGATTTATGGTGGGTCGGTAAATCAAATTTATAGGTAATATCCTTCATAATTTAGACAATAAGGTGCTTTCATTACAACAAGCTATATGCATTAGGCAATATGATACTATTTTTTCGACTAATTTTCATCGTAATCGTCCACTAAAAAAGCTTTTGTTTTGGTAAGAATACGTGCAAAGGAAAAGTTGCTTTTTTTTGTTTTTTTAACATTTTTTTTCCCAGCATTCAAATCGGCAGACTTTGCTGCTCTATAATAGGCTTCTCTATAATCCAATGCTTTAAATCCAGCTAGCGTTAATCCAATAGCAGTGGCATAGCTAGGATCCCGTAATTGCTTGCTACTGCCCTCCTCTAGATACTCATCTGGAAAGCCCAACCGTGTATCCAACCCAGTTACCTGCTGAAGTATGGCTGGTATGGCTGGTAAGTTGGCGCTCCCCCCTGTTACAACCATACCAGCTACTAACTTATCGTAAAAACCAGAATGCAAAATCTCTTCATGGATAAATGTCACTATTTCTTCTACACGTGCCTCTATAATTTTAACCAAATTAGCAGTAATGATCTCTTTGGGTCTACGATTGCGCAATCCTGGAATCGTTACTACTGATTGGGTAACCAAAGCATTGGATCCAACGGTACCAAATTTTACCTTTAATAACTCTGCTTGCCGTTCCATAACCATACAACTTTGTTGTATATCTGAAGTAATCATATGTCCTCCGAGTGGAATGGTTGCGGTATACCGAATGATGGCATCAAAAAAGATTACTATGTTAATCATGCTGCTTCCGAAATCAATCAGACACACACCTGCTTCTTTTTCTTCATCACTCAATATAGCCAAACTAGCGGCTAGGGCAGAAGCTATGACCATATCTGCTTCTACACCTGCTTTTTTAATACATTTATGTATGTTTTGAATGGCGTGGGTCTTAGCTGTAATAATATGGAAATTTGCTTCTAATTTCACACCTGACATACCTACTGGATCTTGGGTTACAATTTCATAGTCTATGGTATATTCCTGCGGCATAGCATGCACAATTTCTGTACCCAAGGGGGGAACAATACGGTACATATCATTGGTAAGCTTTTTGATGTCCTCTACTGTAATTTCTTCTTCTATGGTATCTCTTGTAATGCTACCATGGTGGCAAGATCCTGTTACATGTTTCCCAGAAATATTTACATGTACGATATTAATATTTATACCAGAGTCCTCTTCAGCAGCTTCCAGGGCTTGCTTAACAGCAATAGCTGCCTTATCAATGTTCACAATCATACCGCGTACAATCCCATCTGCAGCAGCACTTCCCATACCTAATACCTCAAGTTTATTAGGATCATATTGGCTTTGTGCCCCTATAACTACACAAACTTTACTAGTACCTATGTCAAGACTAGCGATAATTTCTGACATAACTAAAAGGATATATGGCGATAATGCTACTTAAAAAGAGTATGCCTATGCATGCAACGGTTTAACTGAATCTACCCCATGCTGCTCGACTATTACATGGGCTGCATAAACTACAACAATTTATTAAAATTTATTCAAAATTAAACTAAGGATATAATTATGTGTGGTACAGGCCTACTCTGGATTTCAAGGACCTTGTATATTACAGATCTGCCATCTCAATACATGGTCAACAACGGAATAGACCCAGTATAGTTGCCTTATTTTGCATAAATCTATGAAAAAATAGATAAGACCATTCGATAAAATCTTATTTATTCTATATAATGACTTGATTATAAATATATTTAGTATTTTTTTCTTATATTTTATGGTTTCCACTTAGTGGTTTATCTTTTACTAGATCTAAGACCTGGTAAAGAAAATGCATATCGATTCACTATAATATATATTTAATACTAAACATTAATTTCATGAAAAAAATAAACTATTGTATATGCCTATACATTGGCCTATTAAGCTTAAACGGTTTTTCATCTTGCGTAACCACAAAGCAAGAAATGGTTAGAGATATTAGAGAACGAGGTTACACTTTAGGCAATTTAAAAAGAAGCTACAATAGAAATCCTAAAAAATTTATTGCTGGAGCAGTCGTCGGTACAACTGTAATTTTAGGGGCTAGTACAATGGCGATATCTAGTCTTTTAGATGGTTCATCCGTAGCCAATAGAAATGGGTTAAATAATAGCAGTGCTATGGTAACAGCATTAAGTCCATTGAATGGATCAAATACAAAATTTTCTAACTCAACTAATTCCTATACTAAAAGTTTTATAGGTTCAACACGCGCCTACAGTGGATACCCCATATCAAGTACACCATGGCTCGGTCAAGATTTGTCTGATGCAATTTCAAATTCCGATATAGAACTTGTAAACTACTTATTAAAAAATGGTGCAAACATTAATCAAAGAAATGACTATGGCCATACCCCACTTTATAGTGCAGCAAAAGAAGGTAATATAGAAATAGTTAAGGTATTACTAAAAGATGAAAATATTGATGTTAATGCAACACATGAAGATAAATATACCGTACTGCATTGGGCAGCATTCCAAAACAACCCAGAATTAGTTGAATTGTTATTGAGAGATAAAAGAATTAAGGTCAATGAAAAAGATGTATATGGATATACCCCACTCCATACGGCAATAAATGAAAAGAATGTATTAGTAGTTGAGGCCCTCCTAAAGTCTAAAGATATAGATATCTATACCATAACTAATTTTAACGAAACAGTTTTTGATATAGCTAGAAAAAAGAAATGTTTGGAATGCATTAAGGCTATAGAAAAAAGTATACAATATTTTCCGTCTTATGAGACCACACCAAAGTCAGCTTGATTTTTACCAGAATAAAATATGTGATTCGTAGAGGTTGTTACAATAAAAATGTAAGATTACGTTTCGACTTGTATTCAGTTTCAATAATTGAATTCAATAATCGTATGTATTTTTACAACCTGGTCTATGCTGGTTTGATTGTCTTTAGTCCGCATATTGATTGAGAGATGTTTATTTAATAATGATAATTAGTCGGCCCTGAAATATTATTTTTGAATAAATTTATTGAATGGATATTTCTTTATAATATATATGGTTTATCAGGCGCTCTATTTTTCTTACCCAAGATATAGGTATAACTGGTTTTGGATTAAGAATTTTAATTATATAGGTTTTAATTTATTTGACTGTGAGGGTATTAAGAATAATTTTCTTGTAATCAGTCGTAGGTTATGAGCAATAGCACATAAA
>NZ_JBOZWW010000057.1:0-23774 GCF_050864855.1 Candidatus Cardinium hertigii
GATAAAACCCATACGCAACATGTTATGGAATCTATAGCCTATAATTTATATAGAGCTCCAAATATCATTTTAAAGGGTTTTTAGGGGGATGGTATATCTAAAATATACAAAGATTAACTTGAAAATCACTAAATAACTAAATTTATGCATCCTTAACATAAAAACTACTAAAAATACAACTACAACCTTATCAAAAATTACAATAACTATCTATCGCAACGGTCTCAACATGCGGAGCAAGCCATGTTAAACCATTAGCAGCTGTACCAAAAGCAGACTTACCAATACTACCCCAAATCAAGGCACGATCCTCAGCTGCGTTACAAACACCCTTCACTATAGTTCGGCAGTTCAAATTTCCTTGAGACAAGCCATACAAACTACTTTCCAAACCATTAGCTGCTGCTCCAACGAAACCTCCCAAAACAGTACCCACTGTTAAACCAAGATTTTCAGCCGTACGAACAACAACTCCAGGTTCAGAATCCGCTTGTTGTACTTGTTGCTCGCTTTCCCCCATAGATGCTCGTCCTGGCTGGACACCTAACCTAGCGTTATTATAACCACCACATCCACTTAATCCCAATGCAGGAAGGCAAAACGTAGTTGCCACCAATAGTCTACGTAAACGATTGTCTATTATCATATATTGTATATTATTTAGGTTATTAAACTATGAACTATTGTGTGTATGACACACCTATCACCTGTTTTTACCAGCTTGCAAATATACATGTATAAGATATAATTTCAAAATCATTGGAATCTATTTTTAGAAAAGGCAGCCATTTGGTTATCTAGCAACTTTACCTTTATAAAGAAGCGCAAAATGCTTTTATGGACCCCATCTAATGGCTATGCCACTATTTCATTTCTAGGAGTGCTTTTTTATCGATAATTTTCATCAATTTGTCTTTGATATCCACGGCCTTAAAGCAATTGGCAAAACCATTTGCCTCTGTTTGAAAGCCATTTTCATCTGGATTCTCAGCTGCATTGACACAAGTTACCAACATACCCAATGCCAAATCTGCATTATTTACAATAGAGGTAAGCCACTTTTTAGCTTTTTTAAGCATTTCTTCTTTATAACTCACCACTTCGCTAACCAATCCCATTTGTTCTGCATCTTTGGCATCAATACGCTTACCAGTCATTAGATATTCTAATGCGCGCGTCTTACCAAGCAATTGTGTCAACCGTTGCGTGCCTCCAAATCCAGGAATAACGCCGTAAGCAATTTCTGAAAAAGCAAAAATGGCATTCTCAGAAGCAAATCGAAAATGGCAAGCCAACGCAAGCTCAAAGCCAGACCCTAAAGCATAGCCATTAATAGCGGCCAAAATAGGCTTAGGACAATCTTCTATAAAAGCCAATACTTCTTGACCATTTTCTGCAAATTTTCTTGCATTCAATTCATTTAACTTGAGCAATTCAGAAACCTCTGTGCCTAGAGAAAAGATTTCTTCTCCTTCCCCAGTAATAATAACACCTTCTATGTCTTCATTATCATATACTTCTTGAATAAGATGACGCAATTCAATAAGTCTTTTATCTGTTAACGTAAAGGCTTTTGAATCGGCTTTAAGGGTAATGGTTAAAATACCATCTTCTAGATTACTTTGTAACGATGCTGTTTTGTCCATACTAAACGCAATTTTTTATAGCCTAATTAACCAAGCAGTATGCAAATACATATTGCGATTTTTATACCTACACTATTTAATACCTCATTTTATTCCAAAACTACATACCATCAAATATACAGGATATTTAAATAGTGCAACAATTTTTTTGAATAGTAGTGCCGATCCCAAACATGTAGACCTCCATACACTAAAGGTGTATGGCTGCTCCATAAGCAGCAGAAACTGCTTCTACAATGGCTTCTGACATAGTTGGATGTGGATGGGTACTATTTTGAATTTCATATGCAGTCGTTTCTAGTTTACGTGCGACAACTACCTCTGCGATCATTTCTGTTACATGGGCACCTACCATATGTGCGCCAAGCCATTCCCCATACTGGGCATCAAAAATTACTTTTACAAACCCTTCTGGTAGACCAGCTGCCTGTGCTTTTCCAGAAGCAGAAAATGGAAAAATTCCTACTTTAACTTTATAACCAGCCTCTTTTGCAGACTTTTCTGTATAACCTACAGCAGCTACCTCAGGTTGTGTATAGATACAAGAGGGTAGATTATTGTAAGCCAACAGATCCGGTGTAAGTCCTGCTATTTTTTCTACACAGACTATCCCTTCTGCTGATGCTACATGGGCCAATGCAGGCCCTTTGATAAGGTCTCCAATCGCATAAACCCCCTTGCAACTGGTTTTATAATAAGCATCGACTGCAATTTTCCCTACTTCCATCACGATTTCATTTTCTTCTAACCCTATATTTTCTACATTCGGTTGGACGCCAATAGCGGAAAGCACTAGCTCGCTTTCAACTTGTACATCACCAGATGGAGCAGTAATATGTGCTACAGTAGTATTTTTTAAGCGATCTACTTTAGTCACTTCTGCAGCTGTATAAACCTCTATTCCTTTTTTTGTAAAAGATTTTAGAATGTATTTGGATACATCTTCGTCTTCCAATGGCAATAAACAGGAATTATACTCGACCAAAGTAACTTTTGTGCCTATGGTATGGTAAAAGTAGGCAAATTCACATCCAATCGCTCCTCCTCCTACAATCACTATAGAGTCGGGTTGTGTGGCACGCGAAAGGGCTTCTCTATAACCTATAATATGCGATCCATCGATAGATAAATGGGGCAACTGACGACTTCTTGCACCAGTTGCTAAGACAATATGTGGCGCACGGTAAAGATGGGTAATGCCTGCTGATGTAGTAACAGAAACAGTAGTAGCAGGGAGTAACTTACCACGCCCTTCTAAAATGGTAATTTTATGCTTTTTAAAAAGATGGTGGATGCCCTTAGACATAGTAGCTGCTACATCGCGACTGCGTTTTATAATAGCCTGAAAATTGGGTTTTGCTTGTATTACTTCAATACCATAAGCGGCAGCATGGTTACAGTAATCAAATACTTGTGCACTTTTTAATAATGCTTTTGTAGGGATACAACCCCAATTTAAACAAATACCACCAAGGGCTTCTTGTTCTACAACTGCGACCTGCATACCCAACTGAGCTGCTCTAATAGCGGCAACATAGCCGCCTGGACCACTTCCGATGACGATAAGATCGTATTTTTGACACATATGTATGGGTTTGCTTTAGGGATATAGGTAAAAAACGATAGCTACTAGCATAGTATGCATTATGGTTACCCTTCCAACTAATCCACTATACCGAATTGTTCCTTAATGGTATCAATGGCTTGATGGTTCTCTGCCATAATCATCAACAAGTCAAAGGGAGCAATAACGGTATCACCCCTTGGAATGAGATGCACACCATTGCGTTTGATAAGCACAATTAATGCATTTTCTGGAAAACTCAACTGTACAATTTTTTTACCAATAGCCGGAGCATGTTGGGGAACCATTACTTCTATTAAGGCACTGTTGACTTCTTTGGATAACTGAATAGTAGGTTCGTGTTTGGCTACAGTTGGTGCTTCTAATTGTAGCCACTTGGCAAGGGGCGAAAGCGTAGTGCCTTGAAATAAGATAGAAGTAAGCACAATAAAAAAAACAATATGGTAGATTATATCTGCTTGGTGAATATTATCTAACAATGGATAAGTAGCAAAAACAATAGGAACAGCCCCCCTAAGCCCTACCCAAGAGATGAAAATCTTGTGGCTTACATTTAACGTTTTAGAAAAAAACAATGAAACAAAGACACTCAACGGGCGGGCTACAAACATTAAAAAGATGGAGAGCAGCAGGCCAATCCCAGCTATAGGTAGCAGCTTATGGGGATAAACCAATAACCCAAGCATAATAAACATAATAATTTGCATCAACCAAGAAATGCCTTGACAAAATTGAATAATGCTCTTTTTATGAGGAAAATCTTTATTGCCTAAGATTAATCCAACCAGGTAAACCGCAAGAAAGGCATTGCCATGCAAAAAGTGAGTAGCTGAATAGGTAAAAATAACTACTGCCAACATTAAACCTGGGTAAAGCGAACGATTGGAAAGACGCAAGTTATCGAGCAATACCAGCATGATTTTACCCACTAAGAGGCCCGCTAGCCCTCCTACGACCATTTCTTGAATAAAGATACCGATCGCTTGCATGGGTCCAATGGCTTGTTTGTTAAGGAGCAATGTTTTAAATAAAAACATTAAAAACCAAGCCATCGTATCATTACTCCCCGATTCTAATTCCAGCATCGGACTAAGATTGGCTTTGAGGTGCATATTCTTAGCGCGAATGATCGCAAAAACCGCAGCTGCATCTGTAGAGGCCACAATGGAACCCATCAATAGCCCTTCTAATAAAGTGAACTGTATATTCCCCCCCCAAAAGTGGGTAAGCGCCCAAATAAATAGTCCAACACTAAAAGTCGTAATTAAAATACCTACAGTGGCCAGTAATATACCATTCCAAAGAATGGGCCGTATGTGCTTGTATTCGGTTTCTATCCCTCCTGTAAAAAGAATTAAACTTAGGGTAATTGCACCCAGTAATTGAGCAGCGATAGGGTTGTGAAAATCAATATTCCCTAATTTTTCATGGCCTGCAGCCATGCCTACCAATAAAAAAATAATCAACGCTGGAATACCTAATCTGGTAGATAGCTTGGTAATAACAATACTCAAGAAGAGTAAAAAAGAACCGGCAATAAGCAAGCTTTCTGGAACTAAATGCATAGATTTCTATATTAAAACATACAAGGCTAAACCGATAAACGACAACAGGCATACGGAGGCATGCTGTACAATGTTTTGTGAAATTAACTTAAATTTACATAAAAATTAGTGCATGATAGGCTACTATGTTAGATAAATAATCTATGTATGGCTACTTTTATGATAGATTTTAACCCTTAACTTAACAAAAAATTAAGCTTTATAGGCTAGACGAAAGCATTTTATGCGTTATTTTATATACCTATCCTACTTTGGTAAAGCTTATAGTGGGTGGCAAGTTCAAAAAAATGGGCCCTCTGTGCAACAAGTAGTGGAAAGGGCAATGGGCAAGCTACTATCTACAAACATCGCTATTTCAGGCAGCAGTCGAACGGATAAAGGAGTGCATGCGCTGCAACAAGTGGCCCATTTTGACCACATACCGCCTATCGATCTTGCTGATTTGACCTATAGACTTAATAGGGTTTTGCCATCTGATATCAGCATTACAACTATTCGTCCTGTAGTAGCGGATGCACATGCCCGTTTTGATGCATGTTACCGTAGGTATGCCTATACGATTGTCACCCAAAAAGATCCTTTTTATAGGGATCGATCGGTTTGGCTACGCCGTATGCCACCACTTGGCTTATTAAATCAGCTTGCTGATTTGTTTTGTTTAGAATCAGATTTTGAATTTTTTAGTAAAAAAACCGATGGCGTAAAAACATTCGTATGCCATATAGAAGAGGTTTGTTGGTTGCAGATGGATGACAAAATTATTTTTCAGATACAAGCGAATCGTTTTCTACGGGGTATGGTTCGCACCATTGTAGGTACGATCCTTAAAGTAGCAACTGGTAAAATGGATATAGCCACCTTAAAGCAGCTGATTCGGCAGAAACCTAGGCTGCGCCCCACGCTTGCCTTGATGCCAGCAGAGGGGTTGACATTGGTGGAAGTAGGATATCCAGAAAGATTATTTATACAAACCAATGGATTATAACCAAGATCCGATTGTAGCCCTTGCCACCCCACAAGGGGTGAGTGCCATTGCAGTAGTACGGCTATCTGGGCAGGGTGTTATTGGCATCGTTAACCAAATATTTCGGGGCAGTGATCTGACCCAACAAGCTTCTCATACCATTCATTTTGGGGTGATTCAAAAGGGTGAAACTAAAATTGATGAAGTACTAGTTTCAATTTTTATAGCTCCTCATTCTTTTACCAAAGAAGATGCTGTAGAAATTTCTTGTCATGGGGCTCCCTTTATTGTCACCGAAATCATACAACTGCTTGTAGCACAAGGTGTGCGGATAGCTGAACCAGGTGAATTTACGAAGAGGGCCTTTTTAAATGGTCGATTTGACTTGGCGCAAGCAGAGGCGGTAGCGGACTTAATTGCAGCGGATAGCAGACTGGCCCATCAAACGGCGCTTCATCAAATGCGGGGTGGTTTTTCTTTAGCTTTAGAAGGATTGCGTCAATCATTGCGCCATTTTGCAGCTATGTTGACACTAGAGCTGGATTTTGCAGAGGAAGACGTAGCCTTTTTAGACAGAGAAGATTTAAAAAAATTGGCGCATGCACTTATTGAAACCTTAGACAAACTGATAGATAGTTTTGAAATGGGGAATGTAATCAAACAGGGGGTTTCTGTAGTCATTGTTGGCAAACCCAATGTAGGCAAATCCACACTATTGAATCGATTATTGGAAGAAGAACGGGCCATTGTTTCGCCTATAGCAGGTACTACACGGGATACGATTGAGGGAACCTTACACTTAGGGGGTATACGATTTAGGTTTGTAGATACAGCTGGGTTACGGGAAACAACCTCAGATGGCATAGAAGCGATAGGCATCGAACGAACCAAAAGACAACTAAGCAAAGCCTTTGTAGCACTTTACTTGGTAGATCTATCCAATACGAGTTTTAGACAAGCAGAGGAAGATCTGATTGCTTTGGGTTTAGAAGGATTTCCACTGCTTAAAGTTGGCAACAAAATGGATCTTGTGCCCTCTGCTGATCTAGAACGATTTAAAGGATATTTGTTGATTGCTGCCCAAACTGGTAAAGGTATAGCGCAACTTAAAGATCAACTTTTGAGGCAGATGGCACAAAAGCCTACCGACGGCATCGGCACTATTGTAGTCAATGCACGCCACTTTGATCGGTTACAAAAAAGTAAACAAGCCTTAGAAGCTGTTATAATTGGGCTGGAGCAAAAACAATCGAATGAGTTACTAGTTGTAGATCTAAACAGAGCCCTACACGCACTAGGCGAAATTACAGGAGAAATTACCACAGAGGAAGTGCTGAGCGATATTTTCTCTAAATTCTGCATTGGAAAATAGCAGATTTTTTCATTTACGCCAATGGATGATCATTGGGTAGTTGCCTATCCTTCTGATTAGGCCATACATGATGGGCTGTTAACATGAACAACCCATTGGCTACTATAGAAACAAAGGTACTACTAACCGGCCCTACCATAGGACCAATCCATTTGTCCCAACCATACATGGTACATAGACCTATAGCCATATCCATCAAAACAATAGGCAAACGAATACGCACCCCTAAAACAGCTACAATAAATGGCGCTACTACTACAACTGAGTATAGGCGAATACTCGGAACAAGAAAGGCACTTATATGACGAAAAATATAATCATAACGAGGAGAATAGCGATTACAGATCAGCAATAACATAGCAAATATAGATAGCACTAGGATCGTGATACGGGTCAATAGAATCTGCTTTGCAGCATCCATTTTGGTACGACGTATACTCCCCAATAGGTCATAAACAATTAGAATAGCAGAAGTATGTAGCTTAGAATCTGCCGTAGACATAGCCATAGCCAACAAACAAAGACAAATCAGTACCCTAAAGTTGGGAGAGCTACTAGCTAGTATATAGTTCCAAGCCTCTATACCACGCAAACCTGGCATCTTTATAAAAACAAACAAAGCTATTAACAATATAGATCCCATAATGATATAGGAAATAAAAGCAGCATATAAAAATACACTTCTGGCTTGGGAAGGACTAGAAGACATATAGACCACTTGCATAATAGAAGGCTCTATATAGGCTATAATCGCTAGGTAGTAGAGTATAGGCAATAGATTATTTTTAAATGGGAAAAAGATATTAGACATGGTTAAATCAAATTTTTTATGCGTTTGCAAAAAAGAGAGGATTTCAACAGGTGATTTCCCTAGATGGTTAAAAGTAAACCAGGTTAGGATAAGTATAATGCTAGAAAAAATTATAAATGTGCCATACATCTGTAAAAGTAATTCCGTGAATACCACCAAACACCGTATAGAGACAAAGAATGAGTGTAGCCACTATGGTAACCGTACAGGCATTGGAAGGGATACACATATGTATAGCCTGAGACATGACATTAATTTGCATCGCAACAAAAATAATCATATAAGGAAGACCCAGTATAGCAGTAGTAATCCTTGCATATTTTCCATATATACGCCCCATTGTTTCGGGCATGGATATATGGTAGATACACCTGCTCATACGTCCTGCTAACCAACTAATGATCAAGAAAAGAAAGCTATTTATAAAAAGCTGCCAAATAACCCAAAAGAATAAACTAGAAGAGACTATAGTCACGCTACTGATAAGAGTCCCTCCTCCGTAGTCATTAGCCAATAGGGTAACTACTAATGTAAAGGTAGAGAAAGATTTTGTCCCTACAGCATATTCCCGAAAGGTCTTACCTACTTTCATAGAAGATAGACCTATAACTAGGGTAAGTAATAGGAATAATACTATTACCACTAAAGGTGTTTCCAATGACATTAGAGCCTAAAAATACAATTTTATCTTTTTATAAAGACCATATTAGTACGGTACTTTTAGGCTGAAATATAAATCATTTTATAGATATATGCAATATTTAGGAAACTTTTTTATTCTATCCTGCTCTTATTGATTTAATTGCCTAGACCTGGTTTTTGTCAATTAGTTACTATCTAATTCTGAAAATCTTTTCATATGTTAAGACCCATCATTACTGATGATACACTTACCTCTACTTAGAGGCTTATTGGAGTCTATATGATGGTTGGCACTATGCTTAAATACGTGAGAATAGGTGCAATGAACGCAATTCCTATTAGGCTTGACAGGAGTACTAGGACGAGTAGAAGCAGAAGGAGGAGAAGGAGGAGGAGTGTCAGGCAAATGAATAGAGCAAGCAGAAACAGACCTGTTACTGAACTTCTTAATGTTACAAACACATTTTTCATTTTTCTCTATGTAATATAGAAATTTATTTATATGTTTTGTATCATCTTCATTGAAATAGTTATTCGCTTGCATTAATCTTTGGAATAAAGCTACTAGACTATGGGAAGTTGAATTACTTAATAATTTTATTAGGTCTAGATATGTATTTTTGTTAAAGTTTACTGTAGAATAAGCTATGAGGTTAGATGCTGAATCAATATCATTGTTTTCAAGAAATAGGTCCAACATAGTCACTTTGCTTTTAAGTTCGTCCGAATCGAATTGCATATTTATATTAATTTTATTCCGGTATAGTAATCTTCGGAATATAGTCCAGTCAACTTTTAGATTATACTCTTGATTGTTTTGTTGATCTTGCAATATATTATTCGATAAATTGCATAAGATATTCTGATTAATAGTTTTTTCTGACCAAAGACTATTATTCATCAGTTCATAAGCAACGATTAAACAGTTACATTTCAGTGCTACGCAAAAAAGTTTGGATAACTGTTTTTGTGATGCTACGTTAGATGCCATATCTTTTGCTGATAGGTTCAGCTTTAGCATAGAATCTATTACCTCTTTATATTCATTACTTATACTTTCTATACCTTCATCTATTGTATCTACTTTTTTCTTTATTACCTCTTCTATTGCACTCGTTTTCTCGATAGATTCATCATAAGCGGTATTTATAGCGGTATCTATAATAGATGCCCGTAATGTTTCTATTTTAGTTGTTATTTTTGCGATTAGAGCAGATGTAGATTTGTATCTATAATTGATTTCTTTTTTATATTTTGATTTTGATTTTGATTTTGAATCACCACATGCATTTTTTTCTTCTATTAGACGTATGATGTTTATTTTTGAAGTTATTTTTTTTAGATCTTCAGAGCATGCCTCTTTTACTTTTTTTGATATCCTTTCTTTGTACATAGATATGTTCTCTGATAGAGTATGAAATTCTTCTGATTGATTTTTTATATCATTTTTCACTTCTTTTATTTTCTGATATAATAGTGATACATTTTCTTTTAGTTTTTTTATTAAGCTTAAATTTTCTAGGCTTGGTATTAGCTTTTTAACAAAAACTTCGCTTTTCAAGTTATTCAGAAACTCGTATAGCTGAATATAATCTGTATAGCTATCTAGCATAGATTCCGAATTGTTAAGTTTGTTGATAAAACCTTGAAAATATTTAGGATATTTTTTAGTATGATGAAGATAAGTTTCAATATGACGATCCAAAACTTTTTTTGTTTCCTCCTCTATACGAGATAGAACCTCATCAGCATACCTAGACCCATAATTAGAGGTAGAATTAAGATTATAGGGATGGACCTTAGTAGGCTTAGAATTATGACGCGGAACCCGAACCTTCATACCATGCTTAATACTACTACAACCACCCATAGCAAAAAAGAAACCTATATAAATTTTTAAGACCAGATTAAAATATTTGGTATAGACCTTACTTGATATATGATTATTAAGTATATTATAAAGCATTGAAGATTTTATTTATTGGTATAGTGGCAGTAAACTTTACAGCTATCTTTTTCAAAAAAGTATAGTATTATAGGTTATAGGTGTAATATATAAAAAATCCATTAAACTTCCCTGAAATATTCATCTGCCCTGGGTATAAGACTGAACAATACACTATCTACTTTTGAGCAATGCACTATATGCATGGCTGCATCATAACCTACATTTGAGAGAATTTAAAAAATATATTGAAAATAAGATATATATTTAGAAAGCACTCCATTTCAGTTCTAATAAGCATAAATGGGAACAAACCATCTAATCTATCTATTGCAGATCCTACTATTTAAAAGCTTTATTTTGAATACATTGGCATAGTTTTTGTTAGATAATCAACAGCTATAATGGTTCCAACTATATAGCAAAAATGGGTATAGGTGTATGGGTTTTGGTTCGTGTATATGGCATCCCATAGGGGAAAACTTAGGCCGTCACGCAATAAAGCGATAACCAATATGGTTGCATAAAAGCCTAAATCCTTACATACCTATTGCAAATGGTTGGCTAGATATCAATGTGACACCATACAGGATAGATACATTTAACATTTAACTTAAATTAACAGCAATCATGAACGAAAAAGGAACTATATCGGTACATACTGAACATATCTTTCCCATTATTAAAAAATTTCTTTATTCCGATCAAGACATCTTTTTGAGGGAATTGGTAGCCAATGGGGTAGATGCGGTACAAAAACTTAAAAAGCTAGGCGCTATGGGCCTTTATGAGGGTGCTACCGATAGGCTACAAGTAGAAGTACTGCTTGATGCATCGGCCAAAACACTGACCATTAAAGACCATGGATTAGGTATGACAGCTGATGAAATAAAAGAATATATCAACCAAATTGCTTTCTCGGGTGCTACTGCATTTGTAGAAAAATACAAAGATAAAGTAGCAGAACATCAATTGATTGGTTTTTTTGGATTGGGTTTTTACTCCGCTTTTATGGTAGCTAAAAAAGTTGAAATTATTACAAAATCTTATCAAGTAGGCGCCCAAGCAACCCATTGGAGCTGTGATGGTAGCACGAATTTTGAAATATATGCTACTGAAAAAAGTGAAGTAGGTACAGAAGTAGTTTTGCACCTTGCAGAAGATGCGGAAGAATTTTTGAAGCCAGAGCGTATTCAAGCTATTTTAGATAAACATTGTCGCTTTTTACCAATAGAAATCGTATTTGATGAAAAGGTGATCAATGATCCGATGCCACTATGGATCAAGCGGCCAGCAGATTTACAATCTGAAGACTATCTTAAGTTTTATAAAGAACTTTATCCTTTTGCAGAAGATCCACTTTTTTGGATCCATTTAAGCATTGACTATCCATTTACTTTAACAGGTATACTCTACTTCCCTAAAGCAGCCAACTACTTTGAGCAAAAAGAAACCATTCAACTTTATGCAAGACAGGTGTTTATTACCAATGATGTAAAAGAAGTTATTCCTGACTTTTTACGGTTGTTACATGGTATTATTGATTCACCAGATATACCGCTAAATGTATCTAGAAGCGCACTACAAGCAGATGGTAATGTAAAAAAAATTAACACATACATTGCTAAAAAGGTAGCCGAAAAGCTAGAAGCGCTTTTTCAACAAGATCGTAAAGCATATGAAGAAAAGTGGAATGATATCTCTCTTTTTATCAAGTATGGTATGATAACCGATCCTAAATTTGATGAAAGGATACGAGAAATAGTCCTGTTGCAAAGCACAACTGGCCATTACTATACCATAGCTGAATACAAAGATGCCATGGCTAAAAATCAAACTGATAAAAATGAAAATTTGGTTTTGCTCTATACAACAGACGCTAAAAAACATGCTGTCTATCTACAATCGGCACAACAAAAGGGATATGATGTATTGGTCCTCAATAGCCCCATTGACACCAACTTTATCAATTTTATGGAATATAAACTTGATAAAGTCAAACTAAAAGCGATTGACACCGATACCATCGGCAACCTTATTGAAAAAGAAGCGGTCACCGAACATACCCTTACCAAAGAAGAAAGTGAAACGTTACAATCTATTTATGAAAAAACAATTGGTGCGGAACAAACTACTTGGAAGGTCGCCTCTATGCTACCAGAGGAGTTGCCTGTGGCTTTTATTACCTCAGAACATTTGAAACGTATGACACAATTTTCACAAGGCAATGAAGCGAAACAAAAGCATTTCCGATCCATGCATGTAGCCATTAACGGGAACCATCCTTTGTCCAAAAAAATCTTGGCTACTAATGATGAAACTGTTCAAAAAGCACTGGTAGAACAGAGCTATCAATTGGCCCTACTAGCACAAGGGTTGCTAGAAGGAGAATGGCTAGCTGGATTTATAAAGAATTACACCAATAAATTGCTAGAAGGATAGCTAGCCAGTAGATCGGTTGACCCTTTTAAGGGAAAATATATAGACCTCTTCTTGGAATGAAGAGGTCTATGATTTGTGCACTTATGGCTTATGGGACTGAGATCTATTGGAACCACAAAAGGGCTCATACAAGCCGTTTTTTCCTTAACCAGCCAAAAAATTACAACAAGATTCACTTATTTTTCTTTCGATTTTTTTTTGATTGCAATAAAAAGTATTAAATTTACAACGGCAGGCCGGTACGGCTAGCTCCTACTCAATCCCCCAGGCCTGGAAAGGAACAAGGGTAAAGTGGTTGTAGCAGCGCGATACTTGGCCTGTCTTTTTATCCAATTGTCCCACCCATGGAGTGCCAGTTTTATCAACTTTTATTCGCCGTAATGCATTATACTTTATAGGGGTCATATCCCTCTAAGAGGACCCCGAATGTATCTAAAAATTTTAATCCCTCTTCATCATCCAAATTTTTATAGGGTGCGCAAGTAGCTTTATATATTACTTTTTTAATACCTACACTAAATATCATACGGGCACAAGAGAGACAAGGCGAAAGGGTCGTATAAAGGACACCATCCCGTACATTGATATGATGGATTAATGCATAAAGAATAGCATTTTGTTCTGCATGAATGGCCAAAGAACAACTCCCTTTTATATTCCTGGCACAACCTGTTTTAGGCCATATTTCATCGCAATTATAGGTACCTTCTGGAGGACCATTGTACCCTGTGGAAATAATTCGGGTCTCTTTTGTCAATACAACGCCCACCTTTTTTTTAACACAATGCGAACGTTCCGCTAAGTGAATCGCAAGCGACATAAAAATATGATCGAATGTAGGTCTTTGCGTCATTAATTTGTAATATACCTAAATGGGTGATAAACTGGGTACAAAATAGTATTACACAGCTTTTGCTTATTTCTACTATCTAGCGCTCAACATTTCTATCAAATTAAAAAGTAGCCAACCATAAATCTATCAAAATTAATAGAAATATAGCATACTACAGATGCGTTTTTTATAGAACGAGATCGTTGTAAATAGATGGATCGTATGATCTTCAATTTGTAATTTTTAACATTATGGGACCAACTATTCGACTATTTAATTGGATGGTCATCATACGATTATTCAAAAAATCAATAATAGGAACAGACAAACTAAAATTCTTATATACATACAAGCGGTTTTTATATCCTACATATTTAATAATCTATTGCAACAACCTTATGATTATTTTAAATATTTATTTATTACCCCTTCGGGGGTTGTAATTATTAACTTAATTTCTTAAACTAATAAATGTTAATTAAAACAACTATTATATGTATTACTATCGTTCTACTGTTTGGGCTAGCCTATTTTTAACTTTAACCGGATGCCAGTATCATCCAAAGAATAATATGATATCTCGACAAAAAATAACAATAGGATACCAGGAAGGAATAGATATATCTCATCATCAAGAAGATATTGACTGGAACCAACTAACCCCTAGTAATAGTAATAAAGCTTTCATTATTGCTAAAGCAACAGAAGGTAAAACCTATCAAGATCCTAAGTTTATACAAAACTATAAGAATATATGTACTGCAGGCTTTCAACCTGGTGCCTATCACTTCCTAAGGTTTGGCTCAAGTTCGGCTAAAGATCAAATGAGTAATTTTATATCTCAAATACAAGCCGCACAGCAATTAACGGAACAGATTAAATGGTGCAATAATAACCCAATTATAGCGCTAGATGTAGAAGAAAGAAATGGATCAGATTATAGCTTAGTGAGTAGTGTAGTAGAAGAAAGTGTTGGATATCTCAAGGAGATAAACATAACGCCTTTCATATACACCAGACAAAATTTTTGGGATCAACATGTACAAACGACCCCTGATATAGTTAAAAGATGTCCGCTATGGATTGCTAGATACAGAAGCACTCCACCATCATCTAATGAGTTACCAAATGGTTGGCAAGAATGGACAATATGGCAATATTCTAGTGAAGGTTCCGTTCCAGGTGTTCAAGGTAAGGTAGATCTAAACAAGATGCAATGTAACATTTGAGCCATTTGTCTATAAGGAGCTTATGGTAGGGTGGTCTAGCGTTTGCTTTTTTCTAAAGATTGTGTTCATAAACAGGTTTAATTTTGTTATTGGTCTACATAAAATACTTGTTATGGAGGTATAGAGATCTGACAAAGATAATGGGGGGAGATATCCCCCAGACCCACAAAAATTGATCACCCTCTCTAGGCTACAAAAATGGGTTATTGCGTTTTTTTTCTTCATACCTAAAAAAGGTAAGCAAAAGAAAAAGAGCTTATTGCACTACACCACCTATAATATTAACTTCTGGTATTAGGGTGGTATTAAATTGAATGTTTACTTTTTGTTTGATTTGATGGGCTAGGCTTATAATATCTTTACCCGTAGCCCCCCCATAGTTTACCAGTACAAGCGCATGTGCGCGGTGGACCCCTACCTTTCCTTTACGTAATCCCTTAAAGCCTGCTGCTTCTATAAGCCACGCTGCTGAAATTTTTATCTGTTCTTTATCTTCCGTTTTGAAGGCAATTATTGAAGGATATTGCTCCTTAAGCCATTGATAATGTGCTATAGATACCAACGGATTTTGAAAAAAGCTACCTGAGTTACCCAAAATAGTAGGATCTGGTAGTTTCTGTTTTCGAATGGCAATAATTGCATCACTTATTGCTTTAAATGACAACTGCTTAATCTTCATTTTTTCCAACATGGCTTGGATGGTTTCATATTCTATAGAAAAAACTTTTTCTTTATGTAAAGCCAACGTGACATGTGTAATGACATACTGATTTTTCCATTTTGTTTTGAAAAAACTTGTTCTATAGCCAAAGCCACATGCTGAAGATTTAAACACTATTTTTTGACCGGTGGATAATGCAATAGCTTCAACCGTATCCAATACATCTTTAAGTTCTATACCATATGCACCTATATTTTGTATCGGAGCGCCACCAACTGTACCTGGAATCAACGATAGGTTTTCTATACCCCCATATCCTTTGTTGATACAAAATACAACAAGCGTATGCCACGGTACGCCTGCAGCTGCCTTAATCAGAACTTTATGGTGGGTTTCTTCTATGATTTCAATACCTGATAGTTGAACATGCAGTATATAACCAGGGAAGTTTTTGACAAATAATGTATTGCTACCACCACCCAGTATATATAAAGGTCTTTTTCTTATATCTACGGCAGTATACAAATCTTCTATATCTTTTAAGCTAGTAAGCCGAATGTAATGGGCTGCATAGGCTGGAACCTTAAAACTATTTAAAGATTGTAAAGGATAATCATTAAGGCAATACATCATGCAATGGTGTGGTTTTTTCACGTCTATAATTGATCTGCTACCTCAACAAAAGTAAGACATTTTCCTTTTCCACGTTAGATAAGGGCTAGACCGTGGTAAAATAGGCGCTTTGCTAAGTTATATAGCGTCCAACATTGATCGTATATAGCCCTCTTTTGTGTTATAATTTAACTATTATGCAACTGATTGGTTTAGGGAAATTCACCATACTTGTTTTTTAGCACTGCTTAAAAGAAAAAGAACATTTCACCAATAACAAAATTACCCCCGCTAGTGAACACAATCTTTTAAAATAGGGCAATTCCTTAGATAGTGTCGTCATAAAAAGTTAGCCCATAAATGGATACATCTAATTTGGACAGCTGCCAAGAAGGATGCTGTGTTCTTTGCATACCTAGTGGAGATTCCTCTCCATTGCTTAATTTTGAGAAACATATTCTCAATAAGATGTCGGAATTTATATAAATTCTTGTCAAAATAACGTTTTGTTTTTCTGTTTTTCTTGGAAGGGATAACAGGAACAATACCTTTTTCTATAGTATATTTAATGATTTTATCGGTATCATAGGCACGGTCTGCCAACAAATGCTTTGGAGTTATCCCCTCAATAAGATATGGAGATTGGCTACAATCAGCTCTGGTACCTTCTGTGATAATAGCTCTGATCGGCATACCAGACGCATCCACGGCCAAATGTAGCTTCGTATTAAGCCCCCTTTTGTTCGACTCATAGATTGGTTGCCTCCTTTTGCACCCGTTCCATGTATATGTACTTTAATATAAGTAGCATCAATCATAAGCCATTTAAAATCAGTATTATTAATCAGTTTTTCTAAGATCCTCTCCCATATACCATTATCTCTCCAGCGAGAAAATCTACGATGAGTGTTTTTCCAATCTCCATAGCTCGATGGAAGATCACGCCAAGGAGATCCTGTACGTAAAATCCAAAATACTGCATTAATAAACAGTCTATTATCTTTGGCAACAGCTCCCCAACCTCCTTGTTGACCTGGAAGTAGAGGTGATAAAATAGACCATACTTTGTCTGAAATATCATGACGGTGAATCCATTTAGACATCTATAAATATAATTGATGTTATGATCTAAAAATATAATATGAACTACAAAACAAATATACAAAATATTTCATGACGACACTATCTAGCAGGAGGTTGGGTTTGTGAGGCGACTTACAGGTCTTAGTTACCTTTATTACTCTGAGACCGTTGCAATAGGTTTTTAGATTTTAGGATAAAAAAGTAATTGTTAATTTTATTAAAAGTTTAACTTGTAATTATTGTTTAGGTTTTGTAATAAAAATTTTATGATATTATTATGTCAATAAAAGTGAGCGGTCAGTTAAGTTTATCAGATATATCAGCTAGTCGTCGTAAATTCAAGCATACGTTTTTTGATCAAATCAATAATCTGATTAACTGGTCATTAGTAGAAAAAGAACTGTGTATTTATTATCCTAAAGGGTTACGCTTATCAGGTAAGCCTGCCTAATACCCTTAATAACACGGAAACAAAGTCTATAATTCTTTGTCCAGTTTTTTCGGTCTACTATAATAATCAGAATTATTTACATAAATAATTCTTTTACACTGTTATATAAGGTATAAATATAATTGAATTTTATAATTCATTATCAAGTTAAACAATATATTCTAATCCAGGGTTCAGGTGTACTAGAACTCGAAGAACTAGTAACAGAACGAGCAGGAAGAGGAAGAGAACGAGAACGAGAACGAGCAGGAATAGAAACAGGACGAGCAAAATCAGCAACAGAACTGGAAGGATCAGCAATAGGTTCAGGACTAACAGTTAAAGGACTCAAAGTACCAGTAACAGGAAGAGAATGATAACGAGCAATAGAAGTAGCAGGATCAGGATCAACTTGTTTTAAAATTCTTTGAATATTATAAACACTATTAAAAAAAATATTATCAATAGGAAGTGTAGAATATTTACCTCTCATTATATAATGAAAACGGTTAGCTATCATTTGTTCCTTATAACGAACTAAGGTTTCTTCCGCAAAATTATAAAGATATTCTTGATTAGAACCTCTATTTCGGTTATAAAAGTCTCTAAAAACAGGTAAATAATTATCAATAATCAAACTAGTTGTGTACATAATCGTAGTAATATAATAATACGTTTCAGAATCCATTTCAAACATTTCGTAAAATTGGTCCATTACATCCATGAACTGTTCAATACTTACGTCAAAATCGTTACGAAAAGTTTGAATATTATTATAAACCATTTGATTATTTTTATCTATACGAAAATAAAAATCCTCATTGGAACTATGAGCAATATTGAATACGGTAGTTTTATAAGATTCTAACATATTATTACAATGTCTAATATATTCGTGAGTAAATATTTTATATTCTTTAATTGATTCACTATTGATAGATTTAGTACCTTCAATTAAATTTTTAAAATCTTCAATAACACTTCTTATATGATTCAATCTACCAACAATAGGATCATTATTAGTAGGAGTACTATCTACAATATCAATTAGCATCAATATACTATTGATAACTGCTTCAGAATTCCTGAGACAGGTTACACCAAGTTGAAGAGGCGGCAACTTAGTTTTAATAGCTGTGATAGTGATATTTATATTTGTTCTATGAATATCAACTAGCCCATCAAGAAGAAGAAACATATTTTTAACAGGATGTTGATCCTGTTTATTAGGATCAATAGAATTATTATAATTTGAAGGGGAAGGAGTATTGTCTTGAGGATTCATATTATTCTTAACTAGATTATTACATCCAGATAACATAAGACCATATAATAAAAAAACTTTCTTATCTAACATAATATAATTTATTTAGGTGTGGGAAATCAAGGATATATAACTCCATAGGAGACATTCCATCAATATATTCATTTGTATTTGTTTCTAAACCAAATAAGTCTAATGTAGTGTCTATATTTTTATACCTATCAGACCGCTTGATATTTAAAAATTTTATCGTATAATATTTAATTTTATATCTTATTTATTTACCTATTATTTAATGATTAAATGGGGGATAAAAAATGGTGAAGTACTATACCGATTTATTAATTGTTTTTTACGGTACGGTATTTTGATTTTACAAAAATAAATTATTAAAGTCAATACTTATTTAAATTATTTTTTGTATTTATAATTTTAATATTGATTATAAGTGTTTTACTTAAACTTTTTATTCCTTTCTATCTTACTTTGAATAATATAGTTAGTTAAATCATCATTTAGATTCTCACTATACAACGCTGATACAGCTTCTTTATCTTTTTTAGAAACTTTTTCTGATTCAACCCTAACCTTATTGATCCGTTCTACCAACTCACTCATATCTAAGATGTTTTTATTTTTAATGCCTTCTAACTGAAAATATTTTACTAGATCATTTTTGTAAACTATAGTGGACTGAAAAAAGCGGACAGAAAAAGCCTAGCTTTGTTTCTCGGTGTTATGTTTCATTAATTTAAAATGAATAGCTCAAATGGGAAGAAATAAGATTAGAAAGTTTAGTTCATCAGAAAAGAGTAAAATAGTGTTAGCTTTACTTAAAGAAGCATTGACCTTGTCTGAATTATCTTCAAAGTATGGAGTAAGTGTTAAAACGATTCAAAATTGGCATCATAAATTTTTAGAAAACATGTCTCTAGTTTTTGATCCATCCAAAGTTGTAAGCGTATATAAAGATGAAATAGAGACACTTAAGGATCAAAACGATTCACTTGCTAAAGCGTTAGGTAAGACCACAGTTGAAAGAGATTGGGCAATGGGAAAGCTAAAGAGCTTGGACTTATTAAATAAAAAAGGTCTTGTTGAATCCAAGCTTAATAACTTATCCAAGGCAAGACAATGTGCATTATTATCAATAAATCGCTCTTTGATATATTATAAATTTGTCTTAAAAAAGGATTGTAAGTCAGATATTTTAAATAAAATAGATTCTATTTATAGTGCACATCCGGAATATGGTTATCGTTATATATACAATCAATTATTAGAAGATGGTTTTAATGTAGGAAGAGATCGAGTGCTTAAATATATGGGTATGCCAGGTTTATCAGCTGTTTATCCACGTAAAAAGCTGTCTACTTCTTGTAAATCTCCTCAAAATAAAGTTTACAACTATTTACTATCCCCCTACTGGGTGGATACAGGTAAAACCAAGAAAGTACGTGTAAATGAATCAAATAAGGTTTGGAGTGGAGATATTACCTATATTCGTACCAACGGTGGATTTATGTATTTTTCAGCTGTAATAGATTGGCATAGTAAAGCGATACTTAGCTATAGATTGTCCAATGTTATGGATTCAAATTTGGTCACAGATACTTTAGAAGAAGCCCTTAGTAAATATCCTGCTCCCGAGTTCTTTAATAGTGATCAAGGTAGTCAGTATACTATTCATAATCATACAAATTTATTAAAGAATCATGGCATTAAAATATCCATGAATGGAAAAGGTAGGAGTATTGATAACATTGTGATGGAGAGATTTTTTAGAACGCTAAAATATGATTTTATCTTTTTGAATGATTTTAAAACTATTAAAGACCTAAAAGAGGGGATTAATGGTTACATTACTAAGTACAATTATCAAAGGTTTCATTCTAGTATTAATTACCAAAAGCCTATGCAGGTCTATCTTAGGCATTTAAAAACTTAGCAGAATGAAGAAAAAAATGGGAAACAAAATTAAATGAATTTTGTCCGATTTTTTCAGTCCACTATATCATTCTGTAAATGAATATAATAGGATTTGAAATTCCTAAAACCTATTACATGAAAAGCAATAATAATAGTCATTATTTTGCTTAAATTAAGAGAACAAGTTCTAGTGGGTTTTCTTTTGGAATCTATTAACGTCAATTCTGGATTTATTTAACTGATTTTCATCTATTTAAACAGATACTACAACTAGTTTTTTTACTGAAAGATAGACATTTTATCCACTATTATCATGAACTATAAATTATAATAATCTGATAATCAAACAAATACATATAATACGTTTATATACAGCTATATTTCATATATATTTTGTACATATAAGATAAAACTGATAATCAATAATAAAAAAACAATCTAATCCAGAACTGACGTTAATTTAAGAGAGTATAAAATACTGGTTTCATACTTAAAACTCTTAAATATGAGTTATATATCCTTAACGACTTGACTCTTATGGTTGTAGTTCTAATAGAGAAAGTAGTAAATGTATCAATTTATACCTAAAACGGATCCAAAAGTCATTTTATTGGGGAAGCATCTACATAAAGAAAAAAATTGGAAGATAGAGCATATATTTCAATTAATTTTTCTACACTCATAACCAATTTGCTTTGTTAATTTGGTCAAAGTTTTTATCTCTAAATTTAAAGCACAAAGCAACGCTATAAAACTTTTTTATCCAGATAGTCCGTATGGATCAGGTCAATATAGAGCTAAATGAGCAGTTTATTCAAGCACTTGAGCTTATGGAATCAGGTGCAAAGAATGTTTTTATTACTGGTAAAGCAGGGACAGGGAAATCAACTTTATTAAAACATTTTAGAGAAAATACCCAAAAGAAAATAGCAGTGCTTGCCCCTACAGGAACTGCTGCCGTAAATATTAAAGGTCAAACTATTCATGCATTTTTTGGTTTTAAACCTGATATAACGCTTGAAGCAATCAAAACCATTAAAGATGGTAAGAAAAAAGAAAATATTTATAAAAAGATAGATACAATCATTATTGATGAAATTTCAATGGTTAGGGCTGACTTACTCGATTGTATAGATACGTTTCTCCGCCTTAATGGTAAACAGGGAAATAAGCCATTTGGAGGGATACAAGTAATATGTATTGGTGATCTATATCAATTGCCACCAGTAGTAAAAAGTAAGGAAAAGGCAATATTTACATCACATTATTCTACTCCTTATTTCTTTAGCGCACATTGTTTCAAATCATTAGACCTTGAATTGATAGAACTTGATAAAATATACCGGCAAAGTGATACGAAATTTATCCAGTTGTTAAACAATATTCGTAATAACTCTATAACGGATAATGAAATAGAAATTATTAATGAGCAATATGATGATAGTTTTGAGCCTTCTTTAGATGATTTTTATATTTATTTAACCACTACTAATGCAAATGCCCAAACTATTAAAGCTAAAAAATTAAAAGGTATAAAGAGTAAAGAACTTACCTATACTGGTATAGTAGAAAGGGATTTTAGCAAAGAACAGCTACCTACATTTATTGAATTAAAGGTAAAAGTTGGTGCACAGGTAATGATGCTTAATAATGAGTCTAATGGCAAATTTATTAACGGCACTATTGGAAAAATCATAGATATTGATACAGGTCATTCTACTCCTAAATTAGTCATTTTGCTTGAAACAGGAAAGAAGGTCAGTGTTGGTACTTATACTTGGTAATCTTATAGATTCTACTTAGAAAACGGTGCATTAAAATCAAGTATTACGGGTACTTTTACGCAATACCCAGTAATGCTGGCATGGGCTGTTACTATCCATAAAAGTCAAGGTAAAACCTTTGAAAAAGTAATCTTGGATATAGGCAAAGGGACATTTGCACACGGTCAAATGTATGTTGCCCTTAGCAGATGTACAACTTTAGAAGGTTTAGTATTAAAGAAAAAAATTGCTAAAAAACATGTTTGGATGGATTTTAATGTTGTAAAATTTATAACATATTATCAATATAAAAAATCCGATCTTTTATGTTCCTTAGAGGATAAAATTGCTATAATAAAAGAAGCTATTAAACATAAATCTACTATTAATATTACTTATTTAAAAGCAAAAGACGAAAAGTCACAAAGATTAATTGAACCTATTACTGTAGGAAAAATGGAATACTTGAATAAACCTTATATTGGTGTAAAGGCTTTTTGCTTAAAACGACAAGAACATAGAGTATTTAGGGTAGATAGGATATTGGAGATTAGCCAGTAAAGGGTGGAGTACGTAAGCACCACTAAATTGTAGAAATTAAGCTTTGGTATCTATCGCACGTTTGTATTATCTGATCTCTGCATTATATGAATAAAAGTATCATTAACCAATCTTACCATCAATTACTAAATGATTTAAAAGCCAGTCTATCCAGTGCTAAATATAAAGCCGTTCTTCATGTCAATAAATCACTTGTCTGCCTTTATCATCATATAGGGGTCACCTTGGATATTGGAAATTATTGTACGTTAAGGTTTTTTTTGTATTGTTCTATGTTAGCAGATCTGAGAGATCTGAACTTACCTGATGTTGTTTTACGCTTTCTTGGCCAGATATAATCGCCTGTCAGATTGATATGCTCCCATCCTAATGGGGATAGATGGGATAACAATTGATCATTGATTTTGATTCCCTGTTTTTTCAGAGAGTCGACAGCTC
>NZ_JBOZWW010000043.1:0-22417 GCF_050864855.1 Candidatus Cardinium hertigii
CCAAGGAATCGAATCAGATAACTGGAATAAAGGATGTTTCGGGTTAAGAAAACTAGATAAGCGTTGCTCAAACAAACGCTCAAGGCTATTATTTATTTTCTTAGATTTCATCCTTATTTTGCAAGCTTTTTATACAAAACAACTCTAAAACTGGTTATTAACCAATACAAATTTAACCATTTATTTGCTGATTAACAAATAATTATACAGTATTTCAGGACCGACTACTTAAGATTAAATAATTGGATATGCTTCCCAAGCGTAGTGGCATAGGAGTGTGTATAAGATGGTCTCTTTGGACCTTATAGTTGGCAACAATGGTCTTGCTGGTATCTTCGATTAATAGATCGTTGCGCTGGTAGTACTTTTTTTTGCTTTTGATAGATAAAACCAAGCAGGATGGGTTGCTTATGGGTCGATAGCGCAAACCCACAAGCGCTACATTGGCTTGTATAGATTGGGGTACATGTTGCTGGAAGGGCAATAACTTAGTAGGCCAGGGGAAAGTCAGATCTTTTGTATAAAAGAGAAAAACAACGTTTTTCTTTTCTACAAACGAATTTAGTAAACATTCAGTTTCGAAGGGCCCATCACCTGCAATAGCGGGCTCTTTAAAAATAGGTACTTTTTTCCCTAAAAAATGCACGGTATGTAGTAAAAATTAAAAAATAAAACTAACGTTTTGTTGCTTTTATTCTTTTAGACCTTAAAGGAACAATTATGCAAACAAAAAAGGTAAAATAGCAATAAGATGATCTAATGCTTTAGGATTTTTTCCGCTATACAACCCGTATCAGCTTCGGCAAACTGAAACAGGATCTCTGTACAAACTATTTTTTTTATTAAAGTTGGCACAATACAGCTATCCTAAAAATAGGATCAAACAAAAAGCATAACGTAATTTTTCTGCGAAAAAGTATAATAAAAAAAGACTGGCATTTGATTTAAACGCCAGCCTTTTCTATCCATTGATTAGGACTTTACCCATCTAGTTCGTTACAACTACCTTATTAGCTTCTGCAAGTTCTGCTTTATATTTTTCCTCAGCTGCTACTTTTAATTTTCCTAAAGTACGAACAGCTAGTAACCAAAGTATAATCACAGCTATGATAATCAGCACAATAGGCGTACGAACATTCTCAATACCTCCACCACCAAACAATGTAGACATACTAGTAATCAATACAGATGCCAAACTTTTGCCCAAACGAGCACCTACGCCATCTACAGCTGCTTTACCACGCACCTTGGTTTCTTCATCTAGTGGAATGTAGACGGCTTCTTTAGTTGGATCAAAAAGAACATATTTAACAGACTTAATCAAAACAACATTATAAATGCCTATCTGAACAGACATATACAAAGCAGTTATGTGGATACTTTTCAAAAATTCATCTAAAGCACTACCAAAACGAAGAAAGGCAAAAAATAAAAGTGTCATCACCAATGCAGTAATTGGTGTAACAGATGCGGCAAACCTCCATCCTTTTTTTAGTATAGGTGTGGCAAGAAAAAGTGCTACTACAATTGCAATAATACCTACTGCAGTTTGCTGTTGCGCATATATTTCTGCATAAATGGTATCGTCACCAGTTATTTGTACATATTTTTGAATTTGGGCTTTTTGTACCGCTTCAAAAAGCGCAATCATTAACCCGTAACCGATTACCAATATCGAAATCAATGTCAGATACCTAGACTTCGCTAAGAAGCTTATAGACTCCATAAAGGACATTTTTACCTTTATTTTTTTACTTTTTTTTTCAATTTGGTAATAAGCTGGATTAGCTTTTATATCTGAAGTAAAATAGTTGTATACGATCAAAATCAAAACAATAGCTATAATTACAAATTGTAAACTTTGATCAAAATTGGTACGAACACTATCCAGTTTAAGAATCGATCCAGCTAGGATACTACCAATAGCACCAGATATACTTAAGAAACTATAAAAACGTTTAGCTTGATTTACACCAGTAATCTCATTTACAAAAGTCCAAAATACTACACTGAGTGCAAAAGTCCCCCAAGCCTCAGCATGAATGTAAAACAAAGAAATGGGCCAATGACAAATGGCTCCCCATAACCCTATAAGGTTTGGCCATTTTGCTTCCATCATTTTAGAGAAAGTATTGAGTTGCAAAGCCTCTTTTTGTGGAAGTAAAAAAAGCAGTGAAAGGGTAAAAAAAGTAAAAAAATAGATCATAACTGCATTAAATCTACCATCCCTTCCTGTAGAACGGCTAACTTTTCCATAAAGAATAGTAAAAAAAATCATACTAGGGGTAATGGCTACTGCTTTTAGCCAGTAAATAGCGGTAGCATTGGCTTCTTTCATCATATTCATATCCTTAAGGGAACGGGTAACCGAATAACAAAAAGATATAAGAATAAACATAAAAGCCATTGGTAAAAATTTACGTAGCTCACTTTTATGAATGGGAAACATCATCCCACGTATATTACCAAATTCTTTTTTTGTGGTCATTGTGTTTTTAATTTAGTTAAAATATAAAGCATACAGAAAACTACTTAGTGGATTAGATACTTTATCCTGTTTTAAAATAATTTTAGAAAATATTTATCATACTGTTTTCATAGTTCTGTATTTAGGGTTAAATAGTTAGACACGCTCTCAGGAGTAGCCTGTATGGCTATATCGCCTTTTGCCCAATTGGCTGGGCAAACTTCACCAAATTGAATAACATGTTGCCACATATCAATGATGCGTAGTATTTCATTGATATTTCTACCCAGTGGTAAATCATGGATGGCCATATAGCGTATAAAACCTTCTTTATCAATTAAAAACGTTCCTCGGTAGGCTATAGGCATGCCTGTGAAAATTAATTGGTTGTATTCATTATAGCTCCAATCACCTCCTAATACACCGTAGTTGGAAGCAATAGTCTTACTGGTATCTGCAACCAATGGATAGGTTACGCCAGGAATACCTCCTTGTGTCTTAGGGGCACGTAACCAAGCAGCATGGGTTTCTTCTGTGTCAGTGGAGCAACCTACCAGCGCTACATTGCGTTCTATAAATTGGGGTAAATGGCGTTGGAAAGACAATAATTCAGTTGGACAAACGAAAGTAAAATCTTTTGGATAAAAGAAAAACAGCACTTCTTTTTTTCCTAAAAACTGGTCCAATGAAAAGTTAGCTGTAACATTTTTACCATCTATAACAGCAGGCGCCTTAAAAACAGGGGCCTTTTTTCCTAGTAAATGCACGATATATATACTACTAATATGTAAAAATTATATTTAACGTTTTACGCTTTCTAAGCCTATCAATGCTAAGCAACCTATATAAGGCATAGGCTTACATTGCAAATTTATACTTTTTTTTAATAAATAATCTTATTACTGCACTATTAAGTTTAAAAATTAACAACAGAATTATAATTTCAGTACATCGTCCAGAGAAAGGTTGTTTTAACAAACAAGTGAATGGGTTAAAATAATTTAATTACCTAACCCATTTCTGGCCAACAGGCATCACGAATATTACATTTTATATTTAAAATCAAATTAATAAATTATTTTAACTAAACCGTTACTTGGCTAGCTTTTTGTTAAAAAAAGAATGTAAATGGTAAAAAAATGGCGAAAAAGTAACTTAAAACGGGAGATCATCTTCTACATCACCAAGAGATGGATTAGATACAGCAACATCATTTAATTTATTGCCTTTTTCTAAACGCCATGCTTGTAAAGCGTTAAAATATTTTACAACGCCTTCGGGATTGGTCCATTTTCTGCCACGTAGATTAAAATGAACCGTTATTTCTTCTTTTTCGGTGAATCCATCTAATAAATCACATTTGTCTTGAATCAATTCAAAAGAGATGTATTCTGGATATTGCGGGTTTTCTATATATTCTACTACAAAGTTTCTTTTTTTAAATGATTCAGACACTTGCTGTGGCGGACCAATTTCAAATAATTTTCCAGTTATATGCATGGTATTTATAGGTTTAATAAATAAAAATTAGTACTTTCTTCAACGCTGCATGGTGCATTTTACTTGTGATTATCTTAATTATTTTTGGAATATACAAAAGAACCTAAGAATAATAGCCCTGATATGGTCACCATTGTAGGCGCCATAGCACTGTTCAACCAGAAACTGATATAGTATCCACTAAAAGAGGTTATTATAGCAAAAAATATATTGTAAAATAACAAACGTTTAAGAGATTTTGTAACCAAATACATGCTTGCAGCTGGAACAATTAAAAGCGCAACTACTAAAATGGCTCCTGCTGCTTCAAATGTAGCAACAGTGGTCAATGAAGTAATACCCATTAAACAATAGTGCCAACGGGTCGTATGGATTCCAATGCTTTGGGCAAATTGTGGATCAAAGGTAGTCACAAATAGGTACTTATAACCAATAATGAGAAAAGTTAAATTGACTAGTAACGCTGCCAATAAGATGTAAAATGGTTTAGGTCCTAAATTTATACCACTACTGGTGCGCCAGATATCCAGTGACACGGTTGCCAGTTCTCCATATAGACTGCATTCTGGGTCCAAATCTATTTTTCTACTAAAAAAAGAGATTAAAACAACACCTAAAGCAAAAAGAAAGGTAAAATTAATCCCTATAGCAGCGTCTGCCTGTATATTTATTTTTTTTTCTAAAAATGCTATAAGAAAGGTAACCAGGATACCAGTTATACCGGCTCCAGCAACTAGTACAGGGGAATTTTTAGATCCAGTGATTAGAAGTGCCAATACAATCCCTGGTAAGGTTGAATGGGCAATCGCATCTCCCATCATGGCTATTTTTCTTAATACCAAATAGCTGCCTACTAAGGCACAATTTATACTGGCTAACGCAGCAATCATAATGGTCCAGAGTACATCCATAGCTAACATCTTGCTGCTAAAGCGGTTCTTAATGCATCACAAAGTTCAGACCAACTATACCTGTTTTGTACGCCTGTTTGCATATTTTTTAGTATATAACAGTGGTGAACAGATACGGCTTGTTCTGGTATAATCACAAAAGGGATATTTTTTTTATGGGCATAGGTCAATTGTTTTTTAATCTTTACTTGTTGAGGATATAGCTCTGACTGAAATCCATGTAGACGCAATTGACACAATAGATGAAGCAGTTGTGTGGCTCCATTTTCTTCTATGTTGGTTAACAATACTTCCGTACTAAAAGTAGGAATGCCTTGAAAAAGATTTTGTGCTTCCATAATATCATAAAGCCTATCTATGCCAAAGGAAAATCCTACTCCAACCAATTCAGTCGCCCCGAATAGATTGCCAAGATTGGCATATCTACCTCCCCCACCTAGGCTTCCTACAAGGCTATTTGCTATAGTTAATTCCATAACGAGCCCTGTATAATAATTTAATCCTCTTGCTAGCGTTGGTTCAATAACGCACCCCCCCTCTGGCAAACCAAGCATATGGGTGTGTGCTAGTATATTGGTCAATATGTTAATGGCCTTGGATCCTTGGTCAGTGTGGCCAATAGCAGTTTGTAATTGAATCAACCGTTCAGCATTGTTCCCTTTAAAATTTTGTAATAAAGAAAATGATGCAATGGTTGCACCACTAAAATCTGCTTCTTGCAATGCCGTCATCACTTGTTGAAAACCAACTTTTTCTAATTTATCTACAATGGTGCAAAATAAGGTTTCTTTTTCTGGATCAGTAATAGCGGATAGTACACCTCTATGGTTGATTTTGATGCAAAAATTTTCTAACCTTAAGCGACTACTTATATCATAGATTAGTTTTAAAATCTCAGCTTCACACAATACAGAGGGACTCCCAATAATATCAGCATCACACTGTAAAAACTCTCTATAACGGCCTTTTTGCGGTCTGTCTGCCCGCCATACTGGTTGTACTTGGTAGCGTCTAAAAGGAAAGCATATTTGATGCTGATGGGCTGCTACATAACGCATCAAAGGAACGGTTAAATCATATCGGAGTCCTTTATCACTGATTAACGGTTTTAATTTTCTATAGTCTGTAGGAGAAATGGCTGCAGCCATTTCTCCTAAGAAATTACCAGATTTAAGGACATTAAAGATCAACTGTTCTCCTTCTTGACCATATTTCCCTGTAAGCGTAGCCCGGGTTTCCAAAGCAGGCGTCTCGAGCGGTTCAAATCCATACAGGGCATAAATAGACCGAATGATAGAAAGAATATAATTGCGACGGCACACCTGAAGAGGGCTGTAGTCGCGCATACCTTTTACAAGAGTGGGTAATATAGCCATCTATTTTTTTGCCAACGGGTGAACAATGTATTTCCAAATTATAAAAAATATGGCGCAGTATAATAGATAAGTCAACTACTATAGGCTCCTCTCTTAATAGAAGTTTTATATAGCATAGATAACCTAAAGGATCAAAACTGCGACAAATACTAAGTTACATGATGATTGGATTATTCACAACAGTTTATAAGGCTCTATCGCGTTTGTTTAAAAAAGATTATTTGGATATTTAAATTTAAAAATCCGTGACCATGTTTGTCATTACTCCAAGATAATGGCCCTATTTTAAAAGAATTTTCTTGACCATCGGAAGTAATTTTGTCGTTATTTGTCCACATAAAATATAACTTTCTTAAGCTATAGAAATCTAGAAGAAATGATTCGCTACAGATGCAAGCGCATCTGGTTTATCAACGGTTCAGTTTAACCAAATCAAGTGCTAGTCCAGCTACCTTATCTTGAGCGTTGGCATGTGATGCTGTAAAAGGTTCCATTTGCTTGACTAATTTTAACTGTTGGGCTTCGTCATTAAATAATTCTACTATTTTAGGTATGAGTAGAAAAGGACATTCCTGATCTGTAATAAGTATAACGGCTCCGTCATGGGCCAATGGCAAACTGTTCTTAGTTTGGTGATCTTCTACCACATTAGATGATGGGACCAAAATGGTGGGTTTCCTCCATACACAAAGCTCTGCAATAGATAATGCACCAGCTCTGGAAACAACAATATCCGCTGCTGCATAAGCCATTTCCATATTGCTTAAATAGGGATAACATTTTATATAACCATAATCATTCATTGCTTTTTTAATAGGCTCAAAGTACCGCTTACCTGTAATCCATATAATTTGTATATCCAAGTTAGACAAGTGATCTTTCCATTCCAACATTGTTGTATTCAATATATTTGCACCTCCACTGCCACCAACCACAAGCAGACATTTTTTATTTTGAAAGGCAGAAAAACTAAAATACTCAAGTGCATCCATACGGTCTTCTTGGAAAGTACAAAGCGAGGAACGTATGGGATTACCTGTATATACTATTTTTTCCTTTGCACAAGGGAAAATAACATCTGGATAACCTGTACAAACTTTGACTACCCATCTGGAAAGCAATCTATTGGTTAATCCAGCTACACTATTTTGTTCTTGAATAAGGGTGGGAATTTTTTGCATAGCGGCTACAAATAATGTAGGAAAAGAGGCATATCCTCCAGTTCCAATAACTAAATCAGGTTTAAATGATTTAATAATACGCCTTGCTTGGTATAAACTTTTTAAAAGTATAAAAGGGATCAATAGGTTTTTAATAATGCTACTTCTTACCAACCCTTTTATACTGATTCGCACAATGGGATAACCAGCAGCAACTACCGAGCCCACTTCTCTATTTTTTTTTGTCCCTACAAATAAGAAAACTGCATCTGGAACTTGCTTCTTAATGCCATCGGCAATAGCTATAGCAGGATAAATATGTCCGCCTGTACCTCCACAACCGACCAAAATACGCATAAATAGTATAATGAATTAATCCTTTAGAACAGATGCTTGATTGATCTCTACTGTGCCATTAGGCGTTGTAATCGTATACTGGGTTAAATCCCTTGTAGCACGTAAACCAACCCCTTTTAACTCATGGGATTTGTGTGCTATTACAATAGGTAAATCTGTAAATATTATTTCTTGCTTCATATCGTATGACAACTGTTCCGTTTGGATGGTCAATTGTTTTTCTGGGAGACTAACGAGAATATTTCCTGTTATGATACAGAGGTTTTGTTCTTTATTGTAAAAAAGCTTATTGGCCTGAATATAAATAGGCCCTTCTTCTTGATCTACTGTATTGCTTAGTACAACGATTTTTACATCATCTGTTAAGGTGACATTTCCATTTTGGGATTGGCACATCTCATGTGCTTTAATGGTAACCTGTAACCTACCATTAGAATCTGTACCCAATAACTCAAAATGAATGGTTTCCAATAAAGGGACGTCATCTAGTACATCATTTTCAGCATAGGCTGGCACACACAAGCCGATTAGAGCAAGACATAATTGTACCATCAAATAATTAGATCGATACGCAAAATTAGTAAAATTTTTTTTTTGATTATTGTACTCAACCATACCCTATATACAAAATACAACAGGACTTTATTGCGCTCGATGGGCAGTAGCCTATTTGGCCCATTCAACTGCTAAATAACTGACCTCCCCCGTATTAGGGTCCAAGACCTGTATGAGTAAGGCTTCTGCTCTTGTACTTCGAATTATTTCAGCAAAACCCACTACACCTTTAACAGGTTGTTTATCAAAAGCCAGTACAATACAGCCTTTTTTAAGGCCAGCAGCTTTAAATTTACCCTTGGTAACCTCTTGCACGAGCACTCCACCTGTAAGCTTATATTTCGCTTTTGTTTTCTCATCTATATTTTGAAATATAGCACCTTCCACCTTTAATATATTATTTTTTAGTACTACTTGTATGACATCAGGTGCTTTTTCTAACAATAGATTGACGCGTTTTTCTTTACCTTTACGATATAGGATAACGGTAAGCTGATCACCTGGTTTGGCACAACCTATTACTTCTTGTAAATCTGCACATTTATGAATTGGGCGGCTATTGATTTGTATAATCACATCTTCTTTTTGCAATAACTTTGTACAAGGGCTATGGTCTTGAACGGTATGAATATAGACACCAGTAGTTGCTTTTAAGCCCAATTTTGTAGCCCGTTCAGCATTCATATCGTCAATAACTACACCCAATAGTACACGTTGTACGGCACCATACTGAATAAAATCATCAGCTACTTTTTTTACCAAAGAAGAAGGTATAGCAAAGCCATATCCTATAAAAGAAAGTGACCTATTTATATAAATAGCTGTATTAATACCTACTAACTCCCCATATAGATTGACCAATGCACCACCACTATTACCTTGATTGATGGCCGCATCGGTTTGAATAAAAGATTGAATGCCTAATTTGCCACTATCGTCTAAACATCTAGATTTGGCACTTACAATCCCTTTGGTAACCGTAGAATGTAAATTAAATGGATTACCGACTGCCAAAACCCATTCTCCTACTTCTAATTTATCCGAACTACCTAATAACAAAGTAGACAGATTAGATGCTTCAATTTTTAAAAGTGCTAAATCTGTAGCAGGATCTGCACCAACTAATTTTGCTTTATAACATCTATTATCATGTAAGGTGACTTCGATATGGTCTGCTCCCTCCACTACATGATTATTGGTAATAATGTATCCATTACTGGTATAAATCACCCCAGAACCAGTAGAGACTTGAGGTTGCTGCTCATATTCCCTAGGAATCAATAATCCTTCTCCAAAAAACTGTTTAAAAAATTGCTCTAATGGTGTAATAGCTTCTCGTTTCAGGATTTTACGATTCTGAGAGGCTTTGATGTAGACCACGGCTGGTGTGGCTACTTTAGCAGCATAGGTAAAATCAGGTAAAAGAGGTAGTGGAGATTTACCTTCCGGTAGGGATAGCCTATCTTGTAATGGTTGAGTAGGCTCTACAATATTAACTTGCTGAACAGACGCAACCGGATCTAAGCTTTTTTTTCCTGCATAAGGAGCAACCAACCACAACCCCATTATAACGATAATAGCAGTGCCAAATAATTTTTTAACTGCGGTATGCTTATTAAGCTGTTCGTACATAGCGATTTTATTTTTGTATTTTTACAATTATGATTTGCCTGTGCCTTAGAAAGGCAAGGTATACTAATGCAACTGGCCTACCAATAAAGACGACCAGACCTACGCCAGCAAAAATGTAAAATATTTTTGACCTATACAAATATGCATCAAATATTACGGATCTACAACAGCCTAACTAGACAAAAAGAAGTATTTCAGCCACTTAAACCGCCTTTTGTGGGCATGTATCTATGTGGTCCCACTGTTTATGGGAACCCTCATCTAGGTCATGCACGTGCAGCTATTACTTTTGATGTAATTTTCCGTTATCTACAACATTTGAACTATAAAGTGCGGTATGTACGCAACATTACAGATGTAGGCCATTTAGAAAGAGATTTGGATGAAGGGAAAGACAAAATACAACAGCAAGCCGAGCTAGAGGCGGTAAGCCCTATGGAAGTAGCGCAACGCTATACCAATAATTATCGTAGCAATATGCAACAGCTTAACGTATTGTCTCCCAGCATTGAGCCCTGTGCAAGTGGACATATTCCAGAGCAAATTGCTATGATTGAAAAGATTATCGAAAATGGGTTTGCCTATATCGTAGATGGATCGGTTTATTTTGACCTAGCCAAATACAACCAAATGGAGCATTATGGAAAACTTTCAGGAAGGATTATAGAAGCGGCTCGCTCAGGAACACGTGCGTTGGCCAATCAAATAGATAAAAAACAACCAGTAGACTTTGCGTTATGGAAAAAAGCAACACCTATGCATATGATGCGTTGGTCTTCTCCATGGGGAGAGGGTTTTCCTGGATGGCATATAGAATGCTCTGCCATGTCGGCAAAATATTTAGGCAAACAATTTGACATACACGGAGGCGGAATGGATTTGCTTTTTCCACATCATGAGTGTGAAATAGTCCAAGCACAGGCTGCCTTAAAAACGAATTTAGCTACCTATTGGCTCCATAATAATTTGGTTACAATTGACGGGGTCAAAATGGGTAAATCATTGGGTAATTTTATTACATTAGATGCATTTTTCACGGGTAAACATTTGGCTATAGATCAACCCTATAGTCCTATGACATTACGCTTTTTTATACTACAGGCCCATTATAGAAGCACACTTTCTGTTACCGTAGAGGGGCTAAAAGCTGCGCATCAGGGATATCGTAAATTAATGAATGGTTGGTATTTGCTTGCTCAGCTCAATGACAAAACAGTTGCTTTATCTACTCAAAATGGTACATTAGATGAAGCGATCTATGAAGATTGTGCAGCTTGCTATAGGGCCATAAACGATGACTTCAATACGGCAAAAATTTTAGCGGGTTTATTTAAACTATTAAAAAAAATCAATGGATGGCACAATGGAACACTATGTGATGCATCTGTTTCAACAGCGGCATTCAACCAATTGCGTAGTACTTATGCTACTTTTATGATAGACCTCTTAGGGTTAAAAGAAGAACATGAAGCTACTACTGATCAAATGATGGAAATGATACAAACCATTTACCAAGAGGCCAAAGCAGAAAAGCGCTACCATCAAATTGATTTTATACGCCATTCGCTGCATAAAATGGGGATTGCGATACAAGACCAGCCCAATGGCATACGGTGGGCATACGAATAGTTTGTAGAGCTCTCATAACGTGCATTTAAAGAACAACACCAGTGGGAAATCTTAAGAGATAGACCATTGAAAGTAAAGCTATTCAGTTACTCATATAAATGGATAGGTCTCTATCTCGGCTACAAAAGAGGCCAATGCTTTTGCCAAATATTTTAAAAATCCCCCTCCTATGGCGCCATCTATAATTCGATGATCATAGGTATGGGATAGAAACAGTTCATGGCGAATCGCTATGGTTTCCTTTCCCTTAACATGGACCACAGCAGGACGTTTTTCAATAAGACCTAATGCAAGAATGGCTACCTGTGGTTGCACGATAATAGGGGTTCCCATCAGATTATCAAAAGAACCAATATTAGAAATAGTGTAACTAGCACCCGTTAATGCATCTGGCATAATGGTACCGTTGCGTGCTTTATCAATCAAAGCATCGATTTGTTGCGCCAATGCAACCAAACCAAGCTGTTCTACTTGTTTGACTACAGGAACCAATAGATTTCCATCTGAGCGGGCTACGGCAAAACCTATATTAATATGTTTGCGTTTAATAATCTGATCGTTTACAACTACCGCATTCAGGAGTGGAAATAGTTGAAGCGCACGTGCGATTACGGCTAGAAAAATAGGATTATAGGTCAATCTAGCACCATATTTTGCTTCAAAAGAAGTTTTATGCTGTTGCCTCCAGGAAACAAGTTCAGTTACATCGGCACGTATAAAGGAGGTAACATGGGGGGCAATTTTCTTAGATTGCACCATACGATCTGCAATTAACTTTCTAACGCGATCCATTTGTACCACTTCATCGCCTGCTAGAGGGGTAAGCGTTTCATAAAATAGAGGGCGCTCTGAACTATTAGTATGGATGGATAGGCGTTTGTTTATATAGTTCAGAACGACTTCTTTGGTAATCCGATGATCCCGAGTATATCCGGCTAATTTGGCTAGTTCATCTGCTTGAATGGCATTTACTTGAGCAATATGGCTGGCCAAAGGACTTAATTTTACTTTTTTAAAAGGATGGATAGCCAAAACACTAGGCGCTACATGGCGGGGGGTAGCTGCCAACGAAGGATTGGCATTTTCAAAGGATGATTCATGTAGAACAGGTAGCACATCTACATGGTCTACTTCTAATAAAGCGATAGGTGCGCCAATGGCCAATACGTCTCCTTTCTTTACCAATAATTTTTTAATTGTACCTGTATAAGTGGCAGGAATCTCTGCATCTACTTTATCTGTAGCAACCTCTAAAAGGGGTGCACCTTCGATAACGACTTCTCCCTCTTGTATACACCAATCCAATACTATAACTTCTATGACACTTTCCCCCATCTTAGGCAAGTAAAGCGTTATTAAAGACATATAAACGGTTCTTAAAAAGTTTAAACCTAACGCTCGTTTACTTTTAAGGCTTTGATCAATAGTAGCTGCTCTATTAGGCAGTTTCGTAGCCACTCAAACTATATTGGTAACCTTAAAAAGCACTAGACAACTATTTTTTACACAAGACTAAATACTACCAACCGGATTAATCAACCAATAGATTATAACATAATAAATTATGATACCCAATATTTCCACTGTGATATTAATCATAGGATTAGCTGCTACAGCAGGATCTCCATTAAAGTATTTAGCAGCCAATGGAAAAGCTGCTCCTATAAAAGCAGAACAAATAATTTGCACAACAATGCTTAACGCCACTACAAACATTACCTGGAAAGACCTATTCGTATCAGCGTCTAGACTAGAAGTTACAAACAACTTAATATAGGTAAGAAAAAATAACAAAGAAGCCAATGTGATGGCAATCCTTAATTCTTTTAAAATAATCCTAACCCAATCAGATAGTGACACTTGGCCACGATTTAAGGCTTGTAGTACTACAGAAGCCACTTGACTGCCTACATTTCCTCCAGTATCTGTAATCATACTCAAATAGAAAATCAAATTAAACTGGGTAAAGAAAGAACTTTTAGCATGCATAAAAGCATGGCCAACGATACTGGCCATAAATACCAATACAATCCATTTGATTCTTTTTTTAAGGTGTTGTAACGTAGAAACCTTTAGATAACCAGGGGTATCTTCCTCTGAAGTAATACCCATAAAGCGATCCATATCCTCAACTTGCTCTGCTCTGATAATAGCTATGGCATCGTCATAACTTACAATACCTACGATTTGTCCTTCTTGATTTAGAATAGGGATGGCAACTAAATCATATTGTTCAATTTTTTTAGCCACTATTTCTTGATCTTCATCAACAGTAGCATATACAAAATTGACCTTAAGAATCGTTTCTATTTTTTCTCTTGGAGCATGCATCACCAAATCTTTTAAAGAAACAAAACCCACTAACCGCATTTTATCATCTACTACATAGATGTAATAAAGCATTTTTTTAGAAGGTGCATCCTCACGGATTTTATCGATAGCTTCTTCTATCGTCATTGAATTTAAGACTGTAGCAAAATCTGTATTCATTATACCTCCTGCCGTATCGGGTAAATAGGCATTTAGCATAATCACATCTTCCCTAATCTTTCTACTTAAATAAGGAAGTAAATGGACATGTTCTTTATTGCTCAATCGTTGGTAAAAATCAACGCGCAAGTCAGAAGGCATACAGGAGAAAATTTTTGCAAAAATGCTTTTAGGAATACTATAGTAGAGTTGCATCTGCAACGCATTATCGCTAAATAACGCAAATACTTCTCCCTGTCGTGGAATAGACAAATTGCTAAAAATTGTCCGTACCAAATCAAAAGTTTGTTTTTCTAAGAACTCAGCTACCTCTATAGGCGACGCATGTTCCAAACAATAGACCAGACGCTTCTCTTGCTGCTGTTTGAGTAAACGCATCCACTTAAAAAACTTATTTTCTCCTTTTAGTTTCATAATCTCAGTTTTTGGTTCCATATGGTACAACCATGTTTAACAATCCTAGATGAGAAAATAGATTGCTAAAAACCTTAAAAGAAGGAGAACAGCCAAAGGCTTTATATCATAAACAAAAAGATATAAACCTTAAACTAAAACATAGGCTCCAGATATTTTAGCCACAAGTAGCATCAAGAAGCAGATTTTAACGAAAGGTAAAGTTAAGAGAATCTGAAGTAAATTACCAATAAGTAGATTATAAATCTATAAAAGTCTTTTGAAAGGATTCTGTAAATAATATGAGCAATTGAACTTTTGAATTCAAAAGTATTTTTATTTATATTTATTCATTATGAAACAATTTTTCAAATGGGTAGATCTATTTTCCAGATTTTTTAGGCGGCTTTGTTGCTTTTTTATTGGTATCTATCAGTATTGCATTGCCCCTTTGTTGCCTCCTATGTGCCGCTTTTACCCTAGTTGTTCTTTTTATGCAAAAGCAGCATTTACTAAATATGGTCTTCGAAAAGGGGCCTTGCTTACCCTACGTAGGCTCCTCTCTTGTCATCCCTGGGGAAGTAGTGGCTACGATCCATTAGATTGATTTTTTTTGGTTGGATAACCAAATTTTGTTAGCAACCATTGACTTTTACGCCAGTTTGGCGTAACTTTTATGTGCAGTGCTAAAAATATTTGCTTCTGAAAAAACTTTTCTAATGCTTCCCTGGCTGCCATTCCTAGCTTTTTCAATGCATCTCCTTTTTGACCTATTATAATCCCCTTTTGAGTAGGACGTTCTACATGTATAATAGATCGAATTTTAATCAAGTGATCGGTTTCTTTAAAATAGTCTATTGCTACTTCTACACTATAGGGTATTTCTTGGCGGTATTGGTCTAGAATTTTTTCACGTATGATTTCTTGTACAAAAAAGCGCTCAGGTTTATCTGTGAGGGTTTCTTCTGGATAATAAGGAGGATGGTTGGGTAATTGTTCAATGATTTGTTGCACAAGGGGGTCTATGTTTTCTTTTTTTAGCGCTGATATAGGTACAATCGGTACTCCTGGTTTATGGTTGCGCCAATAGGCTATTGTCTCATTCAGCTGATTGGCTGTAATTAAATCAACTTTATTCAATACCAATATAATTGGTTTTTTACTACAGTTTTCATCAACCCATGGAAGAAGGACTAGATCTTTTACATCTACCACCCAGATGATCAAGTCGGCATCTGAACGAGCAACTTTTACAGCCTCCATCATGGTAACTTGAAGGGGATAGGCAGGTGTAATAACGCCTGGCGTATCTATATAAATAATTTGAAAGTTTTTTTCAGAAACGATGCCATGTAGTTTATGACGGGTCGTTTGTGCCTTTGAATGGGTAACCGCCAAACGTTCACCTACTAGTAGGTTCATTAAGGTAGATTTTCCAGCATTAGGTTTCCCCATAATGGCTACAAAACCAGATTTATAATCGCTTTTGTCTGCATGCATAAGAATAATATATTTGCAATGTTACAAAAAAATATATAAACTTGTACTGGTTCAAGCAATCTAATAAAAATTAAATCATTTTTCATTGCCTGACTCCATAAAACTTTTATCGCGGGGTGGAGCAGTTGGTAGCTCGTCGGGCTCATAACCCGAAGGTCATAGGTTCGAGTCCTATCCCCGCTACTTTCCTTTCTTTAGTTGTTTTTCTTTATTATATGGATGCTGGTTGGCAAACATTTTTAATCCAGTTAAATACTTGCTGCTGTAGTCAGCCTTACTGATAAGCTGCTGGGGCGGTTGTGCCAGCGTTTAATCTCAATGCATTAAAGTGTTGTATGGCTCCTATGCGTAAGGCTATTAGCTACTCTTTAAAACTACGGTTATACGGTTATTATGTCTTCCTTTGCTAAAAATAAAAAAGCATCTGCTACTTCATCAACCTTTATTTTTGGCTGTAGGGCCGTTATAGAAACCATACGTGCAGGCCGAACCATTGAAAAAGTTTTTTTTCAAAAAAATAAAATCGCACCTGCAAAGGATGTATACAACCTTGTATGCAAATATGAAATTCCTTTTAGCTATGTGCCCATTCAAAAGTTAGAGCGGATGGCCCGCGGCAACCATCAAGGTGTTGTAGCAGTTTTATCACCTATTGGGTTCACCCCTTTAGATCAAGTGGTGCAAGCTACTTTTGAAAAAGGTAAAGTGCCTTTAATCGTTGTACTCGATGGGGTAACAGATGTCCATAATATAGGTGCCATTGCCCGTACCGCACTCTGTATGGGAGTCGATGGCTTAGTTTTACCTACGAAAGGTAGTGCTATGTTAGCAGGTGCGGCTATGAAAACTTCAGCAGGTGCCCTAGCCACATTGCCCATCTGTCGCGTAACTGATTTGCGAAAGGCCCTCGATTATTTACAAGAAAGTGGCTTAAATATATTGGCTTGTGATACCCAAGCCAAGGAAGTACTGCATACAGTAGACTGTACACTGCCTATTGCACTTATTTTAGGTGGAGAAGAGGTAGGGATAGCTAGAAAACATTTAAGTATAGCTACCCATCATATTTGTATTCCCATGCAAGGCCCTATTGCTTCTTTTAATGTTTCGGTAGCAGCTGGTATAATCCTTTACGAAGTATTTCGGCAGCGATTTTTATAATATATTGTGCACAGATATCTCTTGATTAAATTAATTTTAACAATTTTTCGTTTAGTCATCTGATCGCATTGCCACTTAAAAAGCATAAAAAGGCTCCTTTGGAAAGTTTCTAGGCAGAAAGCCTTTCTCAATCTTTTAAGTAGACTACTATCAGTTAAAAGATATTCTAGATGGCTTTAGTTTGTATTGTATATGCATTCATCCCAAATCTACTATGATGATTAGTCCATCAACCATTCAACTCGTCCAGCGTACCGCTCGTATTGAAGAAATAATTGCTGATTTTATCCCCCTTAAAAAAAAGGGACAAAATTTTTGGGCTTGTTGTCCTTTTCATCACGAACAGACTCCTTCTTTTTCAGTATCGCCCATAAAAGGATTTTATAAATGTTTTGGATGTGATGCTGCAGGAGATGTTATAACCTTTATACAACAGATAGAAGGAGTCTCCTTTGTAGAAGCCCTTACTTATCTTGCTCAAAGGTATAGCATACCGGTCACACCAACTGCAGATGATACAGGTGATTTGCAAGATTATAACGCCAAAGAAAGTCTCTATATCTTATTGAATTTAGCTAGAGATTATTACACAAATTTGCTCTGGAACCATACAGAAGCTGCTAAAGTAGCCTTGCCCTATTTGGAACAACGGGCCATTTCATCTGTAGTAGCAAAAAAGTTTGGATTAGGCTACAGCCTTGATCGGTGGGATGGATTCTATACCTTTGCTGTAGAGAAAGGAATCAGCTTAGCGCTATTGATTGCAGCAGGATTGGTGATCCAAAACGGAGACAAAGTTTATGACCGTTTTCGGGGGAGATTGATGTTTCCGATTCAGAATGGTTCAGGCCAAGTGGTGGCATTTGGTGCACGGCATATGACTACTGCTGTAGATGGTCCTAAATATATCAATTCATCTGAAACCGCTGTATACCAAAAGGGTAGTTTATTATATGGTCTTTCTTTTGCCAAGCGCTCCATTAAACAAATCAACCACTGTTACCTAGTAGAAGGGTACACCGACGTATTGGCCTTTCATAAAGCAGGTGTAGAAGAGGTAGTCGCTTCTGCTGGTACGGCCCTTACTGAAGCCCAAATAGAGGCTTTGCGTCGCTTGACCACTAAGGTTACACTAATTTTTGATGGCGATCAAGCCGGTATTCAAGCTGCTTTTCGTGGCATAGATAAACTATTAGCGCAAGGATTGGAGGTAAAGGTCATCTTATTACCTACAGGAGAAGATCCAGATAGTTACCTACGAAAAGTAGGCACAGATGGCTTTAAGCATTATATCCATTGCACTGCTCAAGACTTTGTGACCTTTAAAGCTAATGTCCTACTCAACCAGTCTACTGAACAAAATCCAGTGGAACAAGCAAAGGCCATACGCGCAGTGGTGCAAAGCATTATAGCTATTCCAGACGAAATAACACGCACGTTATTTCTTAAAAAATGTAGCCAACTCTTTTCTATAGAAGAAGCAGTGCTTTTTACCACTTATCATACATTACAGCATCAAACTAATGAAGTACGGCCACAAAAAAAAACTTTTTTCAAACACCATACTACCGCAAAAAATAGGCCATCCCTAGACCGGAAAAACATTCCTTTTATCAGCAAACTCACAGCAAGTATTGAAGCCTATGAACGGGAAATTATGCGTATTCTGCTGACCTATGGTACCACTACTGTAGCGGAAGGAAAACCATTGTATGCATATATACTATTAGAATTAGAAGATGTAGTCTTTAGATCTACCGATTGCAAAGTTCTTTTTGATTATTGTCAAACTGTATTTAAGCAGAGCAGATGCGTGGATATGCAGTGTTGTTTGGATAGTACAGAAGCAACCATTAGAAAAATAGCCATCGATGTAACCGCTTTCCCCCATGATATTAGTGAAGCTTGGATCAAAAAATATAGTATTTATACTACAGAAGAGGCCCAAAATGTATATCAAATGAGTTTGGAAGTTATCCTTAGGCTAAAAATTCGTTTGGTACAAGAGCTTATTGAAGAAAATAGAGAAGCACTTAAAAAAGGGTTATCTGCAGATGAAGAAATCCATCTATTACAAGTCCACCAATCACTTAAGGATACAGAGTGCCGAATCGCTAAACAGTTGGGTACAGTGGTTGCACAATAAAAATGGCTGGCTAGCCATTTGCCCCTATAGTGAAAAGCTACATTGGCCTTTAGCCATTACTCTTTTTGCTGCAATCGCACGATCCACACGATACAGCATAATATAAAACAAATCCATGCAGCGATACGACCAATATAATCGCCATGTAAGCTATAAAAAGTCAATTGATTATTAGCGCACACTACACCCCGAATTGCAGCAACTTCTAATCGATTTGTGGCAGCTATTACCGCTCCACCCTGGCTGATGAATCCAGAAATACCAGTACTAGCTGCCCGCACCACACTCCTTCGGTGTGCAATAGCCAATAAGCGGGTATATTGAAAAAAATCGTGATATATCGGCGTATTTCCCCACCAACCATCATTAGTTACTACCGCAAACAAATTGGCCCCTTTTTGGACACTTCTACCTACAAAAGCGCCATAAAGCAATTCATAACAAATAATTGGCGCTACGTTTATGCCATCATCTATTTTAAACACCTTAGTTTCATTCCCTTTACCTAAACAAGGATCTATATTTCCAATATCAATAAATTTTTGTTTGAGCCAAGCACATAATGGTACTGGTAGAAGATGAAAATAAGGGATATATTCTCCACCTGGCAATCTTTTTTGCTTATGATATATATCTATTTTTTCTCTGGTTTTTAAATAAAAAACACTATTAAAGTAGTCTACATATACACCTCTGCTTATTTGAGCAGTTTTTGTAGCTTGGATTGGACCATACACACAACGAGAAGTGATACCGGTTATAAGGTTTAAAGCAGTATAAGTATGCAAAAACTGAAATATAGGTTGCATCAATAGATAGTCACGCAATTTCACCTCTTCCAACCAGCAATCGATTGCTGACTCAGGCCAAACTATTAAAGAAGTCGCTGGCGTAAGCTGTTGTTTAGAAAGGGTTAATAATCGATCTATTTGACGCGGATAAGGAATAAAGCAGGGAGCGCTATAATCTTTTTCAGTATAGTTATCAAAGTTGGGTTGAACCACCACCGCCTCTAGATTGTTTCCTTTTTCTTTATAACCATAATAGATCATTAAACTTATGGCTATAGGCAATAGGATTCCCCAACACCATCCATTGAATAGAATAAAATTTGCTTTTTCAAACAACAAATGATAAAGGAGAATGTTTACTATTAAAACCCAGAGGGAACCTCCTAGTACACCAGTATATTCATACCATTGAATCCACTGTGGCAACGCCGCGAATCCATTGCCTAAATTTAGCCAAGGAAAAGTAAGTTCCCAATATTCCCAAGAAAGATGTGCATATTCCAATGTTAACCAACTCGTTACCAATCCTAAATAGGCCATATATAGTCTGCCCCATTTCCGTATGTAATAATAAAAAAAACAAGGCAGAGCCAGACAAAATGTATTGTAACATGCTGTAAAAAGAAAAGCAGGAAAAGTAGCTTTATAAATCCACCAAATCGTTAGTGTATTCCAAAAAAATAGGGTGCAAACAACTGAAAATAGGCAAAAATATTTTTGTTTGGGTGCGATAGTGAGCAGTTTAAAGATGCCGAGTATCGGGACAATAGCTACAAATAATAAACCACCCAACCAAAAAGAACACCAAGATAGGTAAAAACAAGTACTGCTCAAAGTTACTAGAAGGAAGACATAACGCTTGGGAAATCGCTTTAGAGCCATGCGATCCATGGCTAAAGTATATTGAATAGAAAGCAAATGATGCGCCATAAACTTTATAAATTATTGGGCGTGAATTGGGTAAATCTTCTGGTATAGAGAAGGGTCCTATGTGCCATTGTACTGTTTGCGAGAATTGATAAATAATAGGATCAGACTAAATTTACAAAAAAGGAAAGAAAGCTAATAGGATAAATACTACTTAACCGCTTGCAATTATCCAGCCCTCAGAGAAAATATACAGTAGGCAATATGTAAAATAAAAACCATAGACAAAAAATTGTAAATATGAGACCGTTGCAATAGAAAAGTAGAGTGTACTAAAAACAAAAAAATAGCTATGTAATTGTTGTTTTATGTCCTATAAAAGACATAAAAATCCAGAATTTTACTGAAAATATATGCAATAATAGCTAAAATATTCTTTGTGATTTTCTATTGCAACGGCCTCAATATTTTATTTTTTGTTTACCGTATGTATTAACTTTTAACAAAAAACCTAATCTGCTAGTGCATGGAAGGCTTGATACTTTTAATCCAGATATATCCTTATAGAGTTGAAAAAAAGGCAACAATGGACTAAATTAGCAGGAAAAGGGTTTCGTAGTTCAACGGATAGAATAGAAGTTTCCTAAACTTTTGATGCAGGTTCGATTCCTGCCGAAACCACTCTATACTATTTTATTATTTTTGGTATATATCGGTTTAATCATCACATACTGTCAGGTTTAAACTTGATCAGACAATAAAGGTGTAATAACCTTTACGAATCACACATCAATTATAGGTCCGACAGAACCCGACTATTTAGATAAATTTATTTTTCATCTTTCGAAAAATCTTTATTCACTACCATGACTACACAGGCATCAGACCAAACGTTTAACGACGTTTCGAGCATATCAATCATAGTATAAAATGGTAAAATAAAGCTAAGTAATGTAATGGGAACTTGCATGCTGGTTAGCAAACTAGCACTTAGAAAAAAACAGCCCATAGGTACACCAGCATTTCCAATAGCCGCTATGGTTGCTACAATAATCCAGGTTAACATTGTAATAGTAGTAATCTCTATATTGTTGTTCTGCATTACATAGTCGGTCCTGAAATACTGTATAATTATTTGTTAATCAGCAAATAAATGGTTAAATTTGTATTGGTTAATAACCAGTTTTAGAGTTGTTTTGTATAAAAAGCTTGCAAAATAAGGATGAAATCTAAGAAAATAAATAATAGCCTTGAACGTTTGTTTGAGCAACGCTTATCTAGTTTTCTTAACCCGAAACATCCTTTATTCCAGTTATCTGATTCGATTCCTTGGCACTCCTTAGCATCAGATTTAGACCGCGGTTTTAGCTATGGACCTGGTCAACCTCCTTTGCCTATTCGTTTAATTATAGGTCTTCTCATTATCAGTCATATGTATAATATTTCTGATGAACAAGTAGTGGTTAGATGGGTAGAAAACCC